>NZ_FR885323.1:0-57537 GCF_000436315.1 Parabacteroides sp. CAG:2 | reverse complement strand
GCGACGCGTAGGGAAAAGCTATCTCCTTCGTCAGTTAGCTAGCCATCTCGCCAATAGTGGAGTAAATCCCCGAAATATATTCTTCATTAACTGTGAGCTATCCGCCTTCTATTTTTTGAAAACCAATGAAGATCTTGATTCCCTGTTTAATCTCTACTTAAAACAAATAAATCCTCAAGGTCGTATCTATCTGTTCATTGACGAAATCCAAAATGTAGAGGGATGGGAACGCTTCGCCAACTCATACTCACAAGACTATACCGCCGAATATGAGTTATTCATCAGTGGTTCCAACTCTAAAATGCTATCTGGAGAACTCGCCACGTTATTAGCCGGACGTTATGTGGAATTTGCCATCTATCCTTTTTCATACACAGAGTTTCTTGGAATCACCCAAAAAGAAAACAACAAGGTACACTACCTAGAATATATGCAAAGTAGTGGTATGCCTGAATTATACCATCTATCTCAACCAGAAGTACAAAGAAATTATATATCCGCATTAAAAGACACCGTATTACTACGTGATATCATACAAAGACAAAACATAAAAGACGCTAAGTTGCTTGAGGACATTTTTGTCTATCTGGTAAATAACGCATCTAATTTAATATCAATTCGGAATATCACCAATTATTTCAAGAGCTCGGGAAGGAAGACCAGCTATGATACGATCGCCTCCTACATTAGTTACATAGAGGACACTTTTTTGGTACATAAAGTCGAGAAATACCAAATCAAGGGAAAGGAGACCATCGCCGGGAATTGTAAGTATTACATCAATGACCTAGGTTTCAACAATTATTTATATCAAGGCTTTGGCTACGGCATTGGGTATAAACTAGAAAACCTCATTTATCTAGATTTATTAAGGGCCGGCTATCAAATATACGTAGGCAGCATAAAGAACAAAGAGGTGGATTTCGTCGCTATCAAAGGAGAGAGGGTTATCTATCTCCAATCCACTTATTTACTAATCGACAAAGAAACCATCGAACGGGAATATGCCTCGTTAGAGGCCATTGAGGATAATTACGAGAAGATCGTTGTCTCGCTCGATGATTTGCCGCTTCCTTCCAAAGAAGGAATAAAGCACGTACAAGCATGGAATTTATCCCATGCCATTCTCTAAAATCAAGGTTTGTTTTCGGATCTAGCCCTTCCTATAAGCTCACAAAAAAAGCACCTTGGCATTTTGTCAATTTGTAAACTCAACTGCCGGAGAATCACTTTTTTCGGGCAAACGTACAGCTTATCCCCAAATACGAGAAAAAATATTAGCAATCATTTGTCTTATACCGCATTAGTTAAAAACAGCCTTTTATCCTAGCGAATTTAATTCATCCTAATTCATATCCTATAGCTTATCCGGGCTATCTCATTGAGTTACGACAGGGATATAACAGGGTTACGATGCCCATTCATGAGTACTAACAACCCTATTCATGACTGTTTACGATGCCCAACGGCACTACTGGCGTTGCCAAACACGACTAGTCGCACTGCCTTTTACCGCCTATCGTGTGTAAAAAGTGGTCCTTTTGCATGAAAAAAGCTATTTATACCCCTCCGATCTCCCCTACTTCATACCTCTCTCAAAAAGGGTATGTCACGATATCCCCCTTATATCGATCAAAAAGATCGAATACCGTCCATTTCACTAACAAAACCCTTATCTACCCTTATCAACAAATAAGGGGAAACAGCGCAATACTGTCTCCCCTTGCCTTTGATCCGTTTCCATCCTCACGGAAGTACTTACGGATGAACTTTAATTTATTACTTTAGTATTAATATTAATCCATTCCCGCTTGTTCGCCCTCTCGGGGTACTTGGATAATCCGCACGGGAATGATTTTCGATTTATCTTTTCATTATTCCTTTACATGTCTTATTTAACGACAACCTTTACAGTCTCGTCGCCAACCGTTACAAGAACGATTCCGGCAGGAACAGCGATCGTAGCGTTATCGGAAGTGACAACTGTCTCTGCCAACGGCATACCCAATAAGTTGCGAACATAAGCGGTCTCGCCTTGAGCGCCTTGGATCGTTACAGAACCGGCGTTGCCTGTTACTACGATAGAAGAAGTAGCGTTGTCAATAGACTCGTTACCGGTCGGAATGATACCATCTTCAACGGTTACGACCAAAGCTTCATTTAAATTGCTAGTCAAACCGATTTTTCCATTCAAACTATACAGATACTGCGCATTAGACAAGCTTCTAATCACATAGTCACCTTCTGTAGCGGCATCTTTCAATACAATGTTGAACTTATAGTTGTTCAAGCCAGCCAAAACGCCTTTACTTGCGACAGCCGCAACAGTCACAGTCTCACCTTTCACTTGAGTAGTCAGTGTATCTGCATTCACCAAAGTAGCAGGACGGAAAATAGCTTTCACTATTTCTTCGCCTTGGTTTTTCATGATATAGTTGAAATCCTTAACCTCACTTGCGGCACCTGTGCTATAATAATAAGCAGAGTCATACGCATTGTACAAGAAGGCTCTCTCCGTCTTTTCCGCTATACCTTTGGAGATGAAGAACGAAGGTAAGTAAGTATTGACATCAGCGGTATCCAACCAGAATGTCAAGTTCTCCGCAGATGCGTCAGCCGGAGCTACCACTGCCTGCATATCCTTACCTACAGCCATGAATCCACCATTTACAGCTTGGAAAGCCGCATGACGTAACTCCCCTTTCAAGGATACCATATCCTCACGCAATAAGGAGACTGCACGATAACTGTCTTTATCAGCATAGATTGTAGAAGAATTAAACTCTACCTTTCCTGTTCCTGTATTCAAGCTAGCGACATTACCATCAGCCTTAATCATATCGGTATATTTCTTATCAGACTTCAACATGGAATAAGAACCATCCAAGTTCTGCTTGAATATAAACTTACCCATAGGAGTAGAATTAGTAACGGTAGCGATAGCAGAGGCATCAGCCTTCAAATATTTATCTGAATTAACCGGATTGAAAGCATAAGACAATACGGCTACCGTATCACCAGAAGCAACAGTCTTCACTAATTTCTTAGTGGCATCCCAATAAGCATAACCCTTAACGTTCAGGATCGTATCAGATTTAGCAGCTTTCAACTCGGCTGCACTTTTGTCAAATTTAGTGATATTCCACAAAGTAAAGCCGGCCTCTTGCTTATGAGCTTCAACCTTATCATTATCAACAACTGTCAAAAGTAAATCATCGGCGATTCGGGAATCTTGTTTCTTGAAATTCAATTTAACCGGACCATAAGCGATAGCCTCATCGGATAGATTCAAGAAACCGGCCATCGGATCAACACTCTCTACAGGGATTAATTGGATATTCTTAGCATTAATCTCGCCATGAGTTGAGGAATAAACATGCTCATTTGCTCTATTCACATATCCATATATGAATTTCGCATCTGTAACATCTGCAGGAGTATCCCATTTACCTGTACAAATCTTAGCACCATGAACAAGGATAGCGTTATTTTGATCATACAAACCTAGCTTGATCTCAACATTTGTCTCACGGTTACGGAAGATAAATGATCCATTCTCATCTACGCCAACGATTGTCCATTGAGCGATCGGAGCGTTCATCATCGTATAGTCTGATCCATCAGCTAACAAACTCCAAGTGGTAGAACCACCGGTGGTAGTCGTACTAACTCGCAAATATTTACCATACTCTGAGCTATTGTTACCACTTACCTTATCTGCTCCACTTGTGAACATGATCTGATAAACAGCTGGAGCATCAGCCTTCAATAACGATTCCGGTTTAATAATATTAGAGGCGCCAAACTGAGCTACCGTGGCACCATTTACCGAGGTTGTCGTTAAATAATTAGTGCCTGCATTCGTTACGACACCTACAGCAACATTCTGTCCAGCATCATATTTTCCATCCTTAATAACCGTAGCGGACATTGTCAAAGTATATTTACCCGGATCATTTGTAGGATATTTCTCTGTCACCGTGAACATCGCATTCTCTACCGGTAATTCATCTTTCTCAATGTCAGCATCCTTCTTCAACACATTACCACCAACTATCGTAAACTCATAACCTTGTCCAGCCTTAGGATCTAGGGCGTTAAAGCCATAATTCTTCTCCAAGTTAATCGCTATGAATGTAGAAGCCTCAAAGTCATCGGGTGTATTGATACCTTCCGCAGGTGTTGATATCGCAAAATAAGTACCAGCCTTGGGAGCCACAGTCGCCGCTAAATTGTATGCCTTTACTGTCTGGCTGAAAATATTTTCTGTCGGTTCCTTAGCGAACTTCAAAGAGAAGCCATCTCCTAGATATTGACTATTCAACTCTTTAGCAGTCATTGTATTTTCAGCGGCCTCAAACAGAACGATTTTATTATTACCACTTGCGCCAACAGCGATTCTATTTTCAGATAAAGTTAATTCATTATCCGAAGTCTTAGCCGCAGAGTTAAGCGATTGTCCCTTTCCGTCATAACTAGCATTTGAAGCAAAATAAAAATAAATAGACTTATCAGCCTTACCTGCTACCGCTTCCGTTTTTTTTGTCACCATGCTACCGCTCTTATCAAAGCTCAAATAAGCCCCGGCTTCCGGATTCTTAAATGTATAATACGTCTTACCATCCGTACCTACAGCTTTCTCTACCACCCACAGATATTGAGCAATATTCTCGTCATCAAACTTAACATTTTCCGCGGCAGCTGTTGTGGCACTTAATGTTCCATCCGTATTCTTTATTCCTAATACAAATTCTCCATCAGTTAAAGTACCATCAGCAGCAGTCATCGCTACATAATACTTCTTGCCTGATTTGAATTCATGGCCATCATCCTTCGTGCCATTTGCAGCTACAACTTTATCCGGAGATGTAGTTGTATTAATAGCAGAGACAGAGGTAAACGCCGAGGTTAGCAGGACACTAACCGCCAAAGTAAAAAACTTCTTGTTCATAATCTCTAATTTAAATATTAATAATAGTGTTAATTAAATATCTCTCAACTCTTTAATTATCCTTCGCCATACCAAAACGACTAGTCTAGACCATCGTTTAGATCTTGCGTTTTTGAAGAGGGAAAACGGGAGGTTCGTTTACGGAATCGGTTGTTTCGTAAAGGATAGGCTATCCTATTGATAAGAAAGCGAATAAGGGATAAAAAAAATAGCTCGGAAGGGTTGCAGGTATCAAAGAAACGCGTACCTTTGCAAATGACAAATTAAAACGATCGTTTAGACTAGCCGTTTTATCAGATAAATCAGTCCTTGATATTATTGGTATGTATTACTAAAGCCTATTCATATACATCATATTCTTTAATGTACGTGTACATATATAATATAATTTCCAAGAATCCTCCTCTAGGTTAACGCATACTTGATTTCGCAGGCCGTAGAAGGCTTTCCAAGTGATCAGTTATTCACTTCCCGAGCCGTTAGTTAGCGGCTATATATAGCCGCTAGTTATTCATTCGACAAGCCGTTAGTTATTCACTTCAGGAGCCAATGGCACTCTATCAAACAGCTAGGCCTCCCTACTCCGATAAACAATCGTGCCCCAAAAGACTTTGAACTCACAGAGCATGCACCGATAAGTCGGCACTAAGCAACCATTAACAGAAATAATGGCTAAAATAGGCTGGAATGACCGCACTAAATTCAAACGGAAATATATCAATTTTAATCTATTGTCATGATTTAAGGCTATCCCCCATGAATATCGGATGAGTCGGAATTTCTACTGCCTTATTGTTTTAGGAAAGTGATAAAGAGCAAAAAAAGGAGTTAAGCCATAGACTTAACTCCTTTTCTCTCAGCTTTAGTCGGGATGACTGGATTCGAACCAGCGACCACACGCCCCCCAGACGCGTACTCTAACCGGGCTGAGCTACATCCCGCTTTTATTTTACGGGTGCAAAGGTAGTTTTTTTCTGTTAAATGCCAAAACTTTCACGATAAAAATCAAGAGACTCCAAGATTTTTTCCTTGGTGACCGATTGGTTGATACGGACATCTCCTACATTTTTCAGTAAAGTGAAGTTGATGATACCGCCCTCATTCTTTTTATCATGTGTCATTAACTCATATAAGGTATCGTAGTCCGTGCAGTCAAAGAAGAGCGCCGGATAATACTCTTTTATATAATAAACGACTTGACTCAATTTCTCCATCGGGAAGCCACACAGCTTATGCGAGAGGTAAAGCTCGCTCACGATACCCGCCGCTACCGCATGACCATGCAAGATCGGACGCATTTTCAGGAAAGACAAGCTCTCGAAAGCGTGGCCGATCGTATGACCGAAATTCAATGCCTTACGAATACCTTGTTCCTTGGGATCTTCCTCTACGATCCGCTCTTTCACGGCGACCGACTGGCCTACCAAACTATTCAAATACGAATAATTCATGGTGTCGATATCAAAAAGCATGACAGACGCATAATTCTCCATCGAACTAATCAACCCGTGCTTGATCATCTCCGCATAACCGGAAAGGATATTATCGCGATCCAACGTGCGCAAGAAATCGCAATCGATGAATACACACAAGGGGGGATAAAAAGAACCGACCTCGTTCTTCAACCCATTGAAGTTTATACCCGTCTTACCGCCAACCGCAGCATCGACGGACGCCATCAAGGTCGTAGGGATATTGATCGTACGGATGCCCCGCTTGAAAGTAGCGCCGGCAAAACCACCCATATCCGTAATCATACCGCCGCCCAAATTCACCAGCAAGGAGTTACGGGAAGCCCCCTCATTCGACAAAGCTGTCCATATCTGGGCTAATGAGACAAAACCCTTATTCATATCACCCGCTTCCATCACGAGAATCGGCGCCTTTTGAAAGGCCGGTATATCCTCTACCAAGGGAAAACATTTCTCTTTGGTATTCGTATCCATAAGGATGAACAACTTATCGTATTTTAGAGAGAAGAGAAAATCTTGCAGTTCCGATTTCAGGTCCTTGCAAATAACCACTTTTTGCTCTGACATATCTTTTTTATTTAAAACCTTAGACCACAAAGGTAAAACATGTATTCCGATTATCAAAACGACATAAAAAAATTCCTTCGGATGGAATTCTTATTCGATCCGAAGGAATCTATCATTGCGTCCGAAAGAAAAGTCAATTTCTTCCGAACCGATTTTACTGTACTCCAACAGCCTCTTTCACAGCGCCAACCGCAATGGAAAGGCCCTCCATGTTCTTACCGCCGGCCGTAGCGAAATGGGGTTGTCCACCACCACCGCCTTGGATATGCTTAGCGGCCTCTTTTACGATCTTACCGGCATGCAAGCCCTCTTTCACCAAATCATCGCTTAACATAAGCATGAGCGTGCATTTGTTATCGTCTATGATACCGGCAACAAAGACAAAGCTATCGGTTGTCTCCGCCTTGATCTGGAAAGCCACGTTCTTCATAGCGTCCGCATTTGCCTTACCAACGAACTGCATAACCTTAATACCATTGCTCTCCGAAGCTTTCGCCACGATCTCCTCTTTCAAACGCATAGACTTCTCACGGATATAATCCTCGATCTGTTTCTTCATCTCGGCGTTCTCCTCGATAGACTTTTTCATCGCTTGCGCCAAATTCGGCATATGGTTCATCAACGCACGCAACTCACGGATCAGATCTTGCTGGGCATATACGAATTGCTCGGCGCCCTCGGCCGTAACCGCCTCTATACGACGGACTCCTGCGGCGATAGAGCTCTCTCCTATCACGCGCAAAGAACCGATCATACCGGTTGCCGGGATATGCGTACCACCACATAGCTCCACGGAGCTTCCGTATTTCACGACACGTACCTCATCGCCATATTTCTCACCGAACAAAGCCATAGCCCCTAGCGCCTTTGCTTCGGCGATCGGCATATTGCGATGCTCTTCCAACGGGAAGTTCGCACGGATCTTCTCTCCAACCAATATTTCCACCTTACGGATTTCCTCGTCCGTCACTTTCTGGAAATGAGAGAAGTCGAAACGTAAAGAATCAGGCGAAACATACGAACCTTTCTGCTCTACGTGCGTACCTAATACCTCACGCAACGCCTCATGCAAAAGGTGCGTGGCAGAGTGGTTACACTCACACTGGATACGCTTTTTCACGTTGATCTTCGCGGTAAATGTAGCCGTTACGTCCTTCGGTAGTTTAGTAACCAAATGAACCGGCAAATTATTCTCTCGTTTCGTATCGATCACGTCGATCTTCTCGTCGTCGGCGATCAACCAACCCGTATCACCGACCTGTCCACCCATTTCCGCATAGAACGGGGTTTGATCCAGAACGATCTGGTATAATACTTTATTCTTTTGTTTGATCTGGCGATAACGCAAGATCTCTGCCTCGCATTCGAACAAATCATAACCCACGAACTTACATTCACCGTCTTTCAGCGTGATCCAGTCGCCTGTCTCGATAGCGGCGGCGTTACGGGCACGCTCTTTCTGCTTCTGCATAGCCTTATTGAACTCCTCGATATCGGCTTCCATGCCGTTCTCACGAAGAATCAATTCCGTCAAGTCCAACGGGAATCCGTAGGTATCATATAATGTAAAGGCATCTACGCCATTCAAGACCGTCTTGCCCGCAGCCTTCGTCTCCTCCATTTTCTTATCCAGCAAACGGATACCGGTTTCCAAGGTACGAAGGAAAGATTCTTCCTCCTCCTTGATAACCTTCTCAATCAAGGTTTTCTGAGCGATCAATTCCGGATAAGCGTCGCCCATCGTCTCGATCAATACGGGCAAAAGCTTATACATAAACGCTTCCTTGCGATCCAAGAACGTATAACCGTAACGAACAGCACGCCGCAAGATACGACGGATTACATAACCGGCCTTAGCGTTGGAAGGCAACTGTCCGTCCGTGATAGCGAAAGCGATCGTACGGATGTGGTCGGCGATCACACGCATGGCGATGTCTTGCTGTTTATCCGTACCGTAAGTCGTACCCGCCATTCCCGCAATTACCTTGATAATCGGTTGGAATACGTCCGTATCATAATTTGAGGTCTTACCCTGCAATGCCATACACAGACGCTCGAATCCCATACCGGTATCGATCACCTTAGCCGGCAGCGGTTCCAAAGAACCATCGGCCTTACGGTTGAATTGCATAAATACAAGATTCCAGATCTCGATTACCTGCGGATGATCCTTATTTACCATATCGGCGCCGCTGACCGCCGCACGCTCCTCGTCCGAACGAAGATCGATATGGATCTCGGAACAGGGACCGCAAGGACCCGTATCCCCCATTTCCCAGAAGTTATCATGTTTGTTACCGTTCAGAATATGATCTTTCGGTAAATATTGCTCCCAATAACCAGCAGCTTCGTTATCACGATCTAAGCCTTCAGCGGGGCTTCCCTCGAATACGGTGGCATATAAACGCTCCGGATTCAGCTTCAATACCTCTACCAAGTATTCCCAAGCCCAGTTGATCGCCTCTTTCTTAAAATAATCTCCGAACGACCAGTTTCCGAGCATCTCAAACATCGTATGATGATAGGTATCATGTCCTACCTCCTCTAAATCGTTATGCTTACCGCTAACACGAAGACATTTCTGAGAGTCCGCGACACGAGGATACTTACGGGGCACGTTGCCCAAGATAATATCTTTAAACTGATTCATTCCCGCGTTCGTAAACATCAACGTGGGGTCACCCTTTACCACCATTGGAGCGGAAGGCACGATCTGGTGTTCCTTAGAAGCGAAGAATTGCTTGAAGGATTCACGGATTTCTTTTGCTGTCAACATAATCTATTTATATAGTTCTCGTTAATATTCTGAAAAACAATTTGCAAAAGTACTGCAAATTATTATTTTTGCGTGCATTCAGATAACAAAAAATGTAGATGAAACTCTTTAAAAGTCGCAAAACATACTATTTATACAATCCGAACACTCTCAATTATGAGCGTGTATACCCATCTAGCAAAGACCGGCTGTTCACCGTTCTCCGCCATTTAAGCACCGGAATAGCATTCGGCGTAGCCACTTTTTTCGTCATGATGCATTTGGTGGACTCTCCGATGGAATCTCAGTTACGTAAGGAGAACCGCCTATTGCAAACTCAATACGAGGTGCTTTCCCTTCGCTTAAATAACGCGTTGGACGTATTGGATGATATCCAACAGCGTGACGAGAATCTGTACCGGGCTATCTTCCAAGCTGAGTCTATACCCGAGTCCGTTCGGAAAGCCGGGTTTGGAGGGACAAACCGTTACGAGCATTTGATGAGCCTGTCCAATCCGGAGCTTGTTGTCTCCACGACCCAAAAGATGGATATGCTACGTAAGCAATTATATATCCAATCCAATTCCTTGGAAGAACTGATCTCTCTAGGAAAGAACCAAGAAGAGAGAAGTAAATGTATCCCGGCGATCCAGCCGATTTCCAATAAGGATCTGCGTCGTACCGCTTCCGGCTATGGCGTACGTATCGACCCGATTTACCGTACACCTCGTTTCCATTCCGGAATGGATTTCTCGGCTAAAGTGGGAACGGAGATCTATGCGACAGGTAATGGCGTTGTCACTTTCGCCGCTTGGAAACAGGGATACGGAAATTGTTTGATTATCGATCATGGCTACGGCTATCAGACTTTATACGGTCATATGAGTAAGTTCAAGAAACGTGTCGGACAAAAGGTTACTCGTGGAGAGGTGATTGGCGAGGTTGGAAATACCGGGAAATCTACCGGCCCTCACTTGCATTATGAGGTAATCGTACGAGGGAAGTATGATAACCCATCTAAATACTATTACATGGATCTCTCACCTGAGGAATACGACCGTATGATCCAGATTGCCGAGAATCATGGTCAGGTTATGGATTAAACTTCATTAGCAGTATGAGTCTAAAAAAGAATAAAGATCTCAAACTCTATTTTTCCATCAGCGAGGTGGCGCAGATGTTCGACGTGAACGAGTCCACCCTTCGCTTTTGGGAGAAGGAGTTCGATATCATCAATCCAAGGAAGACGAGCAAAGGTACCCGTTTTTACAAGCAGGAGGATATCGACGCGGTACGCCTCATCTACCATCTGGTTAAAGAGAGAGGGATGACCTTGGCCGGCGCACGGCAAAAACTGAAGGACAATAAAGAGACGACGATCCGGCAAGAAGAGATCGTAAACCGCCTGAAACAGATCAAAGAAGAGCTGTTAGCTATGAAAGACGCATTCGATGCTTTTGCCCCGAAAGTGTGATTATTCTGTTGATAAAACCAGAACAAAACCGTACCTTCGTCCCCAATTAAATAAAACATAAGCAAATAAAATACAAGACATGGAAATTACAGGAAAAATTATTCAAGTCCTACCGGAAGTAGGCGGTGTCAGCAAAGCCGGAAACGAATGGAAAAAACAAGAGTACGTATTAGAGACACACGATCAATATCCCAAGAAAGTATGCTTCCAGATATTCGGAGCGGATAAGATCGCTCAAGCGGCCATTCAGCCGGGCGAGGAATTGACAGTCTCTTTCGACATTGACAGCCGTGAGTACCAAGGCCGCTGGTTCACCAGTATCAACGCATGGAAAGTAGACCGTCCGATGGCGGCAGCTCCTCAAGCCGCTCCGATGGGAGTAACTCCGGATAATTTCGCTCCGGCTTCCGCTCCTACGGCTCCAGCCTCATCCGCTCCTGATTTCGGACCGGCCAATCCAATCGATGATTTGCCATTCTAAAGACTAATGGATATCGTATTACTAATTGGCGGTTTACTACTAATTTTAGTCGGGGCTAACGCCTTGACAGATGGTGCCGCCTCGGTAGCCAAACGCTTCAATATTTCCAGCTTAGTAATCGGGCTAACTATTGTGGCGTTTGGGACTTCCGCACCGGAATTAACGGTCAGTGTCGTATCCGCCTTGAAAGGAAGCTCGGATATCGCTATTGGTAATGTAGTAGGAAGCAATATATTTAACGCCTTGATGATTGTCGGCTGTACGGCCGCTATCGTACCGATCAGCGTCACGAAAGGTACGTTGAGCAAAGAGATCCCTCTTTGCGTGCTTGCCTCAATCGTATTATTTATTTGTGCGAATGACGTTTTGATCAACGGCGCATCGCACAATAGTATCAGTAGTAGCGATGGAATGTTACTATTATGCTTCTTCGCCATTTTCCTTGGCTATACATTCGCGATCGCACATAATAGAGAGGAAAATGGAGAGAGCACGATTAAAATAATGCCCATTTGGAAAGCGAGTTTATTCATCATTGGTGGATTGGCTGGTTTGATTTACGGAGGACAATTTTTCGTGGATGGAGCTTCTGGTATCGCCCGTGGACTGGGTGTTAGCGAATCTATTATCGGTTTGACTTTAGTGGCCGGAGGAACCTCTCTTCCTGAGTTAGCGACTTCCGTCGTGGCCGCATTAAAGAAGAACCCGGAGATGGCGATCGGAAATGTTATCGGTTCCAACCTCTTCAATATATTCTTCGTATTAGGTTGTAGCGCGACAATCACGCCGATGAACATACAAGGCATTACCAATCTGGATTTGGGCGTCATGATCGGTTCATGCGTATTGCTTTATATTTTTGGCCTTTTCTTCAAGAAACGGACCATCACTAGGCCGGAGGGAATCCTATTGATCGCTTGTTATATAGCTTATATAACTTATTTGATTGTCGGCTGATAAAGCTTTTATAAAACAAAAGTGTAGCGAAGCACTTCGCTACACTTAATCCGCTACACGTCCGACAGATTTAATATTCTGTATCTTCGACAAAGTCACGCACATTTTCTGGATATCTTCTACGTCATGAACTTTCATCTTTATCTTACCTTCAAACACGCCGTCTTTCGCCTCGATCAGCAAGCGCATGATGTTCACGTTGAAATCCTCGGAAATCGTTTTCGTGATCGTATTCAGTACGCCTATCGAGTCTATACCTTTCACCTCTAGCGTGGCCTCAAAAGAAGCGTTCATATGGCTGCTCCAAACCGTATTCAAGATACGTTCGCCAAAGCTACTTTTCAAGCGCATGGCGATCGGGCAGGAACGTTTATGAACTACTACATTTCCATCATCATTGATAAAACCTAAAGAGTCATCTCCCGGAATCGGCTTACAACATTCGGCAATTACATAATTACGCTCAAAAGCCTCCTCTTTCAATAAATAAGGCTTTTTCTTATCATATTTAGGCTTCTCTTTCTTGGCTTCCTCCTCTTCGGGTTGTTTCACCTTCTTGGAAGCGACACCCAACGCCTGTTTCACATACTTAAACAAGACATTATCCGTCTTCTCCTTCAACAGCTTCTTTAAATTCTCGGGCAAAACCACATCCCCCTTCTCTACCGCATAAAAGAATTCCTCGCGTTTCGAGAATCCAAAATACATGCCTAATTTATCCAGATTGGATGTACTCGCCTCAAGCTCCGAACGCTTGAAGGCATCAAGAACTTTTATCTCTCCATACTTAGCGACCTCTTTACGGACACGCTTTAATACGGCATCGATCTTCGCACGAGCCTTAGCGGTAGTCACGAAATTCAACCACTCCGGTTGCGGCTCCTGAGAGCGGGAAGTCAAGACCTCCACCTGATCTCCACTGGACAGCGGATGACTCAATGGCACCAAACGATGGTTTACCTTAGCGCCAATACATTTATTACCGATATCGGAGTGAAGCGCATAAGCGAAATCCAAGGCGGTAGCCCCTTGGGGCAATGTCTTTATATCTCCTTTCGGAGTGAAAACAAATATCTCGGAAGTAAATAAGTTCAGTTTGATCGTATCCAAGAAATCCAGCGCATTCGGGTCCGGACTCTCCAATATCTCGGTAATGGTTTGTATCCATTTATCCAATTCCGTATCCTCCTCCACGTTGGATTCCTTGTATTTCCAATGGGCAGCGAAGCCTTTCTCTGCGATATCATCCATACGGCGGCTACGGATCTGGATCTCTACCCATTGTCCATCCGGTCCCATAACGGTCAGATGAAGCGCTTGATAACCGTTCGCTTTCGGACGGCTCACCCAATCACGGATACGGTCGGGACGAATCCGGTAAATATCCGTAATAGCCGAGTAGATATCCCAACATTGGTTTTTCTCGTCCACACCGGGAAGCGGGTCAAAAATAATGCGGACCGCATAAATATCATAAATATCCTCGAAAGCGACACCCTTGCTTTCCATCTTATTCCAAATGGAATAGACCGATTTCACACGGGCACGCATCTCATACTGAAGTCCCATCGATTTCAGCTTCTCGTCCACAGGGGCGGCGAAACGTTCGAATAATTTATTACGGCTCTCTTCTGTCGCTTTCAACTTAGCGCTGATGAAGTCATATTCTTGCGGATGCTCATATTTAAAACTCAAATCCTCCAGTTCCGTCTTGATCGAGAAGAGACCCAGACGATGCGCCAGAGGAGCATACAGATAAAGAGTCTCACCCGCGATCTTAAATTGCTTGGCGGGAAGCATGGAACCCAAAGTCCTCATATTATGAAGACGGTCTGCGATCTTGATTAGAATCACCCGTATATCGTCACTCATAGTCAGCAGCAACTTACGGAAGTTCTCGGCTTGAGCCGAGGCCTGTTCCCCAAAAATGCCACCGGATATCTTCGTCAAGCCATCCACGATCTGGGCGATCTTGTCTCCGAACATATCCCGGATATCCTCCACCGTATACTCGGTATCTTCCACGACATCATGCAATAACGCAGAGCAAATAGAGGTAGAGCCCAAACCCATCTCCCGGCATACGATACGAGCCACGGCGATAGGATGCATTATATAAGGTTCGCCGGAACGCCGTTTCACTCCGGCGTGCGCTTGATTGGCGAAATTAAAAGCTTTCGTGATTCGTTCGACCTTACGGCGGTGGTTTGACTTCAAATAATCGTTCAACAACGCATTGAACCCATCTTGTATCATCTGTTCGTCCGCAGAGAGAACGGACGCAGCCTCGCCCGTTTCTTTTATATCTTTTGTGTCCTTTGTATCGTCCATGGTTTTACACCTCCCATTTTTATACTGTATAGCCACAAATATATACAAATATTTGGAAGGAAACCCTAACAAAAGACAAAAATAGAATATCTACTGCTTAAATATGGATCCCATAGTCGTGTTTAACCTCGTCCATGACAAAAGTACTTCTCAACGAGCCCAAACTATCGATCGTTCCTAACACATTTAAAATAAACTCTTGATAATATTTCATATTGGGAGCGTGTATCTTCAATAAGTAATCATAATCGCCTGAAATATTATAGCACTCCGTTACCTCGGGGATTTCTTGAATAATCCGGGTAAACTCAAAAGCTATATCCTTATTCAGCCGAACCAATTTCACGCTACAAAAGACAACAAAGCCTTGATTCAGCTTCTCCGCATCTAGTACCGCTATATACTTCTTTATATATCCACTATTCTCAAGACGTTTTAAACGCTCGAACACCGGGGTTGACGAGAGACTGACCCTTGCCGCCAACTCTTTCGTAGTCAACCGGGCATTATCTTGTAACGTTCGGAGGATTTGCAGATCCACCTTGTCTAACTTATCTGAAACATTCATAAGAAAAAAATTCTATCGGATTGATTCCCCAGCGTCCTTCGCCGAAGATGTATTCTATTTATAGCCCTAAAAATAGTATTATTTTCTATATTCTCAACGAATCTTGTCCAAAAAGCACACACATCATACATTTGCCAACAGAATAAGAACTAAATAAACAAGATGACTATGGCAACAAAGAAGTTACATTTCGAGACATTACAACTTCATGTAGGACAAGAACAACCGGATCCCGCAACCGACGCACGTGCAGTACCCATTTATCAAACAACTTCCTATGTATTCCATAACGCACAACATGCGGCAGACCGTTTCGGCCTACGTGACGCAGGGAATATTTACGGACGTTTGACAAACTCCACGCAAGGCGTTTTCGAGGCACGTGTAGCTGCCTTAGAAGGAGGTGTGGCAGGTTTGGCCGTGGCTTCAGGAGCAGCGGCTGTCACCTATGCGTTACAGAACATAGTGAGGGCAGGAGATCATATTATCGCGGCCGATAATTTGTATGGCGGTTCCTTCAACCTGATCACCCATACACTGGCCTCCCAAGGCATTACTAATACGATTATCAATGTAAATGACCTAAACGCATTAGAAGCAGCCATCCGGGAAAACACGAAAGCCATTTATGTAGAGACATTCGGGAATCCTAACTCTGACGTAACGAATCTGGATGCGGTAGCGGAAGTCGCTCACCGATACCATGTTCCATTAATCGTAGACAATACGTTCGGAACCCCCTACTTGATTCGTCCGATCGAACATGGAGCTGACATTGTCATCCATTCCGCCACAAAGTTCATAGGAGGACACGGCAGTAGCCTAGGAGGTGTAATTGTAGACGGAGGTACTTTCGACTGGAAGGCGAATGCAGATAAGTTCCCTACATTAGCTAAACCAGACCCAAGTTATCATGGAGCCATATTTGCGGACGTAGCAGGTTCCGCCGCCTTTGTCACCCGTATCCGTGCGGTCATTCTTCGCGATACCGGGGCAACGATCTCTCCTTTCAATGCTTTTATATTGTTGCAAGGATTAGAGACCTTATCCCTACGCGTGGAGCGCCATGTAGCAAACGCATTGAAAGTCGTGGATTATTTATCAAAACATCCGAAAGTAGAAAAAGTGAATCATCCATCACTTCCTACCCATCCGGACCATGAACTTTACAATAAATATTTCCCGAATGGTGCCGGCAGTATCTTCACCTTCGAGATCAAAGGCGGGCAGGAAGCCGCTTGGAAATTCATCGACTCACTGGAGATATTTTCCCTACTAGCGAATGTCGCCGATGTAAAGAGCCTTGTCATTCATCCATACACGACCACTCATTCCCAGATGAGCCCGGAAGAACTTGCCCAACAGCACATAACACCATCCACCGTACGCTTGAGCATCGGAACCGAATATATAGATGATATTATAGATGATCTGGATCAAGCTTTCGCTAAAATCTGATAGCGCACTTCCAAAAGGAAAAGGACAGAAGCAAAGAAGGCGATCCCTGTTCGACACAAGGATCGCCTTTCTAATCAACATCACATCGAGCCAAGGTTACACTCATTTATTCTCAGCCAAATAGATATCCGTAAATGTCACAGCTCCGGTTAATCGGTTATTGTTGTTAGTTACATTTAACAATATGACATACTTGCGATACTGATCGGCAGTCAACGCCTCTTTCATCAGCTTCAAATTGCCGTACACGGCTTTTTGCAATCGTTCATCCTGACGCTTCAGGTCTTTGCTCAAACTCTTTCTTTGTTCTTGTACAAAATAATCATTAATGTTAAGTACCTCCTCCATTTGGTAAGGAGCCAATCCTAGATAAGAACTCAATCGGCTAAACTCTACCGCAAACGGTTCTTTATTCCCATATTCATTCACACATTGCGCTTTCGCAAAATTCATTGTAGCACTCATTCCCAAAACCGCTACCGCCATAATTAACTTTCTCATAATACCTACAATTTACCTATTACAAAACCATTTACAAAACAAACACTCATTTTAGAGAAGATAGCCTAAACATTCTTTTGTTTCGGACTAATCCTTTTTTACAAACCTATTAACCTATCTAATGTGTATGATAAAACTCGGATTAACATCAAAATTTCAACTTACATCTTATTGATGTATCTCCTTGTTTATATTGCAAAGATGAAGAATTATCGGATAGGAAGTTTCCGATTGTTGACGAAAAGGAAAAAATGGGGATTGAACACGAAAAGGGCAAAAAAATACCGGCTTTAAGAGAACCGGCATTTCTATTTAATTATTATTCCAGACTTACTATCCAAGACTTAAACTCGGATGCTTTATTTTTACTAATATATATACGCTCAGGCACTTCTATATCCAAAGTAACGAGCAAACGGCTATCAAACCAAATTGTTATGTCCTTCACGCTATCACGAGAAATGATGAATTGTTTATTCGCACGAATAAAATCAGCAGGACTTAAAGAAGAAATTATCTGTTCCAATGTTTTAGCATATGGATACGAATTACCACTCTTTAAATAAACATATGTATTCTTATCAGCCGTATAGAAACAAGACACATCTTTCAAGCTAATAGGCAACAATTTATCCTTAATAGGAATCAGTAGTTTATCCTTGTATTTAGGAGTAGTAGACAACTGTGTTAATTGGGATAAATAATGGATGATATCTTGATGATTCCATCGGCTAAACTTATCTAAGGCCCTTTTCAATTCTTCCGACTTAATCGGCTTCAAGATATAGTCTATGCTGTTTACTTTGAAAGCGTCGATCGCATATTGATCGTACGCCGTAGTAAAGATAATCGGTGCCTCCACCTCTATCTGGTCAAAAATAGCGAAAGCGGAACCGTCCGATAAATGAATATCCATAAAAATCAAATCCGGCCTCGGATTGGCTTGCAGCCAACGTACCGTTTGCTGGACACTCTCCGTATTTCCCATGATCTCAAGCGTGGGATCTATTGTAACCAACATATCCGCTAAGTTCTCATAGGCGGCGGTCTCGTCCTCTACGATCAGTATTCTCATATAGCATCATTTTAGGGGTAGGTATACCTGAAACTCATCCTCATCAGATTCTACCCGTATTTGTTTATTCATTAATAGCAAGAAACGATTCTCCAGATTCTTAAGCCCGGTTCCATTCGTATCCGGTAAGGTCAATTTCGGATAGATTGGATTAGAAACAACCAGTTCCATTCGCTCGTTCAGCCGGATCAAGATATCCATCCGGTGCTCGCTGTCTATAATATTATGTACCGTCACGTTCTCTACCAACGGAAGCAAAGATAATACGGGAATTCGCAAGTTCCGCTTATCTTCGGGAACTTCGATCGTAAAAGTAAGCTTATTGGCGAAACGGACTACCATTACATGCTGAAAAGCCTCTATAAACGCAAGCTCCTCCGACAGTGGTACCAAATTCTTTTTATCACTCTGAAGGATATAACGGAATATATCGGACAATTTCGTAACATACAACAAGGTATTCTCATCGTTTTTCTTCCGTATCAAGGAGGAGATTCCATTCAATGAATTGAAAAAGAAATGCGGATTGATCTGGTTCACCAATGCATCGCAGCGGCTCTGCAAATTCTCGACACGCAGATTCTCGATCAATTGATCCTTTTCCCGTTGATTGTGATATAGCATTTGTATATAGCCGATCAAGGTACATAACAACGCCAACACGATAAACTGGAAGATAATGATACTCAAAAAACGATCATAACTAATAGTCAGGAAGGAGATCAATTTATAGACAACAAAGCCTCCGGAAACGTACAGGGCATTCCAGAGCAACCGCTCGAAGAAGGAGGTACAATCCTCATGCCTCAAGTTACTTTTCAGCAAAAACCAAATAAGTCCCCAGAAGTAAAGAAAACGGAACCCAAAGAAGAGTAAAAATCCTTGATGATCGTTCGGAGCCAGATAGCTCATGTCACAAAAGATCCATGCCAAATTCGGGTAGGCGATAAACACCGCGCAAACCAAACTGACCAACCAAGGTTTAGCCTTGACCACTGATATCTTTTCATCCAATGAACCCATACGATTGTATCTTTTTTCGTATACAAAGGAATAAAAAATCATTCACATCCTTCTCCAGTGCAGGAAGAAAGCGAAAAAAAAGAGTTAAAGACGAATTATCCCCGAATGATCATCCTACCGGTATCTTCAGTACTTGACCCGGACGGATATCCGGACTTGACAGCCCATTCACCTTTTGTAAGGAAGAGGCGGTAACCCCAGGGTATTTCTTGGAAATCGAATAAAGCGAATCTCCCGATTTAACCTTATAAGAGACAAAATCTTTATTAGCGGAAGCGATCTGTTTTGTAGCGGCGGAAGCCGACTTTTTCGTTGTTGTCGCAGTTGATTTCGCAGTCACGGTAGTTGATTTCACCGGAGTCTTGGTAGCCGAGGCAAAAGCGACACCCCCATTATCTACATATAATCTTAACCGTTTTCCTTTCGCTACCCGGTTGGAGCCTAGCCCGTTCCATTTACGGATATCTTTCGCTGTCACTCCATAGCGATTAGCGATCGTATAAAGATTCTCACCACTCAATACCACGTGGGTGATTTTTTCCCGGGTCGCACCACTTGGTAAAGAGCCATTAGAGTTATTCGCAGAAATGCAATTCGCCAACAGTTCCTCGATCCGATGCGTATAGACCGTATCTTCTTTATCGATAAAAGCATAGGTTTCCGCCGCAGGTAGTTTCAAAACCGAAGGGCGGGTATTACCCGGAACGATGTCTCTTTTATATTGTGGATTTAACGCACGCAACGTCTCAATATCTACTTGCAATAGATCCGATACCTGCTGCAAATGTAGGGCATTATTCACCATGACCGTATCCGTGGCTAGCGGCAAGCTGGTTTGCATCGGACAGATGTTATGCTCGCAATAATAATTCATGACGTAATTGGCGGCGATAAATAAGGGGACGTATGAACGAGTCTCTTTCGGTAAATAAGGGAAGATATCCCAGAAGTCCGTCTTGCCCCCCGAACGACGGATCGCTTTATTCACGTTGCCCGGCCCGCAGTTATAAGATGCCAACACTAAATTCCAATCCCCATAGATAGCGTACATATCCTTGAAATACTTACAAGCGGCCTCGGTCGCTTTCAAGGGGTCCCGGCGCTCGTCCACCAAGCTATTAATCTCCAAGCCATAGCTCTTACCCGTAGGAAGCATGAATTGCCATAAACCACAAGCGCCCACACGAGAGAGGGCTACCGGATTCAAGGCACTTTCCACGACGGCGAGATATTTCAATTCAATAGGCAGGTCATGCTCATCCAACACCTGCTCGATTATCGGAAAATAAAAGTCCGCCATCCCCAGCATATAACGCACTAAATTTCGTTTACGCTCCGCATATAAGTCAATACAATCACGCACTATATTATTATAGGGCAAAGCGATCACGCTGGGAAGCCTAGACAGGCGGTCGATATAGACCGAATCCGGGAAATAGACATTCTCGTCGTCATCATGGCAAAAGTCCTCTCTTTTTGAGAAATATTGCACATGCCAAGTACGGAGCAAACTATCCACGTTCGCATCCAAGCTTTCCGGAATCAATCCGACCTCAGACTCCAGCGAGCTTAAGGTATCTTTTTCCTCAATTCGGGTCTCTTCCTGCGCATAGACCAATGAGACCAAACAATTTAAACAAATGAGTGCTAGCAGGTATCTTTTCATGTATATCAGAATTTTAGACTGCAATTTAATCCGTAAGTACGAGGCGTGACACTCGTCTTCGGACTAACAACCGGCTCCAAATGCAAGGATAAATCCGGTGATATATCAAAATCGAATAACTGGGCATCCACGTAGGCATCCACGATACTCAACGCATACACCCCGACCGTAATAATTATACTCAAGTCTCTATATCGACGAAAATAATCCTTCTGTCTTTTCAATTGATCCTTGAAATTTGAATTATTAATCGCATCCTCAGGAGCCATGGAAGTCAAGTCTTGCCAACTTTTACTCCAAGCATCCGGATTTTCCAGATTCTTAGCGGCATCATACATGATATCCTTATAAGCCGTCGAATAATCCTTATAGTTCTTGTTGTTCCAAGTCACGGCATACATACATCCCATCAAGCCACCGTAAACGATCGGTAATTTCCAATATTTCCGGTTATAGATCTGTCCCAGACCCGGTACCAAGGCGAACAAGACCGCTTTTGTCGGATTCGGCTTAAAAGCCAGCTTCATCTTCACTTCCGGTACACCCACCGAATCGGCCGCCATCAAGACGGCTTGCACGGTAGAATCCGGGGCAGCTACCTCCACGGAATCGGAAACTATAGCAGGAACGGCTTTCTCCGTCTTATCCTCCTGTGCGTTACCCATCCCGGCATAGCACATGAATCCGATCAAAAGGAGTATGATTCGATTTCTCATTTCAATTTATCCAGTAACCCGATCAATTGCTCCAACTCTTCTTCCGTGGCGAAAGGAATCGTAATTTTACCTTTTCCCTTCTCATTGCAAGTCAACTGGACTTTCGTATTGAAGTAACGGGACAAATGATCTTTCAGCAATTTAAACTCTTCCGGAAGTATCGGCTTACGATCCGATTTTTTCTTTTCCGGCAATTCCGGTTGTATTCCCTCGGCTATATTACGCACCATCTCCTCCACGTTACGAACGGAGAGTCCTTGAGCCAATATCTGCTCATATAAAGCTAATTGAACCTCCGGATCATCCACCGGGATCAATGCCCGGGCATGTCCCATATCGATCTTCTTGTCCTTCAATCCTACTTGGATCTCGGCGGGAAGTTTCAATAAACGAAGGTAATTAGCGATCGTAGCACGTTTCTTTCCAACCCTTTCGCTCAGCCCCTCTTGGGTCAAGCCGTAATTATCGATTAATTTTTGATAAGCTAACGCGATTTCGATAGAGTTCAAGTCCTCTCGTTGGATATTCTCTATCAAAGCCATCTCCACCACGTTTTCGTCGGCCGCCGTCTTAATATAAGCGGGAATACGCTCCAAACCTGCTTTTAGCGACGCACGATAACGGCGTTCGCCAGAGATGATCATATATTGCTCGGGGCCGATTTCCTTCAACGTAATCGGCTGTATCACGCCTAACGAGCGGATAGAGGTAGCCAACTCCTCCAAGGTCTCTTCCTCAAAGATGGATCGAGGTTGTTCCGGATTAGGCTGGATCTTGCTTAACTCGATCTCACTAATAGACGATGAACCACCTGTCTTCAGGTCATCCATCGTAATTAACGCGTCTAATCCACGGCCTAACGCCGATCTTTTTAATGCTGCCATAATCCTTTATTTTTTTCAACAATCTCCTGTGCCAACTGCATATGGTTGATAGATCCTTTCGAATCCGCGTCATACAATAAGACAGGTTTACCGTAACTGGAAGCCTCGCTCAACTTCACGTTTCGTTGGATCACGGTAGTAAATACCAAATCACGGAACGGACGTTTCACTTCCTCATAAATCTGGTTCGCCAAACGCAGGCGGGAATCATACATAGTCAAGAGGAATCCCTCTATCTCCAGTGCCGGGTTCAGCTTTGATTTGATAATCTTGATCGTGTTCAACAGCTTACTGATACCTTCCAAGGCGAAATACTCGCATTGTACCGGGATGATCACCGAATCGGCGGCTGTCAAGGCATTCACGGTTATCAATCCCAAAGAAGGAGAGCAGTCGATCAGGATAAAATCGTACTTCTCTTTCAGCGGTGTCAATATCTGCTTCAAGATCCGTTCACGATTCTCCAAGTTTAGCATCTCGATCTCCGCTCCCACCAAATCGATATGAGAGGGGATGATATCCAGTCCTTCCACTTCAGTCTGTGTGATAGCGCCGCTCGCATCCTCACCGTTCACCAGACATTCATAGATAGAAAGTTCTACATTACGTATGTCCACACCCAGACCGGATGAGGCATTCGCCTGCGGATCAGCGTCTACGACCAGCACCTTTTTCTCAAGAGCGGCCAATGACGCAGCCAGATTAATCGTGGTGGTTGTCTTCCCGACTCCACCTTTCTGATTTGCTAAAGCGATAATCTTTCCCATACTATACCTAATTAATTCGAGGGCAAAACTAAACATTAAAAACTGAACCAAACAGGGTTCAATCAAAACAATGCTTGTTTTGTTGATAAATCGCCCTAACTGTTGATAACTCGCAAATATAAGCAGAATAAATCAAATAGGGGGTTATAAGGCTGGTATATAGGTGTTTTTTTGGAAATGATAACGAAGTTTTAAGTTACATACAGACCCATCCCATCCTCCGGGCAATGTCTTGGAATATATTTTTATCGCAGGAAGGAACCTTTATCGTATAGATCTCAGACCGTGATTCCACATGAAAATATCCCTTTTCCGGAAGCCTTTCCTCCGGCAAGGCCTTTCCCTCAAAAGACTGTAGCTCATAATGATTATCATTATAAGACACATTGAAATATTCATTGTCATTCTCCGGATTCAGATAAAGAGTCCTTAAATCGATCCTTCCTCCCCAATAATCATCCAGCCTAGAGGATGAAATCTTAATACCCGTATACCTGCATCCAGCCCCATCATCGAAAAGCAGGCATAAGTATTGCGTACCAAAAGAATCTTTAGCCACAAGGATTTGAGGCACACCATAAAACTCTAGGATCCTATCTAAAAACAAATTAGTCATAACATCATTACCTTTGCCTTATTTACATCAAAACAATAAGATCGCCACCAAGAATAATGAGCCACACCGAATGTCTTTTTAATCATGCCATCTTCTTTGCGAGAAGAAATCCAATGATTTCACAGGATCTCCTTCCGCAATTCTATAAAATACCCCACTACACGCCATAGCATCCGAAGGTGGACATAAGTCCGGTAGCTCCTCAAACCATTTCCTTTCTTCCATGATATCGCAAATATAAGCAGAATAAACAATATACCATATCAAGAATTCCATAAATATGACTAACGAGAAACCATAGCTAAACCACGTTTACCATTTTGACAATTTGTAATATCAAGTCCCGGAGAATCGATTTTTCCGGGCTGATGGACAGTTCATTCTCAAATACGAGAAAAAATTTCAGCAATCATTTACATGACAGCGTCTTATCGAAAAACGGCCTTTCATTCTAGCGGAATTCATTCATTGTAATTCATATTTAGTGGGTTGCTTGAGGGGGTTTATGGGGTTAGAACTGGGTCGTAACAAGGTTATGATGCCCATCCACAAGTATCAACAACCCTATTCTTGACTATTCACGATGCCCATCGGCACTACCGGCGTTGCCCAACGCGACCTATCGCATAGGCTTTCACCACTTATCACGTACAAAAAGGGGGCTTTTTCAATGAAAAATGCCGTTTACAGTCATCCAGCCTCTGCTATTTTACGCTCTCCACCGAAAAGGGATGTCACACATATAGACATTTATCTATCAAAAAGAAAGAATAACAGGGCAGTAGAGCCTAGAACCTGCACGAGTAGTCCTTACAATCCACGCCGGTAGTCGCATATGACGACACCGATACTCACACAAGGTGCTCATGAGAAAAGTATCTTAGTTTCATCGCCCCATACGCCTAAGATACTTCGCCAATGAACTTAGGATACTTGCTCAATGAAACTAAGATACCTTGTTTTTGTATTTAAATATGAAACACTCGTAGGGGAACGCACAAAAGCCCCGCCGAAGTACATCGACGGAGCTCTATCTTATGAACTGTGTCTTTCCTTACGGAAATTCGATCAGTTTTCTACTTATTTAACGATTGTCTTAACAGCCTCTTCACCCTCAACAGCTACAGCTACGATACCAGCAGGTACAGCGATAGTTGCGTTGTCTGAAGTAAGAACTGTCTCAGCAACAACCTTACCTAAGATGTTAGTGATAACTACAGACTTACCAGCAGCGTTCCCGTCTGGGTGGCTGGATGCCCGCATAAGGTTGCATCAGCATACCGCCTCCACCAAAAGGTCTCCTTTTAATTGGTACATCCGGAGTAGCGATATTCTGTATATCGCCACCACCTTGGCTACCCACACCGATACCGGCCAAATTGACCATATCGCTAGGTGCCGTATAGCCCGGTCCACCCAAAACGGAACGAGGTACGATTGTAAACGCCGCCGCTGCAGCTACTGTACCTAAGAACTCCCTACGTGTGAAGTTCACCGAATTCTTGTCAGACATAGTGTTACTCATAGTATTAAATTTAAAGTCGAAAAAAAAATATATATAGTAAAACACAACTTCGCTTCCTCGTGCGAAACAACGAGAGCGAATATAGGGAGGAGCAGTAAACCATGAGTTAACGAACGCTAAACAAGGCATTAACCTAGGGCTAATTTAAGGCAAATTTCATATCCGCACAAAGCATAATTCACGCAATAACAGCGACATAAATCAATCAAGAAATATTTATAAAAATCTTCGATAAGTCAGAGGCATAGCACCTGCCTCTCTATTCGAAAGGATCGCTATCAGTGGGGCGCATACATTTGCCACTGTAATGGCAGAGGAGTGCCACACGGATGGCACAGGCATGCCATAACGGTGGCACGGTCTTGCCACAACGATGGCACAGGTGTGACAATAGCGATGGCACAGGCATGCCAATGAGCAGGCATACTATAATACTTACTGGGGAGATTGCTGACTCATCAGCGGAGACGGTACGACCTGCTCAAAAGAAGAGGGGAAAGCCTCGCCATACATCTCTTGGTATAAAGCGCAAAAGCGGTCGTACACATAACGGGCCAATTTAAAGTTGTTCTGGTAAATCAAGGCTTTGATCTTATAGAGCAAAGCCTCCTCGTTGCAAGGATCGTTCAGAAGGATCTGGTCTGCTATCTGGATCACCCGATCCGCCTCATCCTCGATCGAGTAAGTGTCGATAAAGCGAGACAAGACATCCACCGTACTATTACAGATATAACTTTTAAAATCATCCATCCAATCAAACGATTCCCCTTTGAACACTTCTCCTTTGCTGATAATATCATAGAAATATTCAAAGTCCGGCTGAGTCCGTACCCGTTTATCTTTCAGCCAATCCAAACAAGCCAAATAATCGCAATAGACATCTTCCGAAAGCTGGAGAATATATCGATTCGCGTTAAATAGGACCTCGACCGTATCGATACGTTCCAATATCTTCCGGAGTTTCAATATAGATACGCTTCGAAGGCTCTTCGTACTTTTCGAGGGGTTGTCATTCCCCCAAATCATCCGTGTCAAGTCCTTGCTCGATATCCCGAAACCTCCACGGGAAGAGTGAAGCATAATCAAGATAAACAGCTGTTTTAATTTGGGGGTAAATAGAGAGGTTATATCATTTCCATCCCGGTCCAACACATAGAACTCTCCAAACAATCGGATATAATTGCGCAGAACCGGAACCTCCTCAATCTCCTCCGGCATCTCTCGCGAAGAACGATCCGGCTCCTCGATTCCTTCCTCGATTCCCTCCTCCGCGACCATTCCCGCATCAGCCTCATCCTGCCTTGGCTTTTCTTTCACCTTCCGATAGCCTAGATAAGCTATCGAGACCAGAGCCATCAAAATCAACCCAATACCAAGGACATCCAACCAAGTAATCGCATTCGATATATGTAAATCTAATAACTGGTTGCTCAATCCCAATATCTCCTTATCGCTCAACACACGAGACCAAATACAAAGATTATCCAGCACACCCACGAAATTCGAGGACTGGCTGAAATTCACGAAACCGACATATAAGCTATCACTACCCAGATAAGCCGGACGATCAAAAGAGATCGCGTCCAGTTTTCCATTCACGAATATAGCCTGCTCCCCATTCCTTTTATTATACCGCCATACGACATTGTACCATTTGCCCGGCTCGATCTCCGTGTTACCAACCAGATCGTTGTTAAAGAATCCCATATACGGTTTCCGGTTCCGTATCAACAGATGCAACGCTTGTTGATAAGTACTGTTCTTAGCTCCCAGAATACAATAATCCTCCTTCTCCGGCAGGTACTTAGGTATTTTCAACCAAACGCCGACAGTGAAATCATGATCCCGCATATGAAGTTCCGAAGCGGTCGGTAAATCCACACGGGCCTGATTCTCCAAGGAAGCGACCTGTCCCCGTATAGGGTCCTGAATAAACTCGACATTCCTAGATACCGTGAGATTATGATTGGACGAACCATCTTTCTCATCGCCCTCAAACGGTAAATAAATCTCTATATCCTCGTCAATCCGCAAAGGTCTAGCCTTAAAATCGCCGACGAAAGCCTTCCTTTGGGTACCGGAGACATAAACCGTAGCCGGCTCTATCCTATAGCCCGGAGAGATCGGCGAAAGCATCAACTCGGCTCCGGGCTCTAGCGGAAAGCAATATTTACCCGTCGTATAATTAGACATCCCATCCCAATTCACGTAGTTAAGCAACTCATTGTTATTCGTAACCACGCCGTAAATGATATCGAAATTCCGGAAAGTAACCAACGAGACATCCAACCATGCGTAATACTTATCTACCAAGACAAAATTAGGAACCCTTCCATCCCGGATCCACGCTCTTTTAAACGATTCTATTAAATAAGGTGTCTGCCGGGCTAAAGCCGAGATATCATTACTATTTCCCCGGGAAGTCTCCAAGAACTTATATCCGGTAAATAAAGACAAATTCTTTTTCAGCCGCTCATCAAAACTCTCAACCCCTTCCGGTTGGTTTCCCCAATCAGCGTCCGTATGCTCCACGAAATCCCTCATATTATGCAACCATGAAGGACTGTTCAAATGTTTCTGAACCTCGAAAACGACCAGTCGCTTTCCGGAACTCAACATATCCTTCAGGGATGGCCATCCGTTTTTCGTATCATATTCAAGCACATACTCCATCAAGCCTATTTCCTTAAAAGAGGATTCCAGCTCCGTCTCTACATAGAAATCGAGGAAAAGCGTCATAACCTTATCCGGGTCCGCATCCAAGGCCGTCTTAATAGCTTCCAATGACTCACTAAAAGGGGTAAACGTACCATCAGGTTTCCTCAGTAACAATACATTTGTCTCCGTATCCCGCTTCAAATAGAAATAAAAGCCTTCGATCTGCTTCCGAAGCAACTCGTCCAAAGAAAGTTTTTCCGGGGAATTGGAGGATAGACAAGAATAATTAGATAGGATGTAGACGCTCTCGTTATATAAAAGACCGGCCTCTACATCCTCTTGACGTTGAGAAACCAGACGTTGTGCCGAAAGTAATTCCGGCATAGTGATTATAAGGCTAACAATTAAACATATATAACGAAACCACGCTATCATCGTATACAATATCTTAATTATAAGATCATCCAAAAATAAAGCTTTAATATGACATGACAATGTTTTTAGATTATTATCTTCGCATCAAAATAAAGCGAAGTCATATGGACATACTAGAAATAACGCGAAAGCAAGATCCTCTCTATCCTACCTTTGAGCAAATATATACGGCAAGTTTCCCTCTATTTGAGCAACGAACAGAAGAACAACAAGAACAGGCCTTCCAATCTCCCAACTATCATCTAGTGGTTTATCTGAAAGATAACCTCTTTATCGGCTTTATCTCATACTGGGATTTTAGCACCTATGTATATATCGAACATTTCGCCATTCATGAGAACTTTAGGGGACAAGGATACGGCGGTTTATTGCTGGAGGATTTTAATAAACGCCTGAATAAGATCATCTTATTAGAGATCGATCCTATTACGGATGAAATTTCCTCCAAGCGATTAAAGTTCTATAAAAAATGCGGCTTCTTCGAAAACCGTTACAACCATTTCCATCCCCCTTACAGAAACAACTATCGAGGGCATGCGTTAATCATCCTGACTACAGAGAGGCAAATCACTGAGGATGAGTATATTCAATTCGGTTTCGACTTGCGGAATATTGTCATGGCAAATTAAGAAATAAATATAAAAGCCCCGATCGTTTCTTCGATCAAGGCTTTATTAAATCACCAAAAGCCGAAAATAATGAACTAAGGAGGACAACACCCTTCCTTTCGTAAATTTTCGCATACATCCCGAATAACCGCATATGGCTTTTTATCATAGCCACTGTCAAAAAATTTTTCCATGGCTTCGACTGTGTCCAGATAAAGCCATGCCCCTTTCTTCAAGCAAATCAATCTTACAAAACGAGCCTCTATTAGTTTCTCCAACTTCATATAGGCTAAAGTATCATAAAAATATTTCACCAAACGTCTCGCCTCGTCATACTCAAAGGCTTTCGGCAAATTATTTTTCATATCACTCTCCCATTGTTCCAACCGATATACCCCCCGCTTTATATCTTTCAATTTACGTAAAGCCAATTTCATGTCCTCCTTCGCATATTGCGAGATAAAGAACAGATACATATCCGAGGTATTTTTAGTGGTAGCCTGTCTTAAAGCATAAAGAGACAAAAGCACACTTAATACACTAACTACCAAAGCTGTTATATTCCATATATCTTCCATGATTTATCATTTAAAAAGTTTATAAGCCTTTATTCCCCAATCCGTACACCTCCAATGATCACCCACACAATCGAATATACAAACCCCACCTGTCGGAACCTTAATATCATGAGTCGCACAGAAATCCTCATAATTCCCCAGAATATAGGGGGAGAAACGCATCACTCCATTGGAAGATACTAGCAGCCAAGTCTCACCATCAGGTATACTAGCCGCCAAATCCAGCCAACCGCTTATCAGTTTCTCTACATCTACGTTCCATCCTAACGGTACCACGGCCTTCTCATTCCATTGGGCGATCACGGAAAGTCCCCTCTCCACGATCCGATCTTCTGTTAGGTCTTTCCGCTCCATTCCCTCCTTTTCTAAATAGAGAGATCCCAAACGTTTTATTACATGATCTTCTACCATATTCTCATCCGGCCCATAATCAATCTCTTTAAGACGTAAGTCTTGAATGATAGGCAAATCCACATTCATTTCCTCCAAGATATAGTTAGCGGTCTCCAATGTACGTTTTAAGGGGGCCGAAATCACCTTGTCAATCACAATCCCCTTTTCACGTAAATAACGTCCCGCAGATCTAGCTCGTTCCTCCTCTACCAGAGGCAAATCAGTTCTAGCTCCAACCCGAGTCGGAGTCTCTCCCGCACGAAACGTATTACCATGCCGTACGATCACAAGTTTTCTACATTTTTCCATGGTTGTATTAATTTAAAGTCATCTACTATTTTTTGATATTCAGGTAACAAATCTATCAAGCAATCCCAACGTTTTTTTACTTGCTCCTCCGGGAAAAAACGATTCCTCCGAGCCAATCTTTTGATAACCATTTCTGGTGTCGCATCGATGCACACCATATGAATCCGATATCCAAGACTCTTTATCTTCTTATACAAATCCACATGTTCTCTCAATGCATTACTATGTTCAAATAAAATAGGCCACCCATTCCTCAATCCCAACAAAAGAAGACGGTAACCTAAAAAACGAGCAGGAAGTTCCCAACGTAAGAACGCATTCTCCCTATCTAGCGAGTAATCCGCTTGATACCCGGATAATGCCTCCATGATAGCGTCGAAAGCGATATGCAAACAAGGTCCATTCTCTGATAGCCATTTCTCCGCCCAATACGATTTACCGGATGCGGGTATACCACATATATTCAAGAATAAGGGTGATTCCGATGCCCGTATATCCACCTTTTGGCTGTCTACCCAACAGGCAAATTCCATCCATACCGGACCAGCCTCACAGCCAGGAGGTAGAACTTCCTCCAAAGTATGGTAAGGAAATAAAATAGAATCTACGATTCCATCTAAGTCACGAAAGATCGAACTCTCCATATTTCTCAAGTATTTCCTCAACCCGTTTGACATCTTCCGGGGAATCAACCCCGCTTGTTGTCTCACGTCCCCGATAATCAACGTCTACGACCCTCATTTTGATGCCATTCTCTAAGAAACGCATCTGTTCCAATCCTTCTATATAAGAGCGTTCATACACAGACGGAGGTAATGAGAAATAAGACTCGAAGGCTCGACCGCTATACGCATATAAACCCACATGCCGCCTGACAGGGCTTTTAGGCAAAAGATCCCTAGCCTGATCCTCCTTACGGATAGCGGGTATGGTTTGTTTCGAGAAAGCTAAGGCATATCCCAGCCGATCCACCAATACCGTCGTGCCGGAATAAGGGGTTTCCTTTTTCATCGCCAGTAATTGATCGTATTCGCTCCATCCCAACAAGACCGAGGCGGTAAGGACATCCGCCTTCTCCTTTCTCCATGTATCGATCAGATCTTGCAATATCCAAGGAGGACACGTGGGATTATCGCCTTGCAGATTTATTATCAGTCCGGGATTGGTGTCCTGTTTCCTTACCGCCTCATAGCAACGTTCCGTACCACTTTTACAATTCGTGGAAGTCATCATCACCGGAATCTCCCGGGATTCGCAAAACAAGACGATGCGCTCATCATCCGTAGCTACCAAATAAGAACAAGACTCATTTTTGCGACATACAAAATCCGCTATATCCGAGACCCGTTTTATCATCTCTATACCTTTAATCTTAACCAAAGGCTTACCCGGCAACCGGCTTGAACCATATCGAGCCGGTATTACAATCAGTACTTTTTCCATAATCACTTCATTTAATAGATTAACATTCTAAACCGTTTAATTTTATAATATGTAATACAATCAGAGTATTGAGGGTCCTTTGTATGATCATCCGCCGCACGGCAAACCACGTGCATATCCTCACCTACGATACATAACGAAGGATAATTTCTTGAATATAATTCATTCCCTTGGCAAGCGATCATCCCAGCCATACACCAGTCCACACAATTCTTCGAGAATAATAATTGTAAACGATGCCTCTCATTATTCGGGAGTCCATACCGGGAAGTCTCAGGTAATGAGCTTATCGTCCGCATAGAATCGAAAGATTGATTGGATGCCATCCAATACAACCGGGATATCTCATCATACACTATAAAGAATTTCAAATGGCCACCGGGAAAGGGCAAGAAAAGCAAGGTCTGTCCGGAAGGAGTCTCTTGAAAGCCGGTTACCATCTGGCCGTTCTTATCTTCCCTCACTTTTAATAAACAAGCGTATCCAATCCCTCCGGTATGCGCACGAAGAAACATATGGAACGTTTTCCCTTCCGGATCATACCAAATATGATGTTTATCCTTTATTTGAACCACTTGAGCCTCCAGCCATCCAGTGGGCGCATTAAAACGACCGGGAGCCAATTCTAGCGGCTTATTGGTCAATGACTCGTAAAAAGGAATGCCAACCCCTTCCGGGAAATGTACTTTATCCCTGAAAACAAAAGGATCGGAACGTCGCCAAGAAGACGCATCCAGTAAATCATCGTGAATATAGCAAGATAGCAAGGTAGGGCTCAAACCCGCCACATTCCAGCCTTCTATCTCCGAGTTATAAAAACGCTGTTCCATCGCCAAGTAAACCCGCTCGTTAGCGAAAAGAACATTACAGGCAGAAGAATGCCATTTCTCACCTTGGGAGAGAAACGAGGGAACGCTCCACGTATTCCCATCATCTTCCGAGCATATAATACATAAATCGCCTGCGTTTCCTATGATATATATCTTTTCCCCTATACAAAAAGGGCGGGCATGCCAAAAATTAAAATCCGAGATAAAACACCAACTAGCGCCTTGGTCGTCCGATACAAAAATCTTACCGATACCTAACCGTCTTGTCCTTTCCGTATACAGCTGCGAAGAAGCATAGATTTCTTTTACCCCCTTGCCGCCCAAGTCGAAAGTCACGACCAAGCGTCCCGTCGAAGTCACGGTGATTCCGGGAGTATAACAATAAATGTCTTCCGGACTAATTGATTTATAGATCAATGTTTCTTGAGTAGATATAAGCATAGCACGAGATTTAAGAGTACAAAAAAAGGTCACGACATTTCTTCACAGAAGTTCTCGTGACCTGAGCTTTTAATTTATTACTTTAGTATTAATACTCCCGCATGTTCTACCATCGCGGTGTACTTGAAGAATCTATCTCCACACGGGAATTTCAGAATTATAAATATCTTCTTAAAGGAAGAGATGGGGGAATCCCCATCTCTTGACCTATCTATTTGTTTAATTATTTAACAACCACTTTAACAGCTTCCTCACCATCAACAGCTACAGCTACGATACCGGCAGGTACGGTAATTGTTGCGTTATCAGATGTAAGAACCGTCTCAGCGACTACCTTACCTAAGATGTTAGAGATAACTACTGATTTACCAGCGGCGCCTTGGATAGTTACAGTACCATTACCAGCTACTACAGATACACCTTCAACATTGTTGATGTTATCATTAGATGTAACCATATCTTCTTCATCCTTCTGAGCGACATTAAAGATTAATGCGCCATCACCATTGGTCTTTGCGGAAGAGAACTGTGAATTGATATCTGTCAGTACCAAACAACCATTATGCATTTTCAACCATGCGGCAGCATATGTCGGAGCGATAGCACGATCAGCGTCACCATTTACGGTTCTATAATTTTGATCTTTCTCGCCATAAACATTAGACTCGAACAAGAATGCGTTCTCTGCACCTTCTTCTGTTACGGCACCAGCCTTATCCGGGTTAATATAACGGAATGACCAAGTTACATTCTTATGTTTGTCACCAACCAAGTCTACGATGAAGTTTTCCAGCTTAGCTTTCTTATAGTTAGCGATGATTGTCGCCGTATCTAACTTAGCCGGTTCTACATTCTCGAAACCATTTGTCAATACGAACAAGCTGTCACCAGCATGGATAGCCTTAACAAAACCTACACGGGTATAGCTGCTATTAGCACTAGAATTCGTTGTGAACATATAAGGATTAACCTTAGCCTCTCTATCGATGAACGCTTGGGCAGAGTCTGAGAAGTTAACCAAGTATTTGCCATAAGCGAAGCCAGCACGACCATGTTGAGCATGAACACACTTAGAAGGATCTGTTGTAATGTTACCGTTAGCGTCAACGTGAGGACCAGCCTCTGTACAAGGAACTGTCTCAACACCCTCTTGGTCGTCACGAGCCACGGAGATCAAATATTGAGGTTTGATATTTCCAAGACCACGATTCAACCAAGCCGTATCAATACGGAACGCTAATTTACCCTCAGCCTTATCCTTATTCCAGATACCAGCGTAATCAACAGTTTCCGTAGTCAAGTTCGGGTTCCACTCATCCATTAAGTACTCATTACGAACGCTCTCAACGAATGTCAAGCTATCAGGACCGTCATTTACATTCTCACCTAGAGCGGCGTTGTTGAAGCGACGATACAAAGGAGAATCATCCATTGCTACGGCAAAAGCAGATGTACGAATCTCTTGATTGCTATAGAATTTATCATCCAAAGAGCCACGAGTCAAATCCAACGTATTGTCGTCAACAGAGACCTTCACTGAAGCGTAATTTCTAGAGGCATATTGAGCAGCTCCTACTTTCTTCAACGCAATCTTACCATTAACATTCTGATAAGTATAGTAGTCTACCTTACTATTATCATCTACCAATCGTTGGCCGTCTTTATCATACATCGCTACAGCAACAATATCAGAAGAACCCGGATAAGCCAAATAAGAGGTTCCGCCAACAGTCACATAAGTAGCAGATCCTCCCTCCGGAGTATATTGCTCCTCGATAGTCATTGCATCTGCGACAGCCATACCCTTACACCATTCTGGATACCATGCCTGTGCTTGCGCCTGTGTCATAGATGTATTAAGCAAATTAGCCTCAACCAAAGTATAATATTCTTTTCCTTCGATATCATTATTCTCTTTCAAGAAATAATCAGTAGGATAAGTCTTCATCATATACTTCTTCGTTGTCCCGTCATAAGTCAAATAACGGCCTTTTCCGTCCGTGATACGGTAAACATTTCTTACCAAACCATCGCCATAACCATACTTATCGTCTTTAACAACCACTTGTAAGCGGAAACTTGCTTTAGCTCCAGTCTCATCTACACGTACAATAGAATCCTTCCCTGACGGAACATTAAGATATTTATCTAATGCCAATCCATGCAAATAGTTAAACAGATAAGTTTGAACCTTAGCTTCATTTTCTGATACATACTTATATCCCAGTTTAGCATCCTTTACAAGATCCTCGTCAACTTTAATAAAGCTAACCGTATCCTTTTGGTTTCCATTAAAATAGAATACCTCATTAGCACTACCCTCTACTGCGAATAATTGCATATCAGAAGGAATTTGATAAGAAGTCTTATAGCTATCATCAGAGAACTCACGGTTCGTAATTGAGATCGGCGCAATAGAAGATGTACCTTTCTTCTCTACTACCCATTGAGCAGCCGGCATATGCTTGAACTCTTGGTTACGAGCTTGAGCAGCCCAACCGAAATAACCAGCCAAATTAGCGAATACATAAGAACCTACCTTTTCTGTATTGTAAGAACCACCAGCCTTATACTGGATCAAGTATACACCAGAAGGAATCGTAGTTAATGTAAGGCTACTATAGTCAGCAGAAGTCTTAACCGTAATATTCTGTGAAGCAAAGGTAGGAGTACCACCATCCGTCTCATTCGTATTCAGTGTCAACACATTCGTACCGTCCAATTTAGCCATGTAGATGTACTTGTCAGATCTTGTCGTTACAGTTTTTCCTTGATTAGACCAATAAGAATTATTATTATTGTCTTTGATATCCTTCGCAAACTGCTCGTCAGTTTGACCCGATGCTTTCACTAATTTATCCGCAACTTCCGCTACTTGAACATAGAGTTTGTCTTCTTTCACATTATAAGTGAACTTGAACTTATAAGAACCAGTCAAGCGATTGTCTGCGTTTAATACGTCATAGGTATATTTCAACAACTGACCGCTAGTCTCAGTTCCTTCATAATAAGCCGTATCGACAACTACATACAATTGTTTGTCATCCGCCTTTTTGTCCTTAGCTTTCAATTGAACATAACCACTACCAGCACTAACCGCTTGAAGTCCTGTCGCTGTCAAATGATTCGCCTTGCCTTTTGACACTTCAGGGTCCATATTCAACGCAAAATAATTGTCTTTAGAATCAACAGACCACATCAATGTATTTAAATCATCTGCACTTATTGGAATAGGAGTGCTTATTACATCTTCTGTAACAGCCAAAGCAGCAGACAAGTCCGCAATCTTACCTTTGTTCAGGGCACCCGTATTATCAAAGAAAACGATTGAGTCCGATTTGAAGTAAGAATACATGTGGTTACTAGCATCGAATGCCCATTCAGAAACCGTACCACTGCCTAATGTCACATCACCAGAAAGACCGTTGGTCGCGGTTTTCGCCAAAGTAGGATCAACAGCCAATGTCATTCCTGTCACCTTATTTACGAAGGTGTAGACAACAGCTCCAGAAGTAGTCTTTGTTGAAACTTTCCAAGTACCGGCAACAACTTCATTCAAATCGCTAGTGTTAAGTGAGCCGTACACAAGTTTGCCATAATCAGCAGAAGTCTTATCTGTCTCAGCGGACAAATAACTACTTCCGCTCTTCAGCAAATAAGATTTGCCATTCTCCATCGCAGCATTGACAGAGAACGCAGATGCCAGCATTACACCGGCAAGAAGCGTAGAAATCTTTTTGTTCATAATAAATAAATTAATATTAATACTAGTGTTTATTAAGATAATCAACTTGTTAGACTAATTGAAAATCGTCGTTTGCCATTAAAAACGACTAGTCTAAACGATCGTCTAAATCTTGCGTTTTTTGAGCGTCGAAACGGGAGGTTTGTTGAAGGAATCGCTTGTTTCGTGAAGGATAACCTATCCTATTGATAAGAAAGAGAATAAGCGATAAAAAAATCGTCTGGAAGGGTTGCAAGTATCGAAGAAACGCGTACCTTTGCAAATGACTAAAAGAATCGATCGTTTAAACTAGTCGTTTCTATACTAGAAAAGCATTTATTAATCATACAAACTTTACTATCATATACTAATGTACATGCGTACATTGTATATCTATATCAAAGTAACACTTTGACATTTTGTATTCTTAACTCCCGGAGAATCGACTTTTTCAGGCTCACCCGATAAATAGTGAGGATAATCTCGCAATGTACTTTTATCTACACTTCAATTTGTTTATCACACGTTTCACGTCGGCCAACTTGCTTTATGTCAGTGATATGTTGTGAAGGATGTGAAAGGGAGCGCAGAGATGCCTACGAAGAGTTGTTACCGTTGAGCCTTTCTATTTAATACAAACATTATCGGCAGTAGCTTGCTCTATCTGCCCATGAAATCGTTTCACGGTTGTGATACAATCTTTTCACCTATGCGAAACGATTGTATCACGTAGGTGAAAAGATCTCTTCACGAATATGAAATGATCAGATCGTGTAGTGCCTAGCCATACTATCCCTTGGTAGAATATACATTCAAGAAAATTATCCCCACGATTTATCGGCTGATCCGGTATTTAAAGTAGTTACATTATGCCTCTCAAAAAACACGTACGAGTTTTTCGAAAAACATGTACGTGTTTCCGAAAAAACTCGTACGTGTTTTCTTAAAAGCTAAAACGAAGCCTATCCTATTAAAAAAGTAGTATCTTTACAACCGGAAGACAGGGTGCCCCGTCTTATTATACTATTATTCATTATTAATCACTAAAACCTATAAACACTATGGGAAAATTTATCAATCCCTTCACCGATTTCGGCTTCAAGCATATATTCGGTAGGGAAATGGACAAGGACATTTTAATTGAGTTCCTGAACGACCTCCTCGAAGGGGAGCATACGATCAAGGACTTGAGAATCATGAACAATGAGCGATTGCCCGAGACAGAGCAAGGTAGGAAAGTCATCTTTGACATCCATTGCGAGACCGACAAAGGCGAGCGGATCATAATCGAGATGCAGAACAGGGAACAGCCCCACTTCAAAGACAGGGCCTTGTATTACCTCTCGCACTCGGTGGTGGAACAGGGGATAAAGGGAACATGGGACTATGAGCTGGCGGCCGTGTACGGTGTCTTCTTCTTGAACTTCACGCTGGATGAGAAGAACAGGCCAAACAATAACAGGAACGAAGGAAAGTTCCGAAGGGACATCGTGCTGGCGGACCGAGAGACCGGACAGGTATTCAACCCCAAGTTCCGCCAGATCTATATTGAGCTTCCTCGATTCAACAAAGAGGAGGAAGAATGCGAGACTGATTTTGAACGTTGGATTTATGTACTAAAGCATATGGACACATTAGACAGAATGCCATTCAAGGCACGCAAGGCCATATTCGAGCGACTGGAGCGCATCGGATCGATGGCAAACCTCACCCCCAAACAACGGGCGCAGTACGAGGCGGAGTGGAAGATGTATAATGATTATTATAACACCTTGGACTTCGCCGTTGAGAAAGGCATGAAAAAAGGGATGGAAGAAGGCATGGAAAAAGGATTGCAAAAAGGAAAAGCCGAAGGAAAAGCTGAAGGACGACAGGAAGAGAAACACTCCATAGCACTTAATCTTAAGAAATTAGGAGTTAGTATAGAGCAAATCACCTTTGCCACCGGCCTCTCCATAGAAGAAATAGAGAAACTATAATAATCTGAGACCTTTCGCCTGATCAACAACTGATTAGGCGAAAGGACAACTCCCATCCCTCACACCCCAACCATTGTTCGCAAATTATTGTTACCTTTGTACGACAACTATAAGGATAAAACGATATGACAAACGAGAGACCGTTGATTCTGATCACGAATGATGATGGCGTATGGGCCAAAGGTATTAACGAATTGATTGAGTGCCTGAAAGATCTAGGCGATTTGGTGGTATTCGCTCCCGATGGACCTCGTTCCGGGATGGGTAGTGCCATTACATCTTTAGTTCCTATCAAGTATACCTTGTTGAAAAAGGAGGAAGGACTTACCATCTATAGTTGCACCGGGACACCGGTTGATTGCGTTAAATTAGCGATTAATGAGGTTTTGGAGCGCAAGCCCAATCTGTTAGTCTCCGGTATCAACCACGGGGGGAATATGGCTATCTGCGTAAATTATTCCGGAACGATGGGTGCCGCCGCCGAGGGATGTATTTTCAACGTCCCTTCCATGGGTGTATCCTTACTGGACCATGCGGCCGATGCCGACTTCTCCGAATGCTGCCGTCTTGGACGTATGCTGGCACGCCGGGTATTAAAAGAAGGCTTACCGCACGGAACCTACTTAAACCTCAACGTGCCGAAGCTACCGCAAGTGAAAGGGTTGAAAGTTTGTCGCCAAGCGGATGGCCGTTGGGTACGTGAATTCAAGCGTTCCGAGAACGCCAGCGGAGAGCCCGTATTCTGGTTGACAGGAGCTTTCGAAAGCGCCAAACCCATCCACCCGGACAATGATATGCTTGCGCTGGACAGCGGATACGCCTCCCTAGTCCCCTGCAAGATTGACGTTACGGACTACGACTTCATGGCCACCCTAAACAACTGGATCCTTTAATTTTCAATTCTCAATTTTCAATTCATGAAGTATTACCTGATAGCCGGAGAAGCCTCCGGAGACCTGCACGCCTCGAATTTGATGGCAGCCTTGAAAGAGAATGACCCGAAGGCCGAGTTCCGCTTTCTGGGCGGCGATCTGATGAGAGCCGTCGGAGGAACTCTTGTCAAACATTACCGGGAGATGGCGTTCATGGGCTTTATCCCGGTATTGCTGAACTTGCGCACCATCTTAAATAACATGAGGACGTGCCAAGAGGATATCCGCCGCTATCAGCCAGATGTCGTCATTTTAATTGACTATCCGGGATTCAACCTGAAGATCGCCAAATACGTGAAAACCCAGTTGGGACTCCCGGTATATTACTACATATCCCCCAAGATATGGGCCTGGAAGCAATACCGCATCAAGGACTTCCGGCGTTATGTAGATCGTATGTTCTGCATCCTGCCGTTTGAGACCGAGTTTTTCCGGAAGCTTAATTATTCGGTAGATTACGTAGGAAACCCTTCCGTAGACTCCGTCGCCTATTACAAGGAGCATCAAGCGATTCCCAAAGATGCATTTATCAAAGAGGAAGGATTGGCCGACAAGCCTATCCTCGCCTTGCTATCCGGTAGCCGCAAACAAGAGATCAAGGATAATTTACCGACCATGCTGAAAGTAGCCTCCGCATACCCCGACTACCAGCCGGTAATAGCCGGAGCACCAGGCATCGATCCTGCCTACTATCAAGAATACATAGGCTCTTATCCTGCCAAGATCGTGTTCGGTAAAACCTATCCCTTGCTACAACATAGTGCCGCCGCCTTGGTAACCTCCGGCACGGCAACCTTGGAAACCGCCCTGTTCCGGGTTCCGCAAGTCGTTTGCTACTACGTCGTAGCCGGACAGTTGGCCAGCTTTATTTTCAAGCATTTCTTCCATACGAAATACATATCCCTCGTGAACCTGATCGGGGGACGGGAGATCGTACAAGAACTATTCGGAGCCCGCTTCTCCGAATCGCAAATACAAGACGAGCTAGGACGCATCCTACAAGATCCAGCCTATCGAAAACGAATGCTAGACGGATACGACAAGATTATCCATACGCTAGGAATGCCCGGGGCTTCAAAGCGTACGGCACGGCTAATCGTTGAATCCCTTGGTTCTTAACATCTTTTATTAACGTCTTTTGCAGCATTTCACCCCGAACTTACATCTTTCTTCATAGAACGATGAAATGTGAACTTTTTAAGAAACAAAAGGAATGAAGACGTTGAGAGCTTTTTTATTGGTTATCGGGATCGCTTTAGTATCCCTCACCCTACCCTCTTGCTTAGATGACGATAACTCGTATTCTTTAGGTGATATCTGGATAGCGGTCGCTACCGTAATACCGGAAGGCAATAACGTATATTACTTACGGCTGGATGACGGTGATAAGCTATGGCCCGCCGCCACCAACTATCCGAACTATCAGCCGAAGCCTAACCAACGTGCCTTGGTTAACTTCACGATATTGGCGGATTCCACCCAAAGTAACCTAGGAGGTTTCTCCCACTATATCAAGGTGAATGCGATCCATAACATCCTTACGAAATCCATCGCTAAGAACGAGGGAGCGGCTAATGATTCTATCTATGGTACGGACCCGGTAAGTATTTATAACAATAATATGTGGATCGGAGACGGATATTTGAATATCTATTTCGAGACACTCTGGGGAGGCAAGACCGCCCACTTTATCAACCTGATCCAACCGGATGCCGAGAATGATCCTTATACGCTGGAGTTTAGGCATAACGCTTACGATGATCCCCAATATACGATCGGGGCCGGACGTGTGGCGTTCAATTTGTCTTCCTTGCCGGATACCAAAGGAGAGACGGTCGATCTTGTCGTAAACTATTGGACTTCCGAAGGGAAACAGGCTTATAAATTAAAATATAATTCGGATAAGACCAAAATGGAGGATACTTCGCAAGGCTATACGAACGATAGTATCTCCAATATAACAGACATGAAATAAACCTTCCCACATAACTTTTATTTTTATCATTTAGTTCAGGAGGAGAGGCGTCGAGATGATGCCTTTCTTTTTTTTGTATTTTTACGCTACAAGATGCAACGGTCAAGGCATCACTCTCGTTTATATAAACAAATGGACAAAGTAACCGAACATCTGATCGAGGGTTGCCGCCGGGGAGACCGGAGCTCGCAACTGAAGTTGTACAAACAATACGCACAGCGATTGTATATAGCCTGCTCGCGTATCGTAGGCAACTCATCCGAGGCGGAAGAAGCCATGCAGGACTCGTTCCTCAAGATCTTCACACGCTTGGACCAATATCATGACGGGCAATGCTTTGAGGCATGGATGCATCGCATCGCCATCCATACGGCCATCGATTATGTACGCCGCCAAGCACCGGACCAAGAGGAGCTTTCCGACAATCTGGCCGAACCGGAAACGGACGGACCGGACGAGGAAGAAATCCAATATTCCGTGGCACAGATAAAGGAAGCTACCAAGAAGTTGCCGGCAGGCTACCGCATAATCCTCTCGCTTTACCTCTTTGAGGGATATGATATGGAAGAGATCGCCTCTATCCTGAAAATTCAACCGCCAAGCGTCCGTAGCCAGTACCTACGCGCTAAGCGGAAATTGTTAGACATTATAGCAGCCAATTAAACATGGATAAACTAAAGAATTTCATAGACGCAAACCGTGACGCATTCGAGGAAGATGAGATGCTTCCCGAAGGTCACTTCGAACGTTTCGAGCAAAAACTGCCGAAGCCACGGAAAAACCGTGCGGCCCTATACAGCCTATCGGCCTTTGTCATAGCTGCCTCTATCGCTTTGTTGCTCTTATTCCGCTTGCCGGAAGGGACCGGTCTGCCGGAACCCGCGCAAAAGACCACGGCCCAGACCTGCGAGACCCAAGAGGAGATCGAGGAACTACGCCTATATTACAATATGCAAATGAACGACGTATTGGCGCAAATGAAGAAGTTGTATAAACAGGACCGGACACCGGGAGCGGAGGAGTTATTGCAAGAGAGCAAACGGATCCTCACGGATAATTATATGTTCGAGGAAACGATACTCCCTACCTTGCCTTGTTCCAACGACGGTCTCTTCGCCATGACCCAACATTACAGCAATAGCTTGGAGGGCCTCACGCTGATGCTTAAGCAAATGGAACAAGTCACGGATAACCAGAAATAGTAATAACAATTAATACATATCAATCATGAACACGACACACGTAAAATTGAGTCCCGCCGTATTGCTGACTTTCGTATTGCTGCTATGCAATCTATCGGCAATAGCTAGGCCACAAGAGAAGATCAAGAAAAAAGAGATATCCCAATCCTACAGCGTAAGCGCCGGTGATCGTCTCCAAGTAGAAAACCGTTATGGAAACATCACCGTTACCCACTGGAATCAGAATACGGTAGCTATACGGGTTGAGGTAGAATGTAAGGCTCGCAGCGAGGAACGTGCTCAAGAGAACTTGGACCGTATCCAAATCGAGACCAAGAAGATAGGTGGTATTGTCTCAGCGGTCACTACGATAAAGAAGGAGATGAATAGCAATTCGAATAATGAGTCCATGACGATCAATTATTATATCCAGATGCCTCCTAAGCTCGCCGCAGACTTGAACCAGAAATACGGAAACATCAACTTGCCAAGCGATAATAACGGCAACATGGATATCCATGTAAAATACGGCAACCTGAATGCGGGTAATTTCACAGCCAACGCAATGATAGAGGCCAAATATGGTAACATCGAGGTAGGAAATCTGCAGGACGCCCAACTGGATCTGGGCTACGTAGGAACCGCCAAGATTCGCAACGCTAAAGATTTAACGATAGACAGCAAATATTCCAATCTGGATATACAGGATATACAATCTTTACGCATGGAGATTAAATATGGTAATCTCACCATTGAAAGCGTAAGCAGACTAGACATGGAGATTAAGTACAGCGACGCTAAAATCGGGACCCTTAAGGATGCATTGAATGTAAGTAGCCTTAGCTATAGTAACTTAAAGATACGGAACTTGTCTCCCTCTTTCTCGAAGGTGAACGTAGAATCCCATTATGGGAATTTAGAGGTAGCGCTTCCCGCAAAAACTTCTTTCCGGATAGTAGCGGAGAACATGAAGTATTCAAGCTGCGACGTGAACGGTTTCAATATCACCCGCAAGCATTTTGACGATGAGGATCGTGACAAGAATTACACCTATGAGATTAATGGTGGAAAGCAACCGACGATTCACTTCGAAGGAAATCGTTACGGAAATCTAAAAGTCAAGGCCAATTAATCAGTTGTAGAGACGGGGCGTGCCCCGTCTCTACAACCGGATATTTTTATTTTGAGGTGTTTTGCCGGCGTATCTCTTCTCTCTTCAACCAGTTATCGAGTTGTGTAAACAGGAAGAAACAAGAGATCCCGGAAGCAATCGTTAAAACAATCGGGAAATAGGCTCGCAAAGAGCCTAAAACCGTTTCCGCCCCGCCCGGAGAAAGCTTAACCAAATACAAGATGCCTACTAACACAAGCATATAAGCGACAAATATGCTAAAAATGCCTACAGGTGTAAATCGTTTCTTGATATAGTACTTATATACCCGCTTCTTCTCTTGTATAATCAATGCCATAATACGGGAGTTTAATGAGGCCGAAGGTTGTTCCGCCGTCCCTCGCATCAACTTACGTGTCAAATGATCAATATCTTTCTCATTCATATTCATAACAAATCAGCTGTCTCTAATTTCATTTTATCTTGCAACACTTCATAAAACCGTTTCCGCCCACGGAATAGTTTTACTTTCACATTAGAAGCGCTCAATTCAGTGATCTGACAGATCTCTTCCACCGAGCATTCCTCCAAATAATAAAGAGTAAGCAACAAGGCCTCATCAGCCGGAAGCTTTTTCAGCGTACGTGCGATCATCTCTTTCCGGTCCTCACGCTCTAATAAAGCCGTAGCCGATTCAACTTCGTCATTCGAAAGGTCTACAGGGCCCGCCTCCTCATAACTCACGAACATACGCTGTTGTCTCAAGGCCATCAACGCCGTACGATACACGATCCTATAAAACCATGTTGAGAACTTACTATCGAAATGAAAATCGGAAAGAGCACGATACATCTTCACGAACGCATCCTGTACGGCCTCTTCTGCCTCCTCGCGATTTTCCAAGATACGAAAAGCGATGGTATAAGCCATCTTCTCATACTTCGCGACAAGGCAGGAGAAACTTTGCGTGTCCCCTGCCAAAATACGTTCTATCCACTTTCGCTCATCCATCCGGTATCGTTTATTCTTCCAGACGCATTTTCTTCTCGTCCTCCAATCTCTCCTTCTCCATTAAAGAACGGGAAAGAAAGAAATAAATTATAAAAGCTACTCCACCGAACATAATCGTAATAGCCGGAACTAACAAAAAGAACCAATCGCTATCGTAAGTGAAAGCAGAGTCGAGCATCATACCGACAATCACACCCAATGACAAACCGATCATAAAAATACCGTTACGCAGGGTATTATAACGATTAGGCCTTCTCTCGGGGCGCATAGCCTCTTCCAACACAATTCCTTTCTCGATCATCGCCATCTTTTCCTCATGCTTACTTTTAATGGTCATGTAACTAGCGATAATACCTAACAATACCGGCATACCTACCGCACAAATAACACCTAAAATAGGAATCCACAACTCGTTCATATCTTTTATTCTTTAAAGGTTTAATAAATTATTCGCTTTTATCAATAAGACATGAGTAATCACAAATCGGTTACAAAAAAGAGAAGAAATTTTATACATGCACAAATAAAAGAAGCGAACTCCATCCATTTATGAAGTTCGCTTCTTGGGAAAGTTATTTATCGTCTTTTTAGATACTTACGCAAGTTCACCTCTTACGATCTCTTCTTTGTCCTTATCCCAGTACATCGTACGTCCTTCCAGATAAGCGCGAGTACCCATGTGGGCAGTCATAGCTTCTTGGAAAGCAGCGTCGATATTACAGCTAGGAGTCTTGCCTTGACGGATACATTCCAGCCACTCACGGATATGCAAGTGAGTCGTATCATAACGTTTACCATTTACATACGTATACAGCAAACCACGTTTAGCGAAATACAACTCCGTAGGAGATGTAACGGAATCCGAGCTATTTTGTCCCGGTACATAGGTATAGAACGGGGTATCTGTAGGAATAATACCTTCCTTGATCTTATCCGCATAACGAGTGGAATCTTGGTCAACCGTAATAGCCAAGATATTGGAAACCTCCATAGAAGCATCATGCCCCATGAACACCTTGCCACGGTTACGGCTACTTGCCAATGTAGCGCTATACAACATCGTCAAGTCACGATCCGGCCACTCGAAAGTAGTCTGCAATACATCAGGTACCGTACGTCCGTCCTTGAAGAAATAAACACCACCGGATGAAGTAGCGGAATGAGGTATACCTACATGCATGATCTGGTTGACAGCGTCGTACTCATGTGTCAACAAGTCACCGGAAAGACCTGTACTATAATCCCACCAGCAACGCCAGCGGAAGAAACGTTCCAGACTAAACTTGCTACGCTCGTCCGGACCGATATATCTTTCAAGCTTATTGGATGTCATATAATCCATATACTCCTTAATACGCTCAGGATCACCTTCAAACTGTTTCCAATCGATCGTATTCGGATTAGAGCCTTCGATAATATCATATACCCAAGCACCATTTGGAGAGTTACGGTTCGTACAAACCTCGATCAAGTTAACAGGGCCTAATAATCCGTTACCGATAATCTCCTCGGCCTTCTGATAGCAATCGGTCTGACGTCCTTGGTGACCTAACTGAAATACAACGCCAGTCTCTTTGATCACTTGGCGAACCATATACGTCTCAGGAACCGTCCATGATAACGGTTTCTCGCAATATACATGCTTTCCGGCACGTGCCGCAGCCATAGCGATCGTGCTATGCCAGTGGTCCGGACCAGCGATAATAACGGCATCCACATCCGGAGCCGTTACCAGCTCTTGATAAGTCCGGTAACGTTTCGGAGCAGGCCCGAACTTACCGCCGCTACCCTCACGATGGATATTGGAACCGGTCAATACAGCGGCCTCACCATATACATCAAATATATCACAAACCGCGGTTATCTCAATATTCAGATCATCTTGCTCCATATATTGCTGATAACGCGTGTCTTTCTTATTCAACTTATTAGCCTCTTTCATCTTATCGATCCAAGAAGGCTCAGCGAAACCTGCGGCACGCATCAATTGCTTTCCACGAATACCGAAGCCTACCAAACCGATACGGATCTTCTTACCATCGCCTTGCGGCTCTAAATAGGAGGCCTGCCTGTTACTTACCTGAAATACATCTGATATGTTACGGCCTCTTAAAGCGTCTTTCCTTTTTTGGTAAACGCCATATGCCAAAGCACCTAAGATAGGCACTGTAGCCAATGTCTTCAATGTGTCCCGACGTCCTTTATCGGGCATTTGCTCCTGAGAAGGAGTATTCTTTGCATCTTCTGTTGCCATGGGTATCAAATAAATTTAAGTTTATGCAATATCGGACACACACGTCCTAACACACGATCGAATCCTATGATTTGTGATGTAGGGAATACGCACATCAAGCCTAAAGCGGCGAACTCCACAAGGTTCTTGTCAATCCATAAATAAGAGCCTTCAAACGGCATCATATAGCTCGCTCCCACGAAAGAGGGGTGGGATAACGTGTACATAGCGAGAAGAATCATACCTCCAACAGAAGATAAACGATACAAACAGCCTAAAGTCAAGCCTAGGCCGATCAATAACAGAGCCCACTCATTCAAGAAGTTGATGGTTGTCATCAAACTGTCGTCTTGAGTCAATTTGATAAAAAATGAAGCAGCGGGACCCTTTGAATCGAGTAGATAGGGTAGAGATGTCCATTTTGGGTTCATGATTTTTACTAGGCCTTCATACATAAAGTGCCAACCTATAAAAAGACGCAGCATCATCAGCCAAGTCATCTGCGCTTTCGTGTAACCTTGTTCTATTTTCATTTCTTGGTCCTAAAAAATTGGTTTAGAAAAAGTCGATTATTAAAAACACAACACCCGAAGCTAAAATCATAGATTTAGGCCTCGGGCGTTATTTATGCTAAAATGTGCTTGATACGATTAATCCAAAACTTTAACAGTAATGTTACGGAACCAAACATCATCCCCGTGGTCTTGAAATCCGATGAAACCTTCTTTGTTAGCGCCACCGCAATTCAACAACAACTCATAAGCCAACGGCCATTTGTCTTTGCTAAATTTGCTATTATCCAACATTTCTTTCCATTGCGGAGTCCACAAGTGATACTCAACAACAGGTTCATCGCTATTCAAATAGTGAACAACTGTACCCTTATAGCACATGATCTTACCCTTGTTCCACTCACCGAACGGTTTTGCGTTCTGCGGTTTAGCAGGAATCATGTCATACAAAGAAGAAGATTTACGGTTGCCATCCTTACCTAACTTAGCGTCGGGGTGGTTCTCGTTATCCAATACTTGGTACTCAGGAGCAGAGATGTAAGAAGGTTGTCCCTCTACCTCTTGAATCATGATGAATACACCAGAGTTAGAGCCTTTACCTACTTTCCATTCGAACTCAAGCTCGAAGTTACCCAACTTATGAGCGAAGATCAAGTCCCCACCGTTGGAAGCACCAGCCTCACCAGCACCAGAGCCATTGATTTTGATCGCTCCGTCCTCGATTGTCCAAGCACCCGGAACGTCAGCACGGTCATAACCTCTCCAGCCATTGAATGTCTTACCATCGAAGATCACATATCTACCCTCTTTATCTTTCGGGAAAGTCGTGATATCTACAGTAGGAAGATCTGTCATGAGCTTGTACTCAGGAGCTGCGGCTTCTGTTGTAGTCTCAGCAGCTGCAGGAGCTTCTTCTGTTTTCTTTCCACCACCACAAGAAGTGAAATAACACATCATGATAGCGGCACTTGCTAATAATACTGACTTTTTCATTTTATTTATTGAGTTAAAACTATTATCTCGGCATATCTACCAACTTCCAGCCTTCACGGTAGTTGTGCTTGATCAAGCCTGCGGCAAATTCTTGAGCATTAATTGGATCCGTCCACTCTGTCTTGAATTTCGGGTCACCATCGATAACCTCGAATGTATCTTTCTTGATGATCTTGATTGTCTCATTCGGATCGATATTCGTAAATCTCATGTTAGGGCCATCCCACAACAATTCTTTATTCAATCTTTGCAAACGAACAGCCAATACACCCATTACAACCATTTCATTGAACGGACCAGCCTCCAAGAAGTTAGACTTCGTCTGAACACGGCTGCCTGCGCTTTCCTTACAAGCACGAATCCAGTCTTGTTCGTGACCACCCTTCATAGCGTCTTTCACGCGGCGCAATGTTTGAGGAACGTTCGGTTTACGACCAGATAACAACCATGGGTTAACACCGTAGCAACCGCAGATCAATGTATCTTTCGTACCATGGAAGATACACAATCCACCACCTTCACCCATCAATTCCTTACCTTGAGGGAATCCTTCTGGACGATCCGGCATCATACCACCATCATACCAGTGAACTTCAACCTCCGGCATAGCTACCTTTGGCATATTATCACGAGCCGGGAATACCAACTTAACATGCTGAGCGTTAGGAGCACAGTCTTGTAATAACAATGTAGAAGAACCTTGAACTCTTGTCGGATAGCCTAAATTCAAGCCTTTGAATACCGGATGTAAGATGTGGCAAGCCATATCACCCAACGCACCTGTACCATAATCCCACCATCCGCGCCAGTTCCAAGGATGATATGTCTTATTAAACGGTCTCAATTTAGCAGGACCCGTAAACAAATCCCAATTCAATGTAGAAGGAATCTTATCAACTTTCTCAGGAGCGTTCAAACCTTGCGGCCAGATAGGACGGTTGGTAGCGCATTCTACTTTAGTAACCTCACCGATCTCACCATTCCAAATCCATTCACAGATCAAATCTACACCTTCAGCCAATGAAGAACCTTGGTTACCCATCTGAGTAGCTACGTCATACTTCTTAGCCAAGTTCGTAAGCAAACGGGACTCATAAACAGAGTGAGTCAACGGTTTCTGAGTGTATACGTGTTTGCCAAGCGTCATAGCGTCAGCTGTGATCATCGCATGAGTATGGTCAGCGGTAGCTACCAACACAGCGTCAATAGATTTACCCATCTCATCATACATCTTACGATAGTCCCAGTATTTTTTAGCTTGAGGATGACGGTCGAATACAGGTTTTGAGTACTTCCAGTCGATGTCACAAAGAGCTACGATATTCTCGGTAGTCTCCATGTTCTTTAAGTTAGCGTTACCCATACCTCCGATACCAACACCGGCAATATTCAATTTATCAGTTGGAGCGATATGACCATGGGTTTTACCTAGGACCGCACTCGGAACAATAGTCAAAGCTGCTGCGGCAGCCGTACCTTTTTGAAGAAAAGATCTTCTAGAAATGTTAGACATAGTAATAATTTTTTATAGATTAGCACTTAACAATGATATTTCATGTGTCTTTACACCTTTACAGGCAACAAATTGTCGCAAATATAGCCAATGCTGTATTATTGACAAGATCAAAAGACCGCTTTCTTATTTAAAATAGTTTTTTTTAACAGACAGGATAGATCTTATTTATAATTTCATAAATATTATCTATAGGATTGGGGGTATTTTATTAACGCAGTTTGGATATATTTGTAAAAACATGAAAACATATTCATATTAACAACTGTTATCTTAAATGAGAACAACTATATGAAAAAAGAATCTGCATTCATACGAATATATCGCTTTTATCTGGAAGGATTCCGGGAGATGAAGCTGGGCAAGACTCTTTGGCTAATCATTCTAGTCAAATTGTTTATCATGTTTTTTATCCTGAGATTATTCTTCTTTCCTAATTATCTCGGGCAATTCGATAGCGATAGTGAGAAGGAGAACCACGTATCGAACGAACTCATACAACGGGCAATAAATCCTTAAAACATTAATAAATATGATTGAAAACATTGACACTTCATTGATCGATTGGTCGAGGGCTCAATTTGCCCTTACTGCCATGTATCATTGGCTCTTCGTGCCACTAACACTAGGACTTGGCGTTATCCAAGCTATTATGGAGACGATTTATTATCGGACAGGTAATGAGGCATGGAAAAAGACCGCCCAATTTTGGATGAAATTATTCGGTATCAATTTCGCTATCGGTGTCGCTACGGGATTGATCCTCGAGTTCGAGTTCGGAACCAACTGGTCTAACTATAGTTGGTTTGTCGGGGATATCTTCGGGGCACCTTTGGCTATCGAGGGAATTCTCGCCTTCTTTATGGAAGCTACCTTTATCGCTGTTATGTTTTTTGGTTGGGACAAGGTTAGCAAACGCTTTCATCTCGCCTCCACTTGGCTGACGATTATCGGCGCTACTCTTTCCGCTCTCTGGATCTTGATCGCTAACGCATGGATGCAATATCCGGTCGGTATGCATTTCAATCCGGATACGGTCCGTAACGAGATGTTCGATTTCTGGGCCGTAGCCTTATCGCCTGTCGCCATTAATAAGTTTTTCCATACGGTATTGTCCGGTTGGATCGTAGGCGCCTTGTTCGTACTAGGAATCAGCTGCTGGTATTTATTAAAGAAACGGAATACCGAATTCGCTTTGTCAAGTATCAAGGTCAGCGCTATATTCGGGTTGGTAGCCTCCATCCTTATTATCTGGACGGGTGATGGCTCCGCTTACCAAGTCGCTCAAAAGCAGCCGATGAAACTAGCCGCCATGGAAGGTCTTTATGAGGGTGGCAACGGAGTAGGACTCGTAGGTATCGGCATCTTAAATCCGGCAAAGACGAGTTATCTGGATAACCAGAACGCATTTATTTTTGACATTAAGTTCCCCAAACTCCTCTCCTTCTTAGCAGAACGTGACATGAACGCATACGTTCCGGGAATCGTAAACTTAATAGAGGGAGGTTATACGACCAATAAAGGAACGGTAGCGCTCTCCGCCAAAGAAAAAATAGAGAAAGGTAAAACCGCCATCAAAGCGTTAGCTGATTATCGCAAAGCGGTTAAAGATAAAGATACCGCAGCAGCCGCACAATACAGGGTAACCTTGGAAGAGAATTTCCCCTATTTCGGATATGGTTATATTAAGGATCCGGCAGAGTTAATCCCGCATGTAGGATTGACATTCTATTCTTTCCGTGTGATGGTGATCCTTGGTTGTTTCTTCATCTTACTATTCATTATTACGTTGATATGGGATAAAAAAGGGAAAATCGCTAATACACGTTGGTTGCAATACGTGGGCCTATGGTCTATACCTTTAGGATATATAGCGGGACAAGCCGGTTGGATCGTAGCGGAGGTAGGACGTCAACCTTGGGCTATACAGGATATCTTGCCGACCAGCGCTTCGATATCCAAGTTAAACCCATCCTCGGTACAGACCACTTTCTACCTGTTCCTTATCTTATTTACGATCCTGCTGATCGCAGAGATTGGAATCATGGTTAAGGCCATCAAGAAAGGGCCGGAAGCTGCCGCCCACTAATTTTCAATTTTCAAATATCAATTCTTAAATAGAAAGTCCTATGGATAGTACATATATATTGTTACAACATTACTGGTGGTTTCTGGTATCTCTACTCGGAGCGCTATTAGTATTCCTTCTTTTTGTACAAGGAGGCCAATCTCTACTCTTCACTATCGGCAAGACGGAGATACAGCAAAAAATGTTATTGAACTCGACCGGGCGTAAGTGGGAGTTTACTTTCACTACGTTGGTCACTTTCGGAGGTGCTTTCTTCGCCTCTTTCCCTTTATTTTATTCCACAAGCTTCGGCGGAGCCTATTGGGTATGGATGCTGATCTTGCTTTGCTTCGTGATACAAGCTGTATCTTACGAGTATCAAGCGAAAAAAGGCAACCTACTCGGGAAAAAGACGTATCAAGTATTTCTTATGATCAATGGTATAGCAGGTCCGATCTTACTCGGAACCGCTGTAGCGACCTTCTTTAACGGCGCTGAATTTATTGTTAACAAAGAACAGTTGACTGATGTAGCCATGCCCGTCATTTCCACGTGGGCCAATCCTTGGCATGGATTAGAGGCGGCTTTGGTATTTTGGAATTTGTGCCTAGGACTGGCAGTTTTCTTCTTGGCACGAGCTCTGGCCCTACTCTATTTTATCAACAATATCGATGATCCGGAGATTGTCGCTAAAAGCCGGAAACAATTGATACCGGAGACAATCTTGTTCCTCGTCTTTTTCTTGACATTCTTGATCCGTTTATTGTTGGTGGACGGTTTTGCCGTAAATCCGGATACCGGAGAAGTATTTATGCAACCGTATAAGTATTTTATGAACCTGATCGAGATGCCAATCGTGTTAGCCGTATTATTGATTGGCGTGGTTGGCGTGCTATTCGGCATAGGGAAAACGATATTCTCGAAGACTTGGAGAAAAGGCATCTGGTTTGCGGGAGCAGGGACTGTCTTGACCGTATTAGCTTTATTACTTTGCGCAGGATGGAATAATACGGCTTACTACCCATCTTTGGCGGATCTACAAAGTTCATTGACGATCCAGAATAGTTGCTCAAGCCCATTCACGTTGAAAGTAATGAGCTATGTATCTATTCTCGTTCCATTCGTATTAGCCTACATTTTCTATGCTTGGAGAGCGCTTGATCTACATAAGATCAATAGTAAGGAAATGCAAGAAGGAGGTCATACCTATTAAATAATGTGCAAATTAAATAATATGCCAATGTGCCAATATGTCAATGTCAAGTGAGAATACAAGTGATAGTATCTTAATTGACACATTAGCATATTGGCATATTGCTACATTGGCACATTAATCTATTGCCTTTAGAAGTCCGCCTCTTTTGTCCACTTAGGCATCTCATCATTGTTGGCGATAACTAAACCGATACTAAACATTAAGTTCATATCTTCCATAGCCCCATCAAAATCCCACCAAGATTCATCATACTCATCATTCGGTTGGTGATACCGGTAAACTTTCGGTTTAGCCTCATGGCGTGCTTTATCCACGTAATCCTTACCGCCACCAACTAAAATCGTAGGTACGCCTTTTTTCACGAAATTAAAATGATCGGAACGGAAATAACCACCCGCAGGATCTTCGGTAATAACCTTCACGGTCCGTCCTTGTGCCGAGGCCATAGCGATCACCAAGGCATCCGTATCCGTCTTACCCGCAGCCCGGAGAGAAATATCATGGGTACGCTCACGCGGAGCCGTGCCGTCAAAGTTCAAGTTAATAGCCGTTTTAGATAAAGGGAACAAAGGATGCTCACAATAGTACTGAGAACCTAATAAGCCACATTCCTCGGAAGTCACCGCCACGAATACGATGGAACGACGGGAATGAACAGGCAATGATTGATATTTCTTAGCTAATAACATTAAGGTTGCCACGCCCGAAGCATTATCGCTAGCGCCATTATAGATACTGTCCCCATCTATCGGCGTGCCGATCCCAAAATGATCCCAGTGAGCGGTAAAAACCAAGTATTCGTCTTTCAGGTCCGTGCCCGGTAAAACAGCCGCCACGTTATGAGACTCGCCTACAGTCATCTTTACATTTAATATAACCTTACTTTTCGCCTTCATCGTAAAACTCTTGAAACCCGGTTTCTTCGCCGCGGCAATCGTCTCATCAAAATTCAATCCGCTAAGGGCGAACATTTTCTTGCAAGCCTCCTCCGAGAGCCATCCCTTCATGCCCAAAGCTTCCGCATTCATTGTCTCCGAGCAAAGAGCGATATTTGTCTGCACGTGAGAAGCCTGACAGACCTTCCAACCATACGAAGCGGCCGCCTCGTTATGAAGAACCAATAAACCTGCGGCACCTTGGCGTTGCGCCTCCTCGAACTTATAAGTCCAACGGCCATAATAAGTCATGTTCTTTCCACGGAACAAAGACGTATCATAAAAACCGGGATCATTCACCATAGCGATAACGATTTTCCCCTTCACGTCTACATTCGCATAATCGTTCCATCCATATTCCGGCGCATTAATGCCAAACCCACAGAACACATAGTCCGTAGTAGGGATAACTACCTGCTCAGTTCCCCGGTTCGTCCAAACGACAATATCATCCGAGAACTTCAAATCCATAGACCCTTTCGCGCATTTCACCGTGATCTTATCCTTTACCGGACGGGTAAAAGTAGATATTTCCTTCACCGGCTGGAAATAACTATCGCCATTAGCAGGTTGAAGACCTAGTTTCTTAAATTCATCAGCGATGTAATGGATTGTTTTCGTCTCATACTCGGTCAAAGGCTTACGCCCTCCGAACTCATCCGAGCCTAAAGTCTTTACTCGTTCCTTAAAAAAAGCCAAATCTTCCTCATAACTCTGGGCCATAACAGATACGCCCATAGCGAGCATCAGGAAGAAAACAGAGATAAAATTCTTGTTCATAATCGTAGATTGTTAAATGACATAATTTATTAGATATAGGTATTTAGATTTCAAAATAACAATAAAAAAAGGAAACGGCGAAGCTCACGCTTGGCCGTTTCTACATTTAACCGTTTTAAACAAAAAGAAAAAGTTAGTTAAGGCTTAGAAAAAAATATCTTAAGTCTATTTACCGACTGTATATTCGCTTTCCCGAAGGACAGCAAACAAATATATGGAATCCACCTCATCCTGCATACATTACACTTTGTTTTTTTGTTATTTTTCACAGAACAGAAATGCTTTTGTATTATCTTTGCACTCAATTATTCCCATAGACAACAAATGGCTGATTTTGATATAAACATATTGGGATGCGGTTCCGCATTGCCCACGACACGCCATCTGGCGACCTCTCAAATAGTAGATTTACGAGATAAACTATACATGATCGACTGCGGAGAAGGCACGCAAGTGCAAATGCGTCGTATGCGTATAAAATTCAGTCGTTTAAATCATATCTTCATCTCCCACCTACACGGAGATCATTGCTTCGGGCTACCGGGATTGATCTCTACATTAGGTATGTTGGGACGTAATGGAGAACTTGTTATTCATGGGCCGAAAGAGATCGAGAGCTATATGCGTCCGATACTTGATATCTTTTGTAAAGGGTTGCCTTATGAGATCCGTTTTAACTTAATCGACCCGACAACTCATTCGTTGGTTATGGAAGATCGCTCCTTAAGCGTTTATTCCATTCCGTTAAAGCACCGTATACCCTGTTGTGGCTATTTATTCGCCGAGAAAGCCAAAGAAGCGCATATCATCCGGGAGATGACAGATTTCTATCAAGTTCCCGTCCGTATGATGCAAGAGATCAAAAGGGGCGCTGATTTCGTCACCCCGGAAGGAGAGGTAATCCCGAATGCCCGCTTAACCCGCCCTGCCGTCGCTCCCAAACGGTATGCTTATTGCTCGGATACAGCTTTTCACCCATCTATAATCCCCATCATTGAAGGGGTGGATTTATTATACCACGAGGCGACTTTCGCTGAATGTGACGCCGCACGTGCGAAAGAGACCTTCCACTCTACCGCCCGCCAAGCGGCCGAGATTGCTTATAAAGCCCAAGTGAAGCGATTGGTTATCGGTCATTACTCGGCTCGTTACGAGGATATGGCACCGTTAAAGAAAGAAGCAGACAAGATATTTCCCGGCACGATCTTAGGAGAGGAAGGTATGAGGCTTAGCGTATAATCATACATCCGTTTTACGAAATAAAGCTAATTACTTTCTAATATGCGGAAAACTTTCTACATTTGTACGAATTTAGGGACAAGTAAATGAAGCTTATACATATCATCGCTTTGGCACTTGCATTCTCCGCAAGTTATCCGGTTTACGCACAAGCTAATAAATCGGGAGTCAAGACATTTGCTTCTAGGCAAGAAGATCCCTCTCCTATCGAAATCACGGCCTACGAGAATCGCATCAAGGTAGAGAACGCTCCTGTCGGGAGTATCTTGGAAATCTACAGTGTCGTAGGCATCAAGGTGAAAGAAATCGAAGTCAAGCAGTCCACCGCCGAATATGTCGTAGATATCGCAAAGGGATATTATATCATCCGCATTGGCGATACGGTACGCAAGGTGGCGATACGATAAATAAAAGCCCCATAGGATAAATCCCACGGGGCTTGTTTTTTGATCCGCTTTCTCTTCTCACGAGGATACCTGCGGAAGAACTTTTAATTACTTTAGTATTAATATGCCACGTGTTCACCCGTCACGGGATACTTTATTTTGTGGCATAGTTATTTAATTATATATTACATAAAGGCGGGTCTCCCCGCCTCTATTCGTTTAGTCCATCGGTTAGTCTTATTTTACGACTACCTTAACAGCCTCTTC
>NZ_FR885322.1:0-600 GCF_000436315.1 Parabacteroides sp. CAG:2 | reverse complement strand
ATCATTTCTTGTTTCTCCAATATAGCCTGTATTTTAAAAAGATACTGGCAAAAGAAAAAACTAACTATCATCTTTCTTTTACCAGTTTTATCTTATCTACATTTAATTCCCACTTTTAAATCACACATTTCCAGCATATTAGCTCTTAAAATGCGGGAAGTATGGAAAATGCGCTCGTATTACACCACCCACTTATCTCGCATCTCCTTCACAATGTCCTCATCATGTAAGTGCGTATAAATATCCTTGATGTCGTTACCTTCTGCATGCCCCATTATTCGCTCGGCTATTCCGTCACGGATGCCTTTCTTTGCAGCAATTGTTCGGAAACTATGCCGTGCCCGGTGGAAGGTCATTGTCTTATCAATCTTCAAATCTGACATTATATCTTTCAAATAGCGGTTAGTAGGTTGATTGGATATGGGAAGGAAAATCTTTTGGCACGGTTCACCGTTCCCAAGCAGAGCCACGACTATAGGCGATACGATAGGGATTTTATAAGTTACGCTGGTTTTTGTGCGCTCATTACATAATATAAGGTACGTTTCACCTGTATCAACCGTTATCGGTTTGATGTCTGAATAGGTTAGTACAGAGAAC
>NZ_FR885321.1:242723-283505 GCF_000436315.1 Parabacteroides sp. CAG:2 | reverse complement strand
GAACTCTTTTGTCGCTTTCGTTTTGCGAACGTGGATGCAAAGATAAGTGTTTTTCTTTTAAACTTCCAAATTATTTCAGAACTTTTTTCAAGAAAAATTTGTTTCATTATTTCGGTATCGCCGTTCTCTCTCGAATGCGGGTGCAAAAGTAACGCTATAAAACATAACCTCCAAACATTTTCGGCATTATTTTTCAAGTTTTTTCTCATGGCTCAACAATCCTTACGTTTAATGTACGCACACGATAAAGGCACATATATTTATCTGTACTGATGTTGACAATATCTGGATGGGCATGGAAATAGGTTTCAAGTTTCAAGGTTTCACGAACCCCTTTTCCTCACACACGCACAAGTACATATAATACAGTTCCTCATGATCGCTCCGTCCGCCTCGGGTAAAAACATCATGTCGTGGCTACGCAAGTTCTTCGAGGCTATCCATCCCGCATAACAAACATAAAGGGATTTATTTGAAACCTATATAATGTACGTATCGTGTGTGTGAAGAAAAAGGTTTCATGAAACCTTGAAACTTGAAACCTGCCTATAGTCATTTTTTAATTCGATACACGCATAAGCAAAGAAGAGCCATACGATAGACTTAATTCCTTCAAGCCAATGACTTAAATCAAAGAACGCAAAGAGCTAAGTCATCAAGCGCAAAGACTCAACTTCTCATCCCCCAAGTTCCAAGTCCTTTATGCACCTTAATCCACAACTAATTAAAAAATCTGATAACAGAACACGAATGTCCGCTCTCATCAGTCCGACACATTGAAGCGTATTCCCACAGGATCATCATATTGTTTTTGCAGCTTATAAAGCTCGTCTCGCATGCGTTTCATCACTGCCTCGTAACTGGGCTTACCGTAAAGGTTATTCATCTCGTGGGGATCTTCTTGGAGGTCGTAAAGCTCCCATACGTCGATGTCGTTGTAGAAATGGATCAATTTATAACGATCGTCACGTACGCCGTAATGACGCTTCACGGAATGCTCGGCGGGATACTCGTAGTAATGATAGTAAAGGGAGTTACGCCAGTTCTCCGGCCGCTCGCCTTTCAGCAAGGGAAGCAAGGACTCGCCTTGGATGTCGGCTGGGATGGGGGCTCCGGCCAGTTCCAAAAAAGTGGGGGCGTAATCAATATTCTGCACGAGCTGCGGGATATCACCCTTCTTGCCACCCGGCAGACGCATCAGCAACGGGGTGCGGAAGGATTCCTCATACATGAAGCGCTTGTCGAACCAGCCATGCTCGCCCATGTAGAAGCCTTGGTCGGAGGTGTAGACGATCAACGTGTTATCCAGCAAATCGTTCTTCTCCAGATAATCGAGCACGATACCGATGTTCCGATCCACGGAATGGATCACCCGAAGGTAATCGTGCATATAACGCTGGTATTTCCACTCGGCCAGCTCCTTACCCGTGCGTTTCTTCGCCTTGAAGTCTTGGATGATCGGATCGTAATAGGCGTCCCAAGCGGCTTTCTGGTCCGGATTCATGCGGTTATAAAGCTCACGGCCGTACTTCTCCAGATCGGCGTTGGAGGAATGGATCTCGTTCTCCTTATCGGCCATTTTCAAGTCGTATACGATATCCATATCCTTGATGATGCTCATCTCCTGCTCCGAGGCGGCGATGCGGCCGGCGTAATCGTCGTAGAAGTTCTCGGGCAGCGGGAAGGTCACATCATCGTAAAGACGCAGGTCGCAGGTATCGGGCATCCAAGTACGGTGCGGGGCCTTATGGTGCAGCAGGAGGCAGAAAGGCTTGCTCTTGTCTCGTTTATTGTCCAGCCAATCAAGAGCCAGATCGGTCGTGATGTTCGTGGCGTACCCTTCGATCTGACGCTTCTCGCCGTTATCGATGAAGATGGGGTTATAGTAATCGCCTTGGCCTACGAGGATGTTCCAGTAATCGAAACCGGTGGGATCGGAGGTGAGGTGCCATTTACCGATCATGGCGGTTTGGTAGCCAGCTTTACGCAATAGCTTCGGGAAGGTCTGCTGCGAGCCGTCGAAGGTATGGGCGTTATCGATGAAGCCGTTCTTGTGGCTGTGCTTGCCGGTCAGCATGCAGGCACGGCTGGGGCCACTGATGGAGTTGGCTACGAAGCTATTGGTGAAACGTACGCCCTCGTTTGCGATGCGGTCGATGTTGGGGGTTTGGATGTATCGCTTGTCGTAGGCACTGATGGTTTGGAAGGAGTGATCGTCCGTCATGATATAAAGGATATTCATGGGCTTGGCGGGCTGCCCGGACGTATTCTCTTTTTGGCTACAGGAGGTGGAGGCTATCGCCGCCAGACCTGTCAGAATGAATAGTTTATTTGTTTTCATGTATTCCGCTTAGATTTATGTTGTTTTGATTGATTTTGCCTAAATACACTCAGCTACAGACTTGTAGAGACAGGGCATGTCCCGTCTCTACAATTGGTGATATTAACCTTGGTGGTATTAGCCGAGGAGGTCTTTCAGCTTGCCTTCGGATTGCAGCTTCACGATCAACTCGCCAAACAGAGTATTCGTCCAAGCGAACCACGAGCGGGTGTAATCGGAAGGATTGTCCTTATGGAAAGACTCGTGCATGAAGCCCGTGCCTCCGTCCGTATCACGAAGCGTCTCTATGCAATACCGGATCTCCTTCTCGTCGTTGGAAGTCGTAGCACGCATGATCAAGCTCATCGGCCAGATATAGTTGAAACCGATATGCGGACCGCCGATGCCCTCGCCGGCCTTTCCCTTGAAGAAGTAAGGATTGGAAGGACTCAGCACCAAGCGGCGGGTATTCTGGTAAACCGGGTCGTTCACGTCCACGCAACCCAAGAACGGCAAAGCCAGCAAACTCGGTACGTTAGCGTCGTCCATGAATACCTGTCCACCATAACCATCCACCTCGAAGGCGTATACCTTACCGAATTCCGGATGCTCCACGATAGCGTATTTCTTCACGGCCTCCTCTACCTCACCCGCCAACGCCTCGCAACGGCCGGCCAAGTCCGTGTTATTTCTTACGACACGAAGAATCTCAGCCACCTGACGAAGCGAGGTGATAGCGAACAAGTTCGATGGTACCAAGAAGCCGAACAGCGTAGCGTCGTCGGAAGGACGGAAAGAAGAGACGATTAGGCCCACCGGGTTCACTGGGCTACCCCAACCATCGTTCAAGAGGGTATCGCCTTGGCGGTCCGTCACACGGGAGAAACGGTACGGCCCGAGGCTATCCTTGCGCTGTTGCTCACGGAAGGTACGGTAAACGGCCTCCATTGCCTGCTCCCATTTGCTGTCGAATACGGAGGTATCGCCAATCTCTTTCCAATAATGATACGCCAAGCGGATCGGGTAGCAAAGCGAGTCGATCTCCCATTTACGCTCGTGAAGCTCTTTCTTCATCTCCGTGCGGTCGCTCTCCCACTCGCTCCCGGTAGGGCCTTCGTTGAAGCCGTTAGCGTAGGGATCGATCAGGATGCAGGCGGTCTGGCGATTGATAGCTCCGACCAGCATTTGCCGCAAGTCCTTATCCTTCTTCGCCAAGGTGACGAAGGGGTAAACCTGCGCCGAGGAGTCACGCAACCACATGGCGTGAATATCTCCGGTGATCACGAACGTATCCGGCTTGCCGTCTACCATCTTGAACTCACAGGTCGTGTCCAAGGTATTCGGGTAGCAGTTCTCGAACATCCAAGCCAGCTTCGGGTCCTTGATACGGGCCTTGGAAGCCTTCAGTTGCTCCTCTACCGCCTTGGAGGTAAACTTACGGGCCTCGGGAGCCGGGCGCTTGCTGGCGTAATCGCCGGTCACCTTAGAGGCGATCGTGCTAAAACTCTTTTTATTGTCGGGCGTACTCACGGCGGAGTATACCTTCTCGCCAACCAACAGGCCGGCCAAGGAAATAGATCCTGTTTTCAGGAAATTACGTCTTGTAGTCATTTATATAGTTTTTATGGTATTATATTCCAGTGGCAAAGTTAAGAAAAAAAATAAAGGCTCCCAATCCTTTTCGGACCGGAGCCTTCGCCAACTCAATAATTCCTTAAATTAGCCTAAATACGATTTTAGAAGCTTGCTACGAGTTCCTTGTCTTAATCTTCTGATTGCTTTTTCCTTGATCTGGCGGACACGCTCTCTAGTGAGGCCAAATTTGTCGCCAATCTCTTCCAATGTCATTTCCTGACAGCCAATACCGAAAAACATCTTGATTATCTCACATTCTCTTTCGGTCAGTGTAGCAAGCGCTCTATCAATTTCCTTAGCCAATGACTCGTTCATTAACGACCGGTCCGCAATAGGAGCGTCATCGTTCACAAGCACATCCAAAAGGCTGTTGTCTTCGCCTTCCACGAACGGGGCATCCACGGAAATATGACGTCCGGACACCTTCAAGGTATCGGAAATCTTATCCACCGGGATATCCAACTCATCAGCAAGTTCCTCTGGAGACGGTCTGCGCTCGTTTTCCTGCTCGAACTTGGAGAAGGCCTTGCTGATCTTGTTCAGCGAGCCTACTTGGTTCAACGGAAGACGCACGATTCTTGACTGCTCTGCCAAAGCTTGCAGAATAGATTGGCGAATCCACCATACAGCATAGGAAATAAACTTGAAACCTCTCGTCTCATCGAATTTCTCGGCAGCCTTGATCAAGCCTAAGTTACCCTCATTAATAAGGTCGGGCAAACTCAAACCTTGGTTCTGATATTGCTTAGCCACAGAAACGACGAAACGGAGATTCGCACGGGTCAATTTCTCTAACGCCCTACGGTCTCCTCTTTTGATAGCCTGTGCCAATTCCACTTCCTCTTCTACCGTGATAAGATCTTCTCGACCAATCTCTTGAAGATATTTATCCAGCGAAGCGCTTTCGCGGTTGGTAATGGACTTTGTGATCTTTAATTGTCTCATTCAATTTGTTTAATTGAGAATACGGGGTGCAAAGATAACCATTTTTGTTGAAAGAATTGGCTGGATGCACCCCACATCCAGCCAATTAAAAACCTTTAACAATCTTTTCACACCTATAAGACTACAGTCCTTGTTTATCTTATTCGGCAAGATCTATCGCATAGTACTTCGTACGTCCGTTCGGGTAGAAGCCTTTAATGAAGAGGCCTTGATCTTCCGTACGTCCTTGAAGTATGCTTTCCACAATCTTTTCCAAGTCTTCCGGAGCAGAGATCTTCTGGTTGTTTACAATCATGATAATGAAGCCTTTCTTTATACCGGCGTCTTTCAGTTTGCCGCTGGTCAGACCGGTGACCTCGATACCATAACTTACACCTAACTTACGTTTCTGCTCGTCGTTCAAAGCCTTGAACGCTGCGCCCATAACCTCTGCGCTGTCGCCACCCTTCACGACCTTGGTGCTACCTTGCGCATTACGGAGTTCTACCGTGAATTTCTTCGTGCTACCGTTGCGGTTGATCGTCAACTCTACCTTGTCGCCCGGACGGTATTTGCTGATCTGCTCTTGCAAAGCGCTAGACGATTTGATCTTCACGCCGTTCACAGCTACAATCACGTCACCCTTCTCGATTCCGGCTTCCTTAGCGGAGCTGCGCTCGGCGAAACCACCTACGTAAGCGCCCTCGAATACTTTCACTTTCTCTTTCTCAGCGTCGGGCACGTATTGCGGGTCTTGTATCAATACGCCTAATACAGCACGCTGCACGGTTCCAAATTGCTTCAAGTCGTTAGCCACCTTACCGGCGATGCTGATAGGCACGGCGAAAGAGTATCCGGCGAAGTTACCGGTCTCGGAGTAGATAGCGGTATTGATACCGACTAACTCGCCTTTCGTGTTCACTAGCGCCCCACCACTGTTACCCGGGTTCACGGCGGCGTCTGTCTGTATAAACGACTCGATCTTGCTACGATCCTTGCCACCGGCGCCGATGTTACCACGGCTCTTAGCGCTCACGATACCTGCCGTAACGGTAGAGGTCAAGTTAAACGGGTTACCTACCGCCAACACCCACTCACCTACTTTCAACTTCTCAGAATCACCAAAGGGGATCGTAGGTAAGTCGGTTGCCTCGATCTTGATCAAGGCGATATCTGTTGTCGGATCAGCCCCTATAATCTTTGCCGGGAATTTCCGGTTATCGTTCAAGGTAACCTCCAGCTCATCTGCTCCGTCGATCACGTGGTTGTTCGTGATGATATAACCATCCGTAGAGATAATGACACCCGAGCCGGCGCCCACACGAGGTTGCTGTTGCGGACGTTGGAACCCTCCACGGCCACCGAAGCCGAAGAAATACTCGAACGGGTCCATATACTGCTGACCGCCGTCCCCGTTAGAGGCTTGCGCATTAGCCGTGGCCTTGATATGGACAACCCCGTGGATGGCGCTCTCGGCGGCCGTAGTGAAATCGATATTCTCGGCGGCCACGGTTCCATAATTCGTCAATCGGTACGGTTGCTTGAAGGTATTCTCAACTCCGGAGGCCAACTCCGCCGGACGTTGATTCTTATTCATCAGGTAAGTACTCGTTCCGATCGCGGCACCAGAACTAATGGCTGCTATCAGAGCAACACCAAGCACATTCTTCCAGATATTTTTCATACTTTTCTTATTTAATTAAACACTTAAATTTAACAGTTTCTTTACGGCAAAGAAAACTCAAAAATTGTGCGGATATTCCATTTCCATCGTATTTTTTATCACTTTTAACGAGGCATCACAGAGGCTTAACCGCACTTAACAGTACTGTGTATTGCAAAGTACCTTTTTAACAATTAAACAGCAGACGAATTGACAGTTGACATGCGATAACTGACAGTCGACAATTGATAAATGACAGTCGGTTACTGGCAATCTAGAATCCCTGTTCGTATAAAAAAACACCTAGGAGACAGAATATGTTTACGGCTGAAAAAGAAAATGTTATCCTATCTCTCCGATGCGTCTCCAAAATAATTGTCAACCGCCGACCGTCAACTGTCAACTAAAATACCTATCTTTGTCCTATCGCAGTCTGCCGGTCTGTCGCTCACCTTCGGGTGTGAGGAAAGTCCGGGCAACACAGAGCACCATACTTCTTAACGGGAAGCTGTCCGTGAGGGTAGAGTAACGTAACAGAGAATAACCGCCGGACTCGTCCGGTAAGGGTGAAAAGGTGAGGTAAGAGCTCACCGGGTCCCGTAGCGATACGGGATGCCGTACGTCTTATGGGTTGTAAGGTCATGTATACCGGCGCATGTAGGATGGCTCGTCCGATGCCGGGGGGTAGACCGCTAAAGCTTACCGGCGACGGTAAGACAAGATAAATGGCAGGCGCCTCTTTCCAAAGAGGTACAGGACCCGGCTTATAGGCAGACTGCTTTTTTTATTTGCCAATTAAATCATGTGCCGATATGCCCAAAAACAAGCCACGGGAAGAAAAGAAACCTATTGGAGAACGGATCAGCGCATTATTAGCACGAACCATCCGTTTCGTTACCTACGACATTTGGCGGATTACCGAGAATGAAGTTAGTGGGCTGAAGGAGATTTATATCAATATCATCAAGACGGTCATACTCGCCGTGCGGGGTTTCCAGAGCGAGAACCTGCAAACCAAGGCGTCGGCGCTTACCTACAGCACCTTGTTATCTATCGTACCTTTGCTGGCCGTATTATTAGGTATAGCTAAGGGCTTCGGTTTCCAAGGGACGGTACGGCAGGAGTTGTTCGATTATTTCCCCGGGCACGAGATGGAGCTGAACAAGGCGTTCGAGTTCGTGGAGAGCTATCTGGCGCAGGCGCAGGGGGGAGTGATCATCGGGGTCGGTTTGATTTTATTGTTTTATACGGTGATCAACTTGATCTCGTCCGTGGAGGATACGTTCAACGACATCTGGCAGATCCAGAAATCCCGTCCGTGGTACCGGAAGATATCCGATTATCTGGCCTTATTCCTCGTGCTGCCGGTGCTGATGACGGCATCCAGCGGTTTGTCCATCTTCATGTCTACCTTGCAGAACTCGTTCTTGGGGCAATACTTGTTTTTTACGCCACTCGTAGAGCTGTTCTTGCATATAGCGCCTTATATTATCACGACATTGGCTTTCACGGGGCTGTACGTCTCCCTGCCGAATACGAAAGTAAGGTTCGTGAACGGGTTGGTGGCAGGCTTTATCGCTGGTTGCGCCTTCCAGTTGTTCCAATTTATTTATATCAGTGGGCAGATTTGGGTGAGCAAGTACAACGCTATTTACGGTAGTTTTGCCGCACTGCCTTTGTTGTTGCTTTGGTTGCAGCTTTCTTGGTTGATTTGCTTGTTTGGCGCAGAGCTGTCGTACGCCTCCCAGAACGTGAAGAAATTCAGCTTTGAGAGGGACAGCAAAAGTATCAGCCGCCGGTACAAGGATTTCTTGACCTTGCTGATCGCCTCGCTGATCGTCAAACGGTTCGTGAAAGGCGAGAAACCCTATACGGCCGACGAGCTATCCGACGCTTACCGCATCCCTATCCGCATAACGACACAGATCTTATACCTGCTCACGGAGTTGAACATCATCATCGAGGTGAACTACGGGAATGACGACCGTGTGGCATACTACCAGCCGGCGATCGATGTCAATAAGATCACGGTCAGCTACCTGCTGACCCGCATGGACGAGTATGGCTCCGAGAACTTTAAGATTGACACGAGCAAGCTTTTCAGCAAGGAATGGAAAGCCCTGCTGAAGACACGTGAGGATATGATAAAGGCAAACGACAATATCCTGCTGAAAGACCTATAGGGAATTGAAAATTGAGAATTGAGAATTGAGAATTAATACAGGAAATAGGGATTTGACGAGTGGGGCGGTATGGAAGGTGATCCTGCGTTTCGCTTTCCCTTTGCTGATCGGCAATCTGCTGCAACAACTCTATAACGTGACCGACAGCGTCATCGTCGGGCAGTTTCTGGGGAAAGAGTCGCTGGCGGCGGTATCGGCTTCCTTCTTCATCTATTACTTTATTATCTCGCTGGTGATCGGTATCGGGAGCGGTACGTCGGTGGTGATCTCACAGTTTTTCGGGGCGAAGGAGTTTGATAAGGTGCAGAAGGCCTTCTCCTCTTTCTTTATCTTCATGTTGGTCGCAGGGGTATTGCTGTCCATAGCGGGAATTATTTTTGCCGAGCCGATGTTCAGGCTGACGAACACACCGGAGGACGTGATCCCGCAGGCGGTCGCTTATTTTAGGATTTATGTAGGGGGTACGTTCTTGTTTGTCACTTTCAATAGCATTATCTCCATATTGCGGGGTGTCGGGGAGTCCGTGCGCCCCATGCTGTTTATCCTGCTTACCACGATTTTGAATATAGCCTTGGATTTACTCTTCATTGTCGTTTTCAAATGGGGGATCGAAGGGGCGGCACGGGCTACGGTGATCGCCCAAGGGATCGGCATGTGCGTGGCCCTAGGCTACGTGAACAACACCCATCCCCTGCTCTCTATCAAGAAACAGGATTTATTGTTCGATATGGGACTGTTCAAGGAAGGGCTCCGCATCGGGCTTCCCTCCAGCGTACAGCAATGTGCCATCTCGCTAGGATTGATTGCCTTACTGGGGATCGTGAACAGTTTCGGCACGGATACGCTCACCGCTTACGGGGCAGCGGGAAAGATCGACACGATCATCATCCAAGCGGTATTGACCCTCTCTGGGGCGCTAGCTGCTTTCTGCGGGCAAAACATCGGAGCTGGGCACTTGGACCGGGTACGTGACGGGGTACGATTCGCCATGCTTGTCAACCTATTGCTGGGTCTAGCAACCTTCACGGCCATCTATTTCTTCGGGGACAAGATGATGCTGGCTTTCACCAAGGACCCGGAGGTGATCCGGATTGGCAAGGAATATTTATTGATCATGGGAGGATTCTTTATCGTACACGGCGGCTTGAACGTCTTCAACGGGGCATTACGGGGAGCTGGCGATACCCTGTTCCCAATGGCAGTAAGCATCACTTGTCTTTGGCTGATACGCATTCCCCTCGCCTATTGGTTTAGCTCTATCTGGGGACGGAGCGGTATCTGGTGGGCCATCGGCGCCAGCCTTTGCATCGGGCTTACAATCACCTATATCTATTATAAATTGGGATTCTGGAAGAACAAAGGGCCTTTACGGAAGAAATAAGCATAGCTTATTATTCGTTTCCATCGGGGTCGCATCGCCCGATCGCTTGATTGAATAGAGAAAAAGTCCTCAAGTCAATGACTTGAGGACTTTTTAGTTGCGGAGGCAAGACTCGAACTTACGACCTTTGGGTTATGAGCCCAACGAGCTACCACTGCTCCACTCCGCGATATAGTCGCTATCATTTCTTGATTGCGAGTGCAAAGGTATATATTACATTCCAAACTTCCAAACATTTTCAAGAAATATTTTCAATTTGTTTGCGTACACCCTTCGCTATCGGGCAGTGAAGCCTTGTTAAGCAGCAATTTGACACTAGAAATTCTCGATCGTATCAAAACCGAATGGTTCATATAAATGCAGACGGTTTCTCAACGATTGTATCTCCGCCTGCAAATTCCGCATCCGGTCCAGCATATGATGAATGGCCTCGATTCCCTCGATGTTAATAGACAAGTCGTAATACATACGTGTGTATTGTTCCAGATCACGGAGCTGGGAAGAGAAGAGATACCTCTCTCCATCCGTGATATTAATGTCTATCAAACCTCCCTCTTCCAGCAAAATGATGAACGAAGGGTCTATATGGCATTTCTGGCAGTATTCACTGACAATAACTAAATCTGTTTGCATAATACACCTGTTTTTAATTTAGACTTTGTATTTCCCGGAACAAATCCTTCTGTTTCTCCGTCAAGTTGGTCGGCACCTCGATCGAGTACGTGACAATCAAGTCACCAAACTGCCCCTCCTTCTTGTAAACAGGGAATCCCTTACCTTTCAACCGGACTTTCGTATTGTTTTGCGTGCCCGGTTTTACTTTCAGTTTCACCTTGCTATCCAAGGTATCGATAATCTGCTCGCCACCCAAGACCGCCGTATAGAGGTTCAAGGGGACGGTCAGGTACAGATCGTCTCCCACCCGTTTGAAACGGCTGTCGTCCGGAATAATGAACGTGATGTACAAATCACCGGCAGGTCCTCCATTCATGCCCGGCCCGCCTTGGCCTTTCAGCTTAATGGTTTGCCCGTTGGCTACGCCGGCGGGAACCGTGATACGCAGGTTCTTGCCGTTCACGGTGATCACCTGCTTATGTGTCTTGGCCGCATCCATCAAGGATAAGTGCAATTCGGCCGTGTAATCCTGTCCACGGAATCCATGATTAGAACGGCCACCGCCACCCCGGCGGGAACCAAACATAGACTCAAAGAAATCCGAGAACTCTCCATCATCGCCGGAGGAGGACCAATACGTACCTCCGCCGTTCGAGAAGCCACCGCCAAAGCCGCCACCTTGCTGGCCATACTGCTTCCGTTGAGCCTCGAACTCATCCGCATGTTTCCAATTCTCCCCGTACTGGTCGTATTTCTTACGCTTTTCCGGATCGCTAAGCACCTCGTTCGCCTCATTGATCTCCTGAAACTTACGATGGGCGTCGGGATCGTTCGGATTCAAGTCAGGGTGATATTGCCGAGCCAACTTCTTATAGGCTTTCTTGATATCATCCTGAGAAGCGTCCTTGTTCACCCCCAAAATCTTGTAATAATCGATATAGGCCATAATCTGATATGTTTAGTCTATTTTTCTCATATAATTATATAACAATAAACATACCAAGGATAGTTTTGGTTAGTGAAAATTTACTTAAAACGTTTTTAATCGTACACGCACGGAATTAAGATTGTCCGTAGATAGAAAAGGCTCTAGCCGGGATCATCAGATACCGCTAAAGCCTTTTATGGATAGGAAATTCTTCGAACCTTATTTAAACTGCATCATCTTGCTGATATACTTCCCGACAATATCGAACTCTAGGTTCACTACCGTACCTTTCTCGATCTGGCAAAAGTTCGTGTTATCGTGCGTATAAGGGATGATAGCGACTTGGAAACTGTTTTGCTGGGAGTTGCATACCGTCAGACTGACGCCGTTCACGCAAACGGAGCCTTTCTCCACGGTCATATACCCCTGCCGGGCCATCTCCTTATCAAAAGCGTACTCGAACGTATAGTACCAGCTGCCGTCCGCCTCCTTCACCTCCGCACAAACGGCAGTCTGGTCCACGTGCCCCTGTACGATATGCCCGTCCAGACGGCCGTTCATCAACATGCTACGCTCCAAGTTCACCTTATCGCCCACTTTCAGGTTCCCGAGGTTCGAACGTTCCAAGGTCTCCTTGATAGCGGTAACCGTATACGTATCTTCCGTCATGCTTACCACCGTAAGGCAAACGCCGTTGTGAGCCACGCTCTGATCTATTTTCAGCTCATTCACGAATGAGCACTTCATCGTCAGATGAAGGTTTCCTTTATCGGATTGGAGGGCTACTACCTGAGCCGCTTCTTCTACAATACCTGAGAACATAATCAAATCGTTTTTAGTTTGTACTCCCAAAACTGTTATTTATTCATGGGCAAAGATAACGCCTTTGAGGTAATAAGCCCGATAAAAAGGAAGTTATTAAATGTTTTTAATTTACGATATTATTTATCGTCCAAGGAGACCAAATCATACCGCTGGCTTCCCATACCCAACGCCTCCGCATGCTCGACGATATGGATGCCATGGCGGGATTCCATGCGCTCGATCAAGTGGACACGGCCAGGGTCCGGCGAGGCGTAAACCAGATCTACGCAAGCCTTATCCAAGGCCACGGGATCGAGTGAGGCTAGCATACCGATATCCGCCATTTTCGGCTCTTCCGGGTTCGAATCGCAATCGCAATCTACGGAGAGTCGATTCATTACGCTGATATAAAGTATATTTTCGCCACAATGGGTAGTCACGGCCTTAGCCGCCTCGGCCATTGATTCCAAGAAATGATCCTGTTCGGGAAGGTTGTTCCACAAGTCGGTTTTCGTCTTACCCGCCGTATGTATCCAAGCCTTTCCGGCGGATGAGGCTATACCGATAGAGATATTTTTCAGCGCTCCCCCGAAACCGCCCATGGCATGTCCCTTGAAATGGGAAAGGACGACCGTAAAATCATAATCCAGATAATGGGAGCCTACGAAATCCTCTTTCAGGTGTTTACCGCCTTGAACCGGAAGAGCCACCTCGCCGTCGGCATCCATGATATCCACCTTAGCGATGGCCGTGAAGCCATGATCGGCGGCGGCTTTCAAATGGCTGTCGGTATCCGCGCGTCCGCCTCCGTAAGCCGTGTTACATTCCACGATCGTACCGTTTACTTTCTTTACCAAGTCTTTGATAAGTGTAGGTTGCAGGAAGTTATGGCCTCCCGGCTCTCCGGTAGAGAGCTTCACCGCCACTTTCCCCTTGGCCTTCCGTCCCAAGGCGTCGTAGAGACGGATCATGTTCTGAGGAGTGATATCTTTCAACATATATACCTTCGAAACTCCGGCAGAGGATTCGCTTTTCGCAATCTCCGGCCTCACTTCGCCTGCGATACTCTCTACAGGTATAGAACCTGCCACCATCCATGCGCCACCCATAACGACCGAACTCCGTATGAAGTTACGGCGTGACATTTTTTGTTTTGCTGTCATGATATAGAATTTAAATTCATATGTTTCTTATTTAATCGATACGCGAAGTTCTTTAAAAACTTGAAAAATAAGACTCCTTTACGAACAAAACGAATTTTGAAAGCCTAAAAACGAAATGGGGGTTGTTCACACGGCTCCGTATCCCGTATATCATTCTAAAACATTCCTTAAAGCCACTTGTTTCATAAATAGATTATCCTAATAATATAGATCTTATGAAATCAAAGAATTTAACACTGGCCTCTCTTTTCGCCGGCTTGTTCATGTTCATGAACCCTATGGGAAGCGAGGCGTGTACAAGGGCCGTTTACCTCGGGCCGGACGATATGGTCGTAACCGGACGTACCATGGATTGGAAAGAGGACCCGCAATCCAACCTGTATCTCTTCCCCCGGGGCGTACAGAGAAGGGGAGCGATATCCGATAATACCATCCAATGGACCTCGAAATACGGAAGCGTGGTGACCGCCGGGTATGATATCGGTACGTGCGACGGCATGAACGAGAAGGGACTTGTAGCCAACCTATTGTTCCTCACCGAGTCATCTTATTTCCGACCGGACGATAACCGCCCGGTTATGGGGCTTAGCATCTGGACGCAGTATGTACTCGATAATTTCGCCACGGTAGATGAGGCGGTTGCCGAGTTAAGCAAGGAGGTCTTCCGCATCGACGATCCGGATCTTCCGAACGGGGCGAAATCAACCTTGCATCTCTCGATCTCGGACGCATCAGGGAATAGCGCTATCTTCGAGTACCTAAATGGGAACTTGGTTATCCATGAGGGACGGGAATGCCAAGTCATGACGAATTCCCCTACATACGATAAGCAACTAACCTTAAACGACTACTGGCAACAGATAGGTGGCTTGGTCATGTTGCCGGGTACGAACCGGGCTTCCGATCGTTTCGTGCGTGCCTCTTTCTATATCCACGCCATCCCGCAGACAAGTAATTTCCGGGAAGCGGTAGCCGGGGTATTCAGCGTAATGCGTAACGTATCGGTACCTCTGGGAATCACGACCCCGGATCAACCGAATATCTCCTCTACCCGCTGGCGTACGGTAGCCGACCAGAAGAATAAGGTATATTACTTCGAGTCTACTTTAAGCCCGGATATCTTTTGGGTCGATTTCAAGAGCTTGGACTTCAAGGCAGGTACACCTATCAAGAAACTAACGCTCACAAACGGCGAGATTTACGCCGGAAACACCGCCAAAGATTTCAAGGACAGCAAGCCGTTACCGTTCTTGTTCGGGATCTGAAGGGCTAGAAAAACAGACAAGAATAAATAAGGGGAGGTATCAAAAGTCGGTATTTACTCCCCCCTTATTTTTAAACAAGCGTTATTACCTTTTATGATATGCTTAACAATTAAAGCCTATGCCTAAAGCTATCCACCGGATTCGACGTGGCAGCCCGGTAGCTCTGGAAAAAGACAGAGACAAACGAGATCACGAGGCAGAATAAGCCGGCAGCGATAAATATCAGCGGACTTAAACTAATACGATATGAATAATCAGACAGCCAATCTTTCATAAAGTACATAATAATAGGTATGGCGATCACGAAAGCGATCAGCACATAATTCAAGAACGTGAATACGAGCTTAACCAATATCTCCCGATTGCTGGAACCAAATACCTTTCGTACGGATACCTCCTGCGAACGCTGTTGGATAAAATAAGTGGACATCGCCAATAAGCCTAGCAAAGAAATAAGGATGGCGATTATCGAGAATACGATTACGATCTTTGCCAAACGGATTTGCGAGTCGAATGAGTTTTGTAAACGCTCATCCATGAAGTAAGCCTCAAACTCAAGTCCGGTCACTTTCTCATATACTTTACCGATAGCCTCCTTTGCGGCGAAAGGATCACCTTGTGTCTCGATCAAGATCATCCAAGGATCTTCATTATCTTTCAAGAAACGGAACATGACAGGGTTCATCCCTGTCGTCACATTTCCAAAGCAATAGAAATCCCGGACGATACCCGCTATCGCTATCGGTCTTTCTTGCCTGTCCAGCATAAAAGAGGCCGCATCCTCCGATAAGTTCATCTCACGCATCGCTTGCTCGTTTAGGAACCAGCCCTCTGTCGTTAAATGGTTATCACGCAAAATCTCCAATCCCAGCATATCGTAACACTCCTTATCCATAACGAATTGCTGAAAAGATATATTTTGCCCCTGATAAGTAGCAGTCCAATTATTACTACCGAATAAAGGCAATCCTTGAGTCTTCCCGACCCTATCTACGCATGACAAACCTTTCAACTCACCGACAAAAGCGGATAACTGCCTTTCATCCACCGACCGCATAGCCAATAAATTCTTCGTTTTATATCCGACAGGAGCGTTGATCATATGAACGATCTGACAAACCATCGTGATAGAGGCGGCGATCATCGTGATCGTGATCACATTCTGGAATACGATAAAGAACTTACTGAATACCATTTTCGTCTTAGCCCGGAACGTACCCCTTACCACCTCGATCGGTTTAGAAGAAGAAATAATGATAGCAGGCAGTAAGCCGGATAAAACTCCCACGGCAACCGTTAATGAAACCAGAGCCAATAGCCAGACAGGTCTACCCAATACATTCATATCGACACGTGTCTGCAATAAATCATTGACAAACGGCACGACCGCCAGCGCAAGGAGAACCCCGATAATCAAAGAAATAAACGTAAGTAAAGTGGACTCCAGCATCAAACGCATGAATAACTCACCCCGTGAAGATCCCAAAAGGCGCCGGGTAGCCATCTCCTTCGCCCTGAAACCCGCTTGGGCAACCGTCAAGTTAATATAATTGATAACCGCAAAAATCAAGATAAGAAGACCTACGGACATCAGCACGATCACGAAACGCCAATCTCCCTTTCGCAAAGAAGAGTAAGAAGCGGCTTTCGCAAAATACTGCTCACTAAGCGGCAATATGCGTACCTCTTTTGCCGTCCCATATTGATACGGCCAATAAAATTCCTTGAACCAATGGGCCATATCCTCCGCACGAGAAGGGAAATCACTACCCTCACGCACCAAGACAAAAGCCGATGTACTTCCGGCATTCCCCAATTGATCCGGAGCCAACGACCAGTTCAAATACCGAACCTGCTCCCAACGCACGATCACATCGGCTTCGGGAATAGAGGAATGAAGTAAATCCTCCACCACCCCGTTTATAGTAGCCGATATGGTATCGCCCACCACCAACTTCCGTCCCATCGGATCATCCGTTCCGAACATCTTACGGGCGAACGAAGAGGAGACCACCGCATAGTTCCCGGCGGCCAACGCTTGCTCACGAGTGCCTTGTAGCAACCGGAAATCAAAGAAATCGAAGAACGTAGAGTCTGCGAACATCACGTTTGCCTTCAGTTTCCGATCACCGGAAACTACAACTATATCACTCGAATTACCCGCCACTACCGGACAAACTTTTTCTACCTCCGGATAGCGTTCCTTTATCTTATAAGGAATGGCGGCTCCGGTGGCCATCCAATTTTCATTCCCGACCAGATAGATACGATCCGCCTTGGTATGGAATTTATCTGTAGACATCTCCTGTACCGTATAGACCGCTATCAATAACACAAACATCAACGATAGAGACAGACCAAACACGTCTATCAGCGTATAAGCCTTATTCCTTCCGAGGAACTTGAAAAAGGACTTAAAGTTCAATAAATTATTCATGAATTATAAATTTTCAATTACTCAGATTTCAAGCAGTTCACCGGATTATCATTAGCCGTCTTGCGGGCATCCAGACAAACCACGGAATATATAATCAATAAGACACATACGCCGCAACCCAAGAATATGTACCATGACAAAGGTACTTTCTCCGTGAATTGCTCTTGCCACTTTTGCAAGACAAAGTATGCTATGCCACCGCCTAATATGACCGCATAGATACAGATATATCCGATATCCTTTATGAACAACCTCAATATATCCCATAAGGTAGCCCCATTCACCCGGCGGACGGCGATCTCCTTACGACGACGGCTCACCTCATCATTCGTATAGCCTATAAGTCCTATCAACGTAACAAGAAGCGTGACCAGACCTCCGATCATCACGGAATCACGGAATTGGCGGGAGTCCTTATATAGATCCATGATCTCGGAACGGAAAGAGATAGCGCTCAGTTCACGATCCGGAAATGTCTCGGATATCTTCTGCTGTAAACGAGCCATATTATCGTTGGTCAGCTCATGGAACTTCACCTGCAAGGTGTACATGGGCTTATGCGCATAGAATAATACGGAGGGCCGCATATCTTGGTTCGAGATTCCTCCCAGACGGATATTCTCATACACGCCGCAAATCGTGAATGGCTCCTCATTCCATTTGCTATGCTCGGTGACGCAAATATCCTTCCCAACAACATCATCCGTCCAGCCCGCTACCAATTTCATCTTCTCCACGAAACGGCGGTCTACCATCACCTCTCTCGAGTTGGTCACATTCTCCGTGAACGAGCGGCCTTGGATCACGGGAATCTCCATCATGTCCAGATATCCGTTGCCTACCCAATAGAGATCGGCGATATTAAAAAGCTCTTGAGTCCCGCCCGGTAAAAGAATATTATTACCGGAAGCATGCTCGAAAGGCAATTGATAAACGGTGGTAGCCGCAGCGACTCCCGGAAGCCGCATCACCTCATCCAGAATCTTGGCACGAGAGGTAGAGTCCACGCCAGCTAACCCGCAGTAGGCAAGGTTCTCATAGGCATATCCCGGACGATCATTCACCATAAACGTATATTGACGGGCAACGAAAACAAGCATCGTCACCAAAAAGCCCGTAGCAACAAACTGGACAAGCAACAAGGCTTTCTTCCAGATACGCTTATTCTCCCGGTAATTACGGAAAGCGGAGGCCACCGGAATCCGGGCGTATAATGATCCCGGCATAAAACCAGATACGAAAAACACCAAGATACATATCCCTAGCAAGACCAAGCTACCATTAGACAAGAGCAAGGAATCTAACGAAGTCGCCAACAACTCCTCTACCGTACCTCTAAACGCAAGGATCAACAATAAGGCCAAGATCAGTGAAAGCACTATATGTACCAACGCCTCACCAAACATCATACCATGAATATTATTCTCGCTTGCCCCATAACATTTATGGACAGCCACCTCCTTCGAGCGATTTACGATAGAGGATATCACGATCAAGATATAGTTCATCACCGCCGTAAAGATCAAAGCGAAGGCCAGTAAGGAAAGTATCCACGTCATTCGCTTGACTTGCGGCAACTCCTTGTGTAGATTATCTAGCTTATGAAATGAGAAATCAATGCTTAACCCGACCTTTTGCTGTTCCTCCGGAGGGAAATAAGAATTCACAAACGTACGCACCTGTTCCTCCAAAGCTAAAGGATTCACCCCCTTGTGCAACTTCACATAGCTTATGTAACGATCGTTTCCCAACATATTAGTAGGCGAACCCTCCCACATGAACCGACCCGCCGAAGCCATGGAAACAATTACATCGTAACGGGAATGAGAATTTTCCGGAACTTCCTCAAAAACGCCACCAATAGTCATAGTACGTCCCGGCGAATTGTCTACCGTGAAGTTTTTCCCGATAACATCGCCTCCGATATTTTTCGCTATACGACTTGATATCAACACGTACATCGGGGTGGAAAGAACCTCTTTCGCATTTCCGATCAACATAGGACGAGGAAGAATATCAAAGAAACAACTATCCGCTATGATACAACGACCGGAGTATTTCATCTTGGTGTCGGTCATCGTAAAGGTCCAGTCTCCAAAACTCGTGTATCGGGTGACGGTCTCGATCTCGGGTATCTGTTGTTGCATAGTTGGAGCGATGCCACCGCTTGTTTGCGGATAATCCTTCAACTCCCCTCCATTTTGCTGGTATTTCGCCCAGACTTGATAGACCCGGTCTCTATCCGGATAAAAATCATCATACGATTGTTCGAAATAGACTTTAGCGATCAATACCAAGCCTACCGCTAAGCCGATTCCCAACGATACGATTTTCATCACGTTATGCCGCCCTTTCTTAAAAATGGAACGAATGGCGATTAGTATGTTTTTCATATTATATCGATTTTATTCCAGCACCAGCACTTCATTATCCTTATAACTCTCATAACTGGACACAATCACCTTCTCACCGGCTTCCAGACCTTCAAGAACCTCATAATATTGCGGGTTCTGACGGCCGATCTTGATAGAACGCCTGTAAGCTTTCTTTCCATCCGGATCAAGAACAAATATCCAGCTTCCGCCCGTGCTCTGGAAGAAAGTTCCCTTCGGGATAATGATACTCTCGGTAGGTTGCCCCAGCTCCAAGTTGATATAGTAGGTCTGTCCACTACGGATATTATCCGGACGCTCACCCGTGAAAACGAAATCCGTACGGAACTTACCATCACGAACCTCGGGATAAACTTTGCGCACCGTTAAGTCGAAAGACGAGCCTTGACGCTCGAAAGCGGCGCTTAAGCCCGGTTTCACGCGGTCTATATAATGCTCGTCGATCATGGCCTCTATCTTATAATCGGAAAGGTCGTTAATCTGGCCGATCTTTTGTCCGGGATTGATGCTTTGCCCCAATACGACATCCAACAGTCCCAACTCACCGTCGATCTGGGAACGGACATTCAAGTTTTCCTTACGTTCGCGGATCAACAGGATATTCTTCCGCATGTTCGCCAAGCTGGCCTCCATCTCATCCATCTGGATCGTGCGGGAGATAGAGTCTTGGCGCAAGCGCTCGGTAATCAAGGCGTGCTTTTGAGAGGCTAACTCGAAGTCCTCCTTCGCTTTCAGATAATCCTCCTTGGCGATCAAGTTCTCTTTATACAACTGCTCTTGTTGGTTGAACGAGCGGCGGGCCCGGTTCATGTCCATATCGTATTGAAGTTTCTCCATCTGATTGGTCAGCTTATCCTGCTCCATGGTAACCTGCGTATTACGAAGGAAGTTCTGCTTCTCCGCCAACTCGGCCTCAGCGTTCAAGATCTGCAAATCTAGATTTGAGTTGCTCAGACGAACAATGATATCGCCTTTCTTCACTTGGGCACCCTCTTCCACGACTTTCTCCTGTACGATACCGCCCTCCTCGGGGCTAAGCTGCACGACCGTGATAGGTTGCACCTGACCATCCATACGAAAGAAGTCATTGAATTGCTCACGGGTCACATTACCGATGCTAATCCCTCTCGCATCCACTTTCAACGTAGAAGCATGATCACCAAAGATAATCCATCCCAACAAGATAACGAACAACACGCCACCCGCTACATAAGGAATATGCTTCTTCTGAAGACCTTTCTTTTTCTCTAATTGTATATCCATCGTATTCTATATTTTTTATTATCATCTAAATTCTATGTTCTCAATTCTTATTCATTGATAAGAGGCTTGCCCTTATAATAATCCACCAGCTTGCTTTTCAATAAGTACATCAATCGCTTTTGAAGCAGATTGGCCTTGGACTCCAACAGCGTATTCGCACTTGTCTGTACATCCAGCGTGCTCATCAGGCCTTCCTCGTACTTCCGTAGGGTAACACGATAAGCCAACTCATCCGATTTCACCTTCTTATCCATCTGTATGGCCTCTTTAGCGTATCCCTCACGATCCAGGACCGATTGCTCTACCGCTGTCTGCAACTGGCGAAAGACCTCTGTCCTTGTCTCCCGTGCGATCCGCATATTGTTACGGTAACGACGAGCGTTCGTTAATCTGCTCAAACCATCGAATAAGGGGAAGCTAAGGCTAAAAGAGACATATTCACCACGGTTATTTTTAAACTGATCCTTGAAACCTTCCGGGGCATTATCAGACTTCAGGTTCTCGAAATAACTCGTAGAGATTCCGGCATTCAAATAAATGCTCGGTAGCAACTTTCCTTTATAAATACGATATTGGTATTTACTTTGCGTTAATTGATACTCGGCTTGCAAGGCGGTAGGGTTATTCCCGGACGCATAGGCGAAAATCTCCGCCACATTCTCTACTTCCGGGACATAATTGATATCCGGTAATAAAGTATCCACCTCCAGTTCTAAATCAGATGGATAATTCATACATTCCCTCAAAGTAAGCAAGGCCGTATTGAAAAGATTCTGCTGGTGGGTCAATGTATAATCATCGGCCGCTACTTGAGCCTCGAATTGAGCTACATCCGCTTTCCCTTTCAAACCCAGCTCTTCTTGCCGGCGAGTCTTATATAAGGTACGGTTACTCTCCTCCAATTTCTCGGCCGCCATACGAATCGTTCCTTTATAATACACCACATCCATATAAGCCTGCATGGTTTTCATCGCTAAATCATCTTTCGCTTTCTGTATGTCATTAACTCCCATACGGCGATTGGATTTTGCCATCAACCATTGATTGATCAGCTGTCCGCCCGTAAAAATAGGAATAGAAGCGTCGAGGCCATAGTTATTATTAAACGTAGAAGTATTCTCATAGGTATTGGTCGCAGGGTCGATCGAACGGCCAAAACTATATTGCGCTCCGACCTTAGCCGATGCCGCCGGGAAAAAAGAAGCTACGGCGGCATTCCGTTCCGCCTTATACGTATCTGATGTATAAACTTGCTTTTTAACCGATGGGCTGTTTTCCACGGCATAGCGCATACATTCATCCAAAGTCCAAAGTTTCTCTTGGGCCACCGTCGCGGTAGCGAAACTGAGAGAAAGAACTGTTGTAAGTAATATTTGTTTCATTGCTCTATTATTTTCTACCTAAATAATAGCAAAGAATGTGCCAAAACACATAAACAACTAAACAACAATCAGATAACAAAAAGCTATTCTTTTAGAACTGTCCAATATTTTGACAACGCTGTCTAATTGTTTGACACTATTCCCACTTTGACACGTAAGAGCGTCTCCTCTTCTCCCTAAGCAAAAAGCACTCTACTCCTATATGAATTCTTTCCCGATAACCTATGAATTCTTATACGCATACTGTATAATTCTACAAACCACGACGTGGTCTGTACAGATCAAGGCGTGGAATATACAGATCACGCCGTGGTCTATACATTCCACAGCGATAATCAGGAAATAGATGAGATAGTAATTATATTTGTATATAGTAAGAAGAATTTTTTTTACTTGAAGATACGAACAATTGTTTTGATTACAATCGTTGACTATCCTTTAGATTTAAGGGTAGGACACAAAAAAAGAGAAACAGTTGAATACCAACCATTTCCCTTTTTCTAAGTCGGGGTACCAAGATTCGAACTTGGGACCCCCTGCTCCCAAAGCAGGTGCGCTAACCGGACTGCGCTACACCCCGTTTTGCAATTCATAGTGTTTATCTCTGATTGCGGTGCAAAGGTACGCCTTTATTTTAAACTACAAAACTTTTCGGTAACTTTTTTCATGAAAAATATCATTTTCTTGTTGAGTGGATAGAATGGAACTTTGCGTCAGATAGTTCTTATCGTTGGCGTAAATAAATAAAAGGGTTCCATTCTTTATCGTATTAATAATTGGCTTACTGACAGATACAGGCAACGCAGGGCAACCAAAGCTACGTCCTAACCGACCCGAGGAAGCTGCCACAGAAGGATCGGAATAAGAGGCGCCATGAATTACAATCGCCCTTTGCTTAGCCAAATCATTTATTCCTTTTTCCAATCCATTTAGGATAAGCGAATAGCCATTCCGACCTTGGTACGTATTTTCCGTCAGATAAAATCCTAAAGAGCTTTTATGAGAACCGTTCTCGTTCGAGAAAGAGGTCGCATAATTCCCTCCGCTATTCTTACCGTGAGAAACCAAAGAGGTGTAAAGTATTCTCTTTTGCCGTATATCCAATACAACCATACGCTCCGCCGTAGAAGGTTTAGAGAAATCGATCAATGTAAGGATATCCTTATTTTTCCGATCAATCTTCTCGGAACCTCTAAGCCCCTGCATAAACGCATCGAAACAAACCCATTGATCCAATCGCATCTCCTCATATAATTGGCGCCCCATAACCGCCACAGACGTTGATCCCGTTTCCGGAGATAGGGCACGCAAAACGCCACCGGTTGAAATTGAACCTACAGACAAGACAATAAAAAACAAATACAAGAAAATCCTTCGCATACTAAAAAACAATAACGCCGCAAAGTTATGATTTTTATTCTAATACAAAAACAATCGTCTCATTAACAGGCGCCCAATCGTAAACAAATTGCGCATGCGAAGTCGCGTTTCTCACACACATATGAGACCGGGGTGTCGTTCCCAACGAAGGACTATATTCGATCAACGATTTACGAGGAGCGTTGACCGGTACGCCATGGATATACGCCCCATTCGTAAAACGGTTGGCATAAGGAGCGAATCCGCCAGTCTCCTTGGAACCGTCTACCAAATAGATCATGCGAGACTTTTTTTCTTGGAGAACATACATTCCCAACGGGGTTTCCTGCGCATAAGGAGGACGATGCTGTCCGGTAGTCGCAGGGTTCATGCTACGAACCAACCATTTCGAGCCGACGTGCTCCAAGGTCGCGATATTCTGGTTATGACGATCCACGAAGATCGCCTTATCGAAGACTACCGTATCCCCTATTTGCTTGATATATTTCTTCGGAGCATACCACTCCTCCTCCCCATCGTACACGGTTTGTATACGAGCGAATTTAGAATCCTCATCCATCGCCTTGATACGAACCAAGCTACCGTCACGTCCATAGATCTCGGGAGTCACGGTATCAGTCAGCAAATAAAGCGGGACGGATTGATAGCGTTCTACACCAAGCGTATCGGAAACCCTCTTATAGGCATCTCTCTTGAAGACTTTTACAAGAGGAGCCTCTCCATTCCTGTTTTTATAGTTCTGCAAGATCGCCCATTGAGACGGCTCCCTTTGGATCGACTCCAATAAGGATAATCTTTCTTTCATTTTCTCCCACTGGAACTCCCGTGTCGTATCTTTATAGGGGTAAGTATCTTCTAAAGTATGCTTATCGTAAAGCAGCTCTTTCTCTATTTCGATACGGGGAGGCAAAGTCTCCACGATCACAGCGGAATCCTTCGATATAGAATCCACAGGAGTTAAGACCTCGGTTTGAGCAGGCTCGGTCCTCGGCGTACAATAACTTAGCGTACAAAGGCTCGATATCAAAAGTATAAAAACTGTTCTCGTCATCATTATTACCCGGGATTTATTTGAATATCGTAAATATACGATTTTTTCCAAATAACAGGTAATCTTATCATCTTGTTTACAAAGTAACCGCGCCAAATGACAGAGCTATCCTATACTCATCCTATAATCCATTTACTGCCCGGTATTAATGAGATAATCTTTGTCGTCACATAACAGCAGATAAATGTACTTACCGCAATGCATGGTATGGCGGCGACAGTAGGCAAGGCTAAGTTGTGCTTAAACACCGTTACCCACAATCCGAGCCAAAATATATGCATAAGGTACATACCGTAGCTGAGTTTAGACATCTCTGTTATGAGTCGTGGAGATTTCGAATTGCCTATGCAAGTAAAAGCGAGGAACGTACCCGCCGTAAGAAGCACACAGTTAATCGTACAGAAAGCCCATCCGATCTCTATCTCAGGTGTGACAAGAGTTACTCCGGGTATCGCTTGGACATAGAAGGAATAAATCGTCAGCAAGGCACCGACGACCATCGAGGCGATTCCGATAACCAAACGTTTAGAACGGTTCCATGTAAGATGGACATGTATATAATGTGCCAGTACGAGGTATCCTAAATAACCGGAGAAGTACCACAGTATATGGTATTCGTTCCAAAAACATTGTCCCCACACCTCGCCGAAGCAACGATTGAGATAGGGCATACAGGTCGACAACAGAAACAAGCCGATGAAAAAACGCTCTTCTTTCGCCGTGGCTTTATTCAACCATGGCGATATTACGGGTATAAATAAATAGAGGCTGATCAAAGGGTACATGAACCACAAATGTCCGGCCTGTGAAGGAAAGTTCAAGAATATTCTCGATATATCTTTCAATGATGTCTCGGCATCTATCTGCCCCCACAGCAAGGGTAAAGTGCTGTATAGTATCATAAATATGAAAAACGGCGGTAAGATGCGAATACAACGCTGACGGTAGAATTGCCAAGAGGTCAGCCCTGCCTTCATCGGCGCAAGAAGAAAGGCGGAGACAATTATAAACAATGGCACCGCCATGCGTGAGAAACCATCGTATACGGCTACCCACAACCGATCAGCCTCATTGGCCAGATAAGATTGCGGTCCCACCATATCCGTGGAGCCCTCAGCTCCATAAAAGTTTTCACTGGCGTGGACAACCATGACAAGGAAGCACGCAAACACACGCACGTAATCCAAAAAAACTATACGCTTCATTTTTTGTTTTAGTATTATTATTCGTTAGATGATTTCAAGTTTGTCTTTTTACGCGAAGCATGCATTCAAGAGGGATATATTTCGATGTTTTTCCTGATACTGCTTTATGGCGCACAAAGGTAAAAAAAGTCGGAAAGAATATATACCTTTGTCATATTATAAGTGAAATCTAAAATAAAAACATATGAGATCTATTAATGGCGCGGTTTTACGTAGCGCATTCGCGATGGTATTAGGGTTTGTTTTGGTATTATGGCCGGAAGCAGCCATAACCTATCTGGTTATCACGATCGGTATACTATTCATTTTACCGGGATTATTCGCTATCCTCAGCTATTTCACCCGACCGAAGAACGAGAACGGGGAGAAACCGATGTTTCCTATCGAGGCAGCGGGAAGCGTACTGTTCGGAGCGTGGTTGGTGATCATGCCCGAGTTCTTCGTGAATATATTAATGTACTTACTCGGAGCCTTATTGGTAATTGCCGGTGTACAGCAATTGGTTTCATTGATATCCGCAAGGAAATGGAGCAATGTACCGTTGGGGTTCTACCTGATGCCGGCTTTGATCTTGATAACCGGAGTAATGATTCTTGCCTACCCGTTCGGGGCGGCGGCAAATACATTCGTAATCTTCGGTGTAGCCAGCATTTTCTACGGGGCTTGTGAGTTGATCAACTGGTATAAGTTCCGCAAGCGTATAGAAAATACCGGATTATGATTTCCGGTATTCCATGGGTGATATACCCATATGCTTCTTGAAAAACTTACCGAAAGTGGATTGATCGGAGAAGTGGAGTATATCCGCTACTTGCTGAACCGTGGCTTGCGGGGCCTTCAACAGCATCTTGGCCTCGACGATCAAGGCGTCGTCAATCCATTTATTCGCTGATTTACCCGTTAGCTCTTTCAAGATAAGCGAAAGATACTGTGGGGTAATAAATAATTTCTCGGCATAGAAAGTAACGACGTGCTGCTCCTTGCAATGCTCGAAAAGCAATTGCAGGAACTGCTCGAAAAGCTCCTCCTTCCGGGAGAGTGTAGGTGCCGTCATCAGCTCCTTCTTACCCATAAAGATATTAGCCAACTCGATAAAGAAACCGACTAAGGCGTTTTGGAGAGCCTCCTTCTGGAAAAAATGGGTACGCAGCTTCATCTTTTCCCGTAAGATGGAGAATTGGCCGGATATATGCTCAGTCTCCTCGGCACTCATCGCAGCACATGGATTCTTACGGATCTGCATATAATGCACCATAGAGTTCTTTTTCCCTGCCGGGGTAGTATATCCATCCAGAAAAGATCTGGACACGATCAACAAACGCCCTCTCAAATCTTTGCTCACTTTCGATACCTGTATGATATGAGTCGGCATCAAGGTTATAAACGTATTCTTCTCTATCTTATATGGAATATAGTCTACCGAAATATCAGCAGTACCTTCCTGTACCAAGATCATCAACAAGGCATTTAAACGCATCGGGGTGGAATGCTCCAGCCTTTTTTCCTCGTAATTAATCAAATCTCCGTTCAGATCCGCTATCGATAAATCATCTTGAAAGTTGTCGCTGGACTCAATTCCCTTGATTAACTCAGTGACTTCAATTAAAGGTAAATTTTTCATATCTATCTGTAGATTTTTATTATCACCTCGGACAAAGATAGAAATAAAAAGCCAAAGACCACCCACTATTTCGTTTTTAACCAATTTTCATCCAAAATTGAACGAATAACAAGAATTTTTGACAATATCCTGTTTCATTCCATACCAATACCGTAACAGTATAAACCTTTCTGGTTTTCTAAATATATCAGACCTTTGCGAATAGATTCGACGGGAATATCCGGTCATTGGTCGATTCCAACGGACGAGTCAGCGCTTTTTACTTGTATACAGGGATTGCCCCGGCTACTTTTGACGTAACAAAAAAGAATATGATAAAAGAACAGATTATTAATACGGCGTTCGATCTTTTTTCTCAATATGGCATCAAGAGTGTGAGTATGGATGATGTAGCGAAAGCGGCTGGCATCTCCAAGCGTACACTTTACGAGTCGTTCGAGGACAAGGAAACCTTGCTGATCGAGGGGATCGATCACAATACCGAATCGCTCGGACAATATCTGACAGGATTGGAAAAAGAACCTTTCAATGCCTTGGAAGTAATCCTGCTCTTCTATGAGGAGATGATGAAAAACCCGAGATGGTTCAACGAGAAGTTTTACGAGGACTTGAAGAAATATCCGAAAGCCCAACAAAAAATAGAGATGAATAAAGCGAGAATGGGTAAGAGGTGTATGGACTTGTTCACACGGGGCGTTAAAGAGGGCGTGTTCCAAGAGGGGATCAACTTCGAGATCATGGCCTTACTGGTGAAAGAGCAGACGAAGATGTTGCGGCCTTCCAATGTCTTCTGCAAGCATTCCATCACCGAGGTATACAACACGATCCTCCTCACATTCCTGAAAGGGATCAGTACCGAGAAGGGAAGAGCGATCCTAGACCGATTCGATCTCAAACAATCCTATGATTTATAGCGAACACTTAATGAGTTTAATCACAGACAAAATCTATCCTAAATGAAACGATTATTGATGAGTAGAAAAATGATGTTGGTCACATTTATGGTATTGCCTTTTCTGGCGGCGAGACCGGTTCTGGCTCAAGACACCCTGAAACTGGATCTTGGAAAAGCGCTAGAGATCGCCCTTAGCGAGAACCCGACCGTAAAAGTTGCCGATAAAGAAATACAGAAGAAAAAGTACGCACGTAAAGGCTCGTACGCTTCTCTATTTCCGCAGATCAGTTTTGCGGGGGACTACAACCGTACCTTGAAGAAACAGGTGATGTATATGGATTTCGACATGGGTGACATGGGAGGCGGCAGCTTGCCCGAAGGCACGGACATGTCGAGTATGGACGAGGGCTTCGAGGTAGGACGTAGCAACAACTGGAGCTTGGGCTTCAACGCTTCCATGCCACTGGTGAACGCCTCCTTATGGAAAAGCTTGAGTATCTCGGCCTTAGACGTGGAATTGGCGGTGGAGCAAGCTCGCTCTTCTAAAATAGCGATGGTGAACCAAGTGAAAAAGAGCTTTTACGCCGTCCTTCTGGCAAGCGACTCTTACCGGGTATTCAAGCAAAGTTACGACAATGCCATGGAGAATTATCTGGATATCAAACGGAAGTATGAACAGGGAACCGTAGCTGAATACGACTTGATACGTGCCGATGTGACGGTAAAGAATACAGAGCCTAATCTGTTGCAGGCAGAGAACTCCCTTACCTTGGCTAAATGGCAGTTAAAAGCGTTATTGGGCATGGATCTGGATTTAAATATCGATTGCGACGGACAACTGACGGATTTCAAGTCCAGCCTCTTCGCCGACTATCTATCCACGGATACAACCTTATCCGAGAATACGGACTTGAAACAATTAGACCTTCAGGCGGAACAGCTGAAAAAGACGCTGGTCATGCAGAAATTCGATTATCTGCCGACCTTGTCGCTGACCGGTCTATATCAATGGAGCGCCATGAACAATGACTTCAAGTTCAAGAATTACAGATGGAACCCCTATTCGATGATCGGTATCACGTTATCGGTTCCTATCTTCTCCGGAGGTAGTAAATTTTATAAGGTAAAGCAGACGAAAGTCTCCATCGACCAATTAAACCTGCAACGGGACGATACCAAGCGCAATTTACAGTTGGCCGTTAAACAGTACATAGATAATATGAATACCTGTATCAAGAAGTTCGACGCCGCCCAAAAGGGAGTCGAGCAAGCGGAACGGGGATATATGATCTCGCAAAAACGGTATGACACCGGAGCCGGTACATGGCTGGAGATGAACGATGCCGAACTTGCCTTGACGCAGGCTCGGTTGAACTTCAACCAATCTATCTACGACTATATGGTAGCGAAGGCGGATCTGGAGAAAGTATTGGGTAACGAACAGATGAATTGAAAATTGAAAATTAAAAATTGAAAGTTTAATAGATAATAATTAGGAACAATTATATGAAGACAAGTCAAATGCTGAAAGTAATACCGATAGCTACATTGGCCCTGCTGATGTCTTGCTCGGGTAATAAGAGTGAGGAAGCCACGGAAACACAGAATGAGAAAGTAAAGGTGAAAGTGGAGACGGTCTCTGTTCAAGACGTGGAGCAACTCAGTGAATTTACCGCTACGGTGGAAGCGAATATCAAAAATAATATCGCTCCCCAAACCCCATTCCGTATCGAGAAAATCTTCGCCGAGGTAGGCGACCATGTAAAAGCCGGGCAGTTATTAGCCAAGATGGACGCTACCAGCCTAAAGCAAGCGAAGATACAATTGGATAACCAAGAGATCGAGTTCAAACGTATCGACGAGTTGTATAAGGTAGGCGGTGCTTCCAAATCCGCTTGGGATGCCCAAAAGACTTCCTTGGAAGTGGCTCGAGAGACGTATAAAAACTTGGTGGAGAACACCCAATTGCTAAGCCCGATCAGCGGAATCGTAACTGCCCGCAACTACGATAGCGGCGATATGTACAGCGGCGGAAACCCAATCTACACAGTGGAGGAAATCCGTCCGGTCAAATTAATGGTGAATGTCTCCGAGAGTCTTTTTACGAAAGTGAAGAAAGGCCATGAGGTAGATATCCGGCTGGATGTGTACGGAGACGAGGTTTTCAAGGGTAAAGTCAACTTGGTTTATCCGACGATCGATCCCGCTACCCGCACGTTCCCTGTGGAGATCAAGATCGCCAACTCGGATGAGCGAGTGCGACCGGGTATGTTCGCCCGGGTGACGATGAGTTTCGGCCATATGGATCACGTGGTGGCCCCGGATCGCTCTATCGTAAAACAATCAGGCGCCGGCGACCGGTATATCTATGTATGCAAAGACGGCAAGGTATCCTACCAGAAGGTGGAGCTAGGACGCCGTATGGGTGATAAATATGAGATCATATCCGGAGTGGAGGATGGCGACCAAGTGGTTATCACCGGGCAAAGCCGCCTGACGAACGGTATGGAAGTTGAAATCGAAAACGAATAACAGACTATGAGTTTATATGGAACAGCGGTAAGAAAGCCCGTATCGACCGCCCTTGTATTTGTGGCGATCGTGATCTTCGGACTTTTTTCCTTAAGCAGGTTATCAGTGGACTTGCTTCCGGAGATAGAGACGAACACCATCATGGTGATGACGGCCTATCCCGGCGCCAGCGCTTCGGATATCGAGATGAATGTTTCGAAGCCCTTGGAAAACGTGTTGAATAGCGTAAGCGACTTGAAGCATATCACGTCGCAATCCCGTGAGAATATATCGATCGTAACGTTGGAATTTAATTATGGCATCGATATCGATGTCGCCACAAACGATGTCCGCGACAAACTGGACATGGTAGAGTCTTCCCTACCCGATGACGTAGAGAATCCGATCATCTTCAAGTTCGGTACGGACGATATCCCTATCTTGATCCTTTCCGTGACCGCGGAGGAGAGCACGAACGCTCTTTACAAGATCTTGGACGATAAGGTATCCAACCCATTGGCCCGTATCAGTGGCGTGGGTGCCGTGTCTATCTCCGGTACGCCGATCCGTGAGTTGCAAGTGTATTGCGACCCGTACAAGTTGGAGGCTTACGGCCAGACCATCGAAGGTATCTCTACCATCATCGCGCAAGAGAACCGGAATACACCGGGAGGTAGCGTAGATATCGGTTCTAATACCTACTCCTTGCGTGTTCAAGGAGAATTCACGGACGCTAAGCAGATGCTAGACCTAGTGATCGGTAGCCAGAACGGAAAGAACGTATATCTGCGTGACGTGGCCCGTGTAGAGGACAGTATCGAGGAACGTGCGCAAGAAACGTTCAACAACGGCACGAAAGGTGGTATGATCGTCATACAGAAACAGTCCGGAGCGAACTCGGTGAACATCGCCAAGAAGGTACACCAGAAACTTCCGGAGATACAGGCTAGCTTACCCTCAGACGTGAAGCTGGACGTAATCATGGATACTTCCACGAATATCTTGAATACGATCGATAGCTTGAAAGAGACGATCATGATTACCTTTATCATCGTTATGTTGGTGGTATTCGTGTTCTTGGGACGCTGGAGGGCTACGTTTATCATTATCTTAACCATCCCGATCTCCTTGATCGCTTCTTTCGCTTATTTGCTGGCCTCGGGCAATACGTTAAACATTATCTCATTGAGCTCACTTTCTATCGCTATCGGTATGGTGGTGGACGACGCTATCGTGGTATTGGAGAACGTAACGACCCATATCGAGCGGGGTAGCCAGCCGAAACAGGCCGCTGTACACGCCACGAACGAGGTGGCTATCTCGGTTATCGCCTCCACCCTTACGATGTTAGCGGTGTTCTTGCCGTTGACGATGGTTACGGGTATGGCGGGTATCTTATTTAAGCAGTTGGGATGGATCGTTAGTATCATCATGATCGTTTCTACGGTAGGCGCCTTGACATTGACCCCGATGCTTTGCTCACAGTTATTACGCCAGCAACCGGAGAAGGGTAAATTGTACCGGATGTTCTTCACGCCTATCGAAAAGGGATTGAACGCTTTGGATCGCGGTTACGGACGCTTCTTGAACTGGGCCGTACGCCACCGGAAAACGGTGATCGTAGGCGCTACGCTGATCTTCATCGGCAGTATGATGCTGATCCCGGTTATCAAGACGGAATTTTTCCCGACACAAGATAACGCACGCATCGGCATAACGATTGAGTTGCCGATCGGTACACGGCAGGATATTACCCGTGAGTTAGCTCTCGACATCGACAAGAAGTTCCGTGAGAAATATCCGGAGATCCTAATCAGTAACTTCACGGAAGGTACGGCGGATACGGATAATACCTTCGCCCAGCTAAGCAATAACGGTACGCATATTATCGAGTTCAATATAAACCTAACTAGCGTGGGCGACCGTGAGAGAGGTCTTACCGAGATTTGCGAGTTGATGCGGCAGGACTTAGCCCAATACAGCGAGATCAAGAAATTCGAGGTACTCGCCGGAGGGCAGGAAGGTTCTATGGGTGGAGAGACCTCGGTTAACATCGAGATCTATGGTTTTGATTTCGCCCAGACGGATGCCGTGGCGAATGAGATCGCCCGTCGTATGAGAAATGTAAAAGGATGCTCGCAAGTAAATATCAGCCGTGAGGATTATATCCCGGAATACCAGATCGACTTCGACCGGGAGAAACTGGCCATCAACGGGCTGAACGTAACAACCGCCTCTATGTATCTCCGAAACCGTGTAAATGGTTCCACCGCTTCAAAATATCGTGAGGATGGAGATGAGTATGATATCAAGGTACGTTACGCCCCAGAGTTCCGTGAGTCCGTAGAGGATCTTGAGAATATTTTGATCTATAACAATGAGGGCAAAGGCATCCGCATCCGTGATTTAGGCAAGGTAGTGGAACGTATGACTCCCCCGACCATCGAGCGTAAAGACCGTGAGCGTGTGATCACCGTATCTGCCGTAGCGGGTAAGGGAGCGGCATTGAGCGACTTGGTTGCCGCCGCCCGGAACGAGTTGAAACAAATGGATATCCCATCCGACGTAAGTTGGCAGTTGGGTGGAACATTCGAAGATCAGCAGGATACATTTACCGATTTGGGTATCTTGATGGTATTGATCATCATCTTGGTATTCATCGTGATGGCTGCCCAGTTCGAGTCGTTGGTAGACCCGTTCGTGATCATGTTCTCTATCCCGTTCGCCTTTACAGGTATCGTATTGGGATTGGCGGTCACGCAGACACCATTGGGCGTTATGGCTTTGATCGGCGTGATCATGTTGATGGGTATCGTGGTTAAAAACGGTATCGTGCTGATCGACTATACGATCTTATGTCGGGAACGTGGCATGGGTATTATCACATCGGTAGTGACTGCCGGAAAATCCCGTCTTCGCCCGGTATTGATGACAACATTGACGACCGTTTTGGGTATGATCCCGATGGCGGTGGGAACCGGCGAGGGTTCCGAGATGTGGCGCTCGATGGGTATGACCGTGGCTTGGGGTCTTTCCGTATCCACCTTGATTACCTTGATTATTGTTCCGACGGTCTATGCCGTATTCGCCGCCAACGGCGTAAAACGAAGACGCCGCAAAATAAGAAAGGCATTACGAAATAATTAATTATCTTTGCGTACCATAGGGAAGCCGAGGCCAAGCAAACCTCGATGGGCATTGTTAGGTCGTGACAATGCCCATTGTAAGGTGCTTACGATGCCCATTATAAACAGGCTTGAATGCCCATCGCAAGAAAAGCCTCCCTACGGGTATGCGATCTCATAAAAAAGCAACTATATGAAAGCGATATTTATATCTTTCAATCAAGCGTATTACGAGACCATCGTCAATATCATGGACCGTAATAACCTTAAAGGTTTTACCTATTGGGATGTCGTGCAAGGACGGGGAAGTAAAACAGGCGAGCCACATTACGGCAATCACGCTTGGCCTACCTTGAACTCAGCTATCCTTACGATGGTAGAAGACGAGAAGGTCGATCATTTTCTGGAAATCCTACACAACTTAGACAAGGAAACGGAAGCGCAAGGGCTTCGGGCCTTCGTCTGGAATATAGAGAAAACTATCTAACTTAATTTTTCGGAACAACTATATTAATCTATTGATATGGACAAATCAATCCTGTTTACACCCGGTAAGATCGGTCCGCTAACACTTAGGAACCGCACGATCCGGGCCGCCGCATTCGAGAGTATGTGCCCGGGAAACGCTCCCTCGGAGCAGTTATTCAACTATCATACATCCATAGCCGCCGGAGGGATCGGCATGACGAACATAGCTTATGCCGCCGTGACGCAAAGCGGCTTGTCGTTCGAGCGTCAGCTGTGGATGCGTCCGGATATTATTCCCGGCCTCCGCAAGCTCACCGACGCTATCCATAAAGAGGGAGCCGCCGCTTCCATCCAGTTAGGCCATTGCGGTAATATGTCGCATAAGCGGATTTGCGGATGCACGCCTATCTCAGCGTCCAGCGGGTTCAACCTCTACTCTCCCACGATCGTACGAGGTATGAGACAATCCGAGATCGCTTCCATGGCTCGTGCCTACGGTGAGGCCGTACGATTGGCACGTGAGGCAGGTATGGACGCTGTCGAGATCCATGCCGGGCATGGTTATCTGATCAGCCAATTCCTTTCCCCGTACACCAACCACCGGAAAGACGAATATGGAGGAAGCCTTGAGAACCGTATGCGCTTCATGAGAATGTGTATGGAAGAGGTGATGAAAGCAGCAGGTTCCGACATGGCCGTAACCGTAAAGACCAATATGCGGGACGGGTTCAAGGGAGGACTTGAAATAGACGAATGCCTAGAAGTAGCCCGTACACTCCAAGACCAATGCGGAGCGCATGCCTTAGTACTAAGCGGCGGATTCGTGAGCCGTGCCCCCATGTATGTAATGCGGGGAGAAATGCCGATCCGTACGATGGCGTATTATATGCCTAGGGGCTATCTACCGATTGGAATCCGCATGGTGGGTAAATATATGATTCCCTCGGAACCGTTTAAGGAGGCTTACTTCCTTGAAGATGCGTTGAAATTCCGCAAAGCCTTACATTTACCTCTTATTTACGTAGGAGGATTGGTCTCCAGAGACAAGATCGAGGAGGTACTGAACGACGGGTTCGAGTTTGTGGCCATGGCACGTGCCTTGGTGAACGAGCCGGGCTTCGTCAACCGTATGAAAGAAGACGAGCACGCCCGTTGCGATTGTGGGCATAGTAACTATTGTATCGCCCGTATGTATAGCGAGGATATGGTCTGTCATAAGAACGTGAAAGGTCTTCCGGAATGTATCGTACGTGAAATCAAAAGGCTTGAATATAAATAATGGAAAAGAAATGGGCTTTAGTCACGGGGGCCAGTTCCGGAATAGGTCTCGCCTATGCCGAGGAACTAGCCTCACGAGGCTATCAGTTAGTGATCGTCAGCAATGAGGAACAGGCGATCCGGGAGAAAGGTGAGTTTCTCTCCGAGAAATATGGTATAGAAGTTTTGCCGCTTTATCGTGATTTGGCGATCCCCGGGGCGGCCAAGGAGCTATATGATACTTGCCAAGAGAAAAACATCCCAATAGAGGTATTGGTCAATAACGCCGGTATGTTTTTTTTCTGCGAGACCTTACAAGCTAAGGCCAACATCGTCGAGAAAATGCTCTACCTCCACGTGACTACTCCTACCCAGCTCTGTTATTATTTTGGGCAAGAGATGAAGAAACGGCGTCATGGATATATCCTCAATATGTCATCCCTATCTTGTTGGCTACCTTATCCGGGAATTACGCTGTACGCTTCCACCAAGCGATACTTGAAAAGTTTCTCCCGGGGCTTGCGTTCAGAGTTACTGGATTATGGAGTAAGCGTAACCGTACTTTGTCCCGGCGCCGTCGCCACGAATTTATATAACCTAAGCGACAACTTAAAGACCTTAGCGATCCGCCTAGGTATCATGATGCGTCCGGAAAAACTGGCTAAAAAAGGGATTAATGCCTTGTTTCACCACCGGGCTTCCCTATTACCGGGTCTCTTCAACAAAATATGCACACCCCTCGTAATGCTCCTCCCCCACGGCCTTGTCCGTTGGATCATGCGAACCACGAAATTAGTGAAGCTAGATCGATAATCCGACAAATAACATGCGAAATATTTGTCACATCAAACAAAAATCGTATCTTTGCACCGCTTTTTAGCCCCGTACCGTGTGATGGGAAATTAGGAAGCAAAATAACTAATTTTGAGTAACACAAAAATTAAAGAAAATGAAGACATTTGAGTTAGAAGGAAAAGGAAGAGAGATCGTCGCTCGTTCCGCTGATCAGAAAAGAGCCTTGAAAGCAATGCGTAAGAACAATGAAATTCCTGCTGTATTATACGGTGGCGAAAAAGTAACTCACTTCACGGTTACAAAAGAAGCCGTTCGTAAGTTGGTTTACACTCCGGAGATTTTCGTTGTTGAGTTAAGCATTGACGGTAACAAGACGATGGCAATCGTTAAGGACATGCAGTTTCAACCTGTAACTGACGAAATCCTTCACATGGACTTCTTGGAAGTATCTAAGGACAAAGCCGTAGTAATGGAAGTTCCGGTTGTTTTGGAAGGTCACGCAGAAGGTGTTAAAGCCGGTGGTAAGTTGTCTCTTCAAATGAGAAAACTGAAAGTGAAAGCTATATACGATCAAATCCCTGAAAAGTTGACGATTAATGTAGATCACCTTGGCTTAGGTAAGACTATGCAGGTAGGTGCTTTGCACTTCGAAGGTCTTGAATTGATGAACGCTAAAAACGCTGTTGTTTGCGCCGTTCAATTGACTCGTGCCGCTCGTGGTGCTCAGGCTAAAGGATAATCTGAGGTAAAAACATTATTACAATACATGAAGGGGAGGATATTCATAGAATGTTCTTCCCCTTTCTTTTATAGATTCGAGGATAATGAAATATTTGATAACAGGACTTGGTAATATCGGTTCCGAATATTGGGGAACCCGTCATAATATAGGTTTCCGGGTTGTCAACCATCTGGTAGAGAGCGTAGGAGGCAATTTCACTGAGGAGCGATACGGGGCAATCGCACGCATACGGGTGAAAAACTGTGACTTGATCGTGCTAAAGCCGAATACTTTTATGAACCTCAGCGGCAACGCCGTTCGGTACTGGTTACAAAAAGAGAACATTCCCGTGGAAAATCTATTGATTGTCGTAGATGATCTGGCATTGCCATTCGGAACCTTACGTCTGAAACCAAAGGGTAGCGACGCCGGGCATAACGGATTGAAGAATATCGCCCAGTTATTGAATACGCAGGAATATTCCCGCCTTCGTTTCGGCATAGGCAGCGATTTTCCACGGGGCGGACAGATCGATTACGTGCTAGGGAAATTTCCCCCGGAGGAATTGCAATTGATGCCAGAGATATTGGATCGTGCGACAGAGATCATCAAGAGCTTCTGCCTCGCCGGCATCCAGATTACGATGAATCAATTTAATAATAAATAAAAAGAGACTGAGAATACAGATATGAACGAGGTACGTATCGATAAATGGATGTGGGCGACCCGTATCTTTAAGACCCGCACGATAGCCGCGGAAGCTTGCAAGAAAGGGCGTATCATGATAGGTGGAGTAACGATCAAACCTTCCCGCATGATCAAGGTTGGCGATGTGATCCAAGTGCGTAAACCGCCGATCACCTTCTCTTTTAAGGTAATCGGATTGATCGAGAATCGTGTGGGCGCGAAGCTCGTCCCGAATTACTTGGAGAACGTGACAACCCCGGATCAGTATGAGATTCTGGAGATGAACCGTATCTCCGGTTTCGTGAACCGTGCGAAAGGTCTCGGACGTCCTACCAAGAAAGACCGTCGTGAACTGGAGCAATTCACTGAGCCGGAATTCATGGATGACGGATTCGATTTCGAGTTCGACTTTGGAGAAGAGGATGAGGAGTAAGCATGCTGATTTCCACCCAATTACATTTACCAATATTTTCATCAAGAAGTAAAAGTATTTTCACCTAGAGGTAAAACTGTTTACATACTGATGTAACGACATTTACCTCTAGAGGAAAAAACATTTACCATTAGAGGTAAATGTCGTTACAACGGTATGTAAACGGCAATTATTCCTATTGATTCTCCTCGGAAAGCAGATTCCCCTCCTCATCCCAGCTACGCCAGACACCAGATTTCTTCCCTGCCGTATAGAACATCTCATACAACAAATTTCCCTTATCGCTCCAGATACGCCAAGGGCCGTCCTTTTGCCCTTCCTTATAAGAAGCCAGGCCGATCAGCTGGCCGTTATCGCTATACGTGCGCCATTCACCATGGAAGATCCCGTGATAGTAGGAACGCACCTCGGCGATCTTGCCATCCGGATAATAGATCACATAGGTTCCCTCGGGACGGCCATCCTTCAGGTACAGCTCCATCTTGAGCATGCCATCCTCATAGAATTCCGTATAGCGGCCCGTATACGGGGTGGTTTGTGTCTCATCGGTATAATACTGTCCCTCGCTCAATACCAAGTCTTGCGCCAGCACGGTCCAAGAGGCTCCCGCCAAAAAAGCGGAAAGTAACAATAGCTTTTTATTCATGATACATTCTTATCTAAATTATACATAAAAAGACACCGAGGGATCTTTCCGGATACCTCAGTGCCTTTAACAAATTCACAACCTATTCAATGCCAAGCTTGATTAATATTCGGTATTTTGAGGATCCCAATTAGTCCAACCGGCAGTCCAGTCATTCTTTCCGTCGAAAGCACCTTTGTAAGTTACTTTTTCGAAGAAGCTGTTGTTCAATACCTCATCGACAAATTCAGCGCCTTGCACAGCTGAAGCTACGACAGAAGAGTAATCACCATCTTTAGAGATAATCTCGTTGGTCGTTGCCAGAGTCGTGTTGCTACCGGCAAGATTGAAGAAGTTCTCACTTACCTTATCATCCTCATAGAAGTTCTTCCACATACCAGCAAAGATCACATTCTTGATGGCGATGCCATCGTTTGCCGTACCTTTCTTATCAGTAGCACGAAGTCCGTAAGGCCAGCCGGTGAATACGGAGTTGTAAACATTCAAGCTGGTATTACGACGCAGGTGCATGGCTGCCTGGAATTTACCACCCTTGGCACCGTTAGCAGCGTCGGCTGTCTTGGCTTCCACCTCAGCCTGTGTCTTATCGGATACCTTGCCATAGAAAGGACCTATCAAGGTTACGTTGGAGAAGACCGGCTTGGTAAGCGGAGTGTTGGAAGAACCGTCACCGTCGTTATCAGATTCAAAACCGTTAGAGTCTGAAGTATCAGCGATATTCTTATCACGTACGCTCAACAAGAATTGCAGTTTACCCGTATAACCGAAGTCTGTATCGAAATCATCATCCCAGCCTTTGTAAGCGATCAAGTGTTTGGCATTTACCGTTCCACCGAACCATTCGTAAGAATCATCGTTCGAAAATGAAACCTGAACGAACTCCACTTCTGTGCCGCTACCAACGCCGCCGAAGGTTAAGCCATTGATTTCCTTGTCTGGCTCCAAAGGATAACCGGCGAACTCGATACGAACGTATTTCAATTTACCGGAACTTTCCGCATTAAACTCATCGGAGGTCGTATTTCCATATAATGTACCAGGTCCTCCTTCGATAGTTGGTTGATTGGTACGATTCACACGAGCGTTACCACAAATAATCAGACCGCCCCAGTCACCTGTCAAACGTTTACCCGGCTCTTTATCGGACGTAAAGACGATCGGTTTGTCAACAGTACCTTCGGCGATGATCTTAGCGCCCGGCTCGATAATCAAGGAAGCGGCTTTCTCGCCCGGACTAACGGACACACCTTTGATAACAGAACCAGCCTCAATAGTCAATGTAGCGCCTGATTTCACGTATACGAAGCCTTTCATGAAGTTCTTGTCGGCAGCGTTGATCGTTAGATCAGCCGTGATATTTCCTTCCAATATCACCTCTTTGGAAGACGGAGCATCATTAGAGACAGTCACGGTACAAGTAGCCGTTTTACCGCCATCCTTCGTAGTTACAGTAATCGTAGCGGAACCTTCGGCCACGGCTGTTACCTTACCGGCATCAACAGTCGCTACCTTTTCATCGGAAGTACTCCATGTAACCGTTTTATCCGTAGCGTCACTTGGAGTAATAGTCGCGGACAAGGTAGTGGATTCACCCACCTTGATAGTAGCGGTAGTAGGACTGACTGCCACAG
>NZ_FR885321.1:196955-242707 GCF_000436315.1 Parabacteroides sp. CAG:2 | reverse complement strand
GACTGACTGCCACAGCCGATACGGCTACGGAGCCATCAGGTTTATCATCGTCATCACTACACGATACAGTCCCAAACATAACGGCCATCGTTAACACAGAGGCCAAACCTTTTAAGAGAAATCTGTTCATAATAAAAACATTTTGTTTGTAATATATATATATTCAATTAAACATCAAAACCTAAGGGAAACACCGATATTGATATCCACTCCCGGGCGATAGCTGCGGATCAGTTGCTCACGCTCGCTCTTGCCGCCTTTGTCGTCTGTCAGTTTCACGAACTGCTTGTACTCGACCTTGGAGTTCAATATATCCTGGATTCCCGCCTTGATCTCGACAATCTTGCCAATCTTCTTCGAGAAAGTAAGATCCAACGAGTTGCGGGGCATCTCATATATATCAGGGATATCCTCGTCCTGGTTCTGCATCGGGACACCGACCGACTCAATACGCTTCCCGATCCGGTTATAGAGCAGGGAGGCGGAAATCCCCTTGTCATCGTACTGGTAGAAAAAACCGGCATTAACCAAGTAGGGGGATTGCCCTGCCAAAGGGCGATCCCGCTCCGGTGCCCCTTCCTCGAAACGGACACGGCTATAGATATATGCGGCGTTGCACACAAAGCTCAAGCCTCGCAGCCCTATAAAGTCGAGGTTCTTTTTAACGTCCAACTCTACGCCGAAGGTCTCGGCGTTCTTCGCATTATGATAGGTATATTGCAGGCCGGAACCAGCCTCGTTGTACGTCTCCTCGATAGGATCCTTGAAGTGCTTGTAGAAACCGCCGATCGTGATCATCTCGCCCGCGGCGGGATAGAACTCATAACGAAGATCGATATTGTCAGCGTAAGCGTTCTTCAACTCCGTATTACCCACGATGTTTGCGTCTCGCTCGAAGTTGAAGTACACGTAAGGCACTACCTCTCGGAACTCCGGACGGTTGACCGAGCGACCGTAAGCGGCGCGGACCAAATGTTTTTGTGAGAGGTTGTAGGCAACATTAACTGAAGGGAAGAAATCCGTCGTCTTATTATCCAAGTGTACCGGAGTAGTACCGTCCGAGCTATATCCGTCCATCTTCAATTGGTAGTATTCCATGCGAACACCGATATTAGCGTTCAGCACCTCCCCATAGTTCAATTTAGCGGAGACATAGGCGGCTCCCAACATGTTCTCGGAAGTATAAGAGTCACTGTTCGTAGTTGTCTCACGCATCCATATCTTATCCGCCGAGATATTTTCGTCGGCGAACAACTCCGTATAATCCCAGTCCGCATACCGGTCGTAGCCGCTACCCAACAGGTTGTAGCCAAAGCGACGGGCAGCGAAGGTACGGCTCTTATATTCACCGTAGACACCTCCATTGAGAACAGGAGCGAACCTATCGGATACGGTGAATTTATGTTCGTAGTTGGCGGCTAGCGAGGCGCTGTGATCCTTCAATTCTTGGTAATAACGCATCGGGTCAGAGACATAGTAGTTCGGCTGTTCCGTACGGTTCTCGTCAAGGATGGAGTTCACGATCTTACGATCCGGCTCACGGTAGGAGGCGAAGGCATAGCCCACCGTCCAATCCACCTTGTTGACATTTTCTCGCAAGGTATGCACACCGCTGATCTGCCCAGAGTAAGTGGTACGCCCGGTATAGAGGGATTCCCATTTACGGATATCCTTGTCGGAATAATAGTTCATTCCTTCCCTTTGTGTCAGAGCGGAAACGCCACGCTGGCTGAAAAAGTTGCGAAGCTCATATTTACTGCCATCCCGTTGGAATGACCAGTTAAAGAGGGCCCCTAGCTTGGAGGTATTTTTATAGCGGATATCGTTGTACTCAAAGCGGGGACGAGATACGTCGTTCTTCACGTCGTAGGCGATGTAGTTGTTATTCACCGTCTCCGAGTAATCGAACTCGGTACTCCAGTTCAAGTTCGTGATATTTCCGATCTTCCAGCCGCCCACATCATAAGAGCGGTGCGAGGTAAGGGAAATCTTCTGGTCGGGGATGGCGGTGAACTTGTTGATCCCCCAACGTTGGTTGATTTGGCGGGTAAAGGCTGCCGCCTCATCCGTGGAGTGTTCTCCTAAATGGGCGGGGAAAGAGGAAGGCAGGTTTCTCACGTCCGCTCCGAATCCAAGGTAGTCCTTCGCCGTGCCGTCCGTCAGCTGGAAGTTACGGAAGGTGGCGTTCGTGTTAAAGCCCATTTGGTAGGATACGTTGAAGGTGTTCCCGTCCGGGATATTCTTGGTCATCACCCGCACGAAACCGCCGGAGAAATCCGCCGGAAGCTCGGCCGAGGGACTCTTGTAGATCATCATGTTATCGATCAAGGAAGAAGGAAGCACATCGAACGAGAAGGCACGGCTGTCCGTCTCGCTGGAAGGGGTCGTGGCATTGTTCAGCCATACATTATTATAACGTTGCGCCAGACCCCGGACCACGATGAAACGGTCGTCCACGATGGTGATTCCCGGGATACGGCGTAGTACCTCGGCGGCATCGCTATCCTGTGTTTTACTGATTTGCTGGGCGGAGATACCATTCACGACCGGAAGGCTCTTGCGTACGGTATTTAATACGGCCATCTCGGTTCCCAATTTCCGTTGGGCCACTACGACCACATTCTGTAATTGGAGGTTAGCATCGGAAAGCTCGATATTCAACACCGCCTCTTGGCATGCGACTACCGGAACATCCTTTACCGTTTGCGTTTGGTACGACACGTAAGAGGCGGCTACCGTATAAGTACCTGGTTTCACGTTCTCGATACGGAAATTACCGTCTATATCCGTGATAGCGCCAACCGTAGTCCCCTCGATCACAACCGAGGCGCCGATCAACGGTTCTTTTATCTTTGCGTCCGTAACCGTCCCGCAAATAACCCCTGTTTGTGCCCATAGAGAGAATGACAGGAAAACTCCCACCCAGAAAAGCCCTAACCTTTTCAATCTTTTGCCCCTTAAACTCTTTCCCATTATCTTACTACTTATTATTTCATCTTTGATTTCGACGCAAAAGTACGGGGGCGGTATTTCAAAGATGTTTAGATCCAATAACAATGAAGACAACAAATGTTACATTTTTAAGACCGCAACTTTTCCTTATCGTTTGACATAGCTAACGTATTTTTACTACATTTGCACTCCTGAATGCATAAAGACATTTAATAACATGAAGAACATTAAAATTTTCCCGAAAGACTGGTTGCAGTTGCATCCCTATAAACAAAGCACTCCCGTGGATTCCTATTATACCGGAATAGCGAACCGTATCTACGATATCATGGAGAAGACCGAGTTGGTAAACTCCTTCGAGGGCGAGGAAACAAAGCAGATCTGTATCCGCATGGCCGCCTACTTCGAAGACGTGATCTCCGGCATGGGGCTTTGGCGTGCCTTCATCCTTACCCATAAGGAGCTATACGGCAAATACCTCCCCTTCTACACTCCGGACGATCATTATTACGACGATGAGGTGAACCTTGAGGACGTGCGTTTCCTCCTTTGGCATTATACCCAGCAGTATCACGGCTATCGTAAAGGCACTTTTGTCAGTCCGGACAACCCTGCCAACGAATCCACCGGCATGCTTATCTACGACCTGTTCTGCAAAGAGTGGACCACGGCGCCGGAGAATACCCGCATGGCCAAGCTTTTCGCCCTTGATACCCGCTACGAGCGGCAAGAGGATTACGATCGTCTATTGCAATGGTTCCATTACGAATCCTATATCCTGCCTGAGTCGGCCCGGGAACTGAGCGACTTCGCCCACGACCGCTGGAAGGAGCAGCCCGACCTCAACCAAGAGCAGCTTAACAACCTGCTCGTCAACAGCCACGGCATGATGGCCTACACCAGCAAGACCTCCTTGCTAGGTCTGACCTCCCCGCAATGGCTGGCAAAGATATTGCCCGCCGAGCATCCCGACCATGCGGTATTTCAGAACACCGCCGACGAGTCTGTAGCCACCCTGCCCGACGATATGCTGGAGGAAAACCGCCAACAATACGAGACTTTCCGCAAAGCCGCAGGTGACAAACTGCTTCTCTATTTCGACAAGACCGAAGATGCACAAACATTTATCACGGAGACTTCCGGCCTTATCCCCGCCGAGAACTTCCATCTTCCCAAAGACTGGCAAGGCAAGAAACTGGCGATCTACGCCACGCCCGAGGAAGGCGCCCAAGTCATCACCCGAGACGTGGAGCTGATCAAGGATGAGAACAATCCCTTCTACGACGCTAACCGTGCCGCCAAGCAAGCGCTCTCTTTCTTCATCGTGAAACATTGCAGCGTTTACTTCCTGCCTGAGCTGGTAAAGCGAGGCATGCTGGCCGACGCGCAAACGAAAAGCCTTATCAGCCCAGAACGTGGCAAGGCGATCATACAAGAGAATTGGAAGTTCCTAGCCCGCTATTTCATCCGAGAATATCCCAATAGATAAAACAGATAGAAAGCACTGTCGCAAAACGTGACGGTGCTTCTTTTTTAGCTCATCTTTCATTTAGTAAATCCACAAACCAAATACCTTTCAAATAAAAAGAATAAACCCAGTAAATTATTACAAATAGAAACATCAGACAAGATATTCTTATCTTTTTCCCGCTCTTTCGCCCCGGCAAGCAATCACATTATGTCATTAATACCTATATTTGTAAAACAAATTGACGCAATAATTATTTATACACAAACATAAGGTCAGCAAATGAAAACAAACAAGAATCATTTTAATAGCAGACAAGGATTATACGACCCGTCTTATGAACATGACGCTTGTGGAGTAGGAATGTTAGTAAATATCCACGGCGAGAAATCGCACGACATCATCGAATCAGCCCTTAAGGTACTAGAGAACATGAGGCATCGAGGCGCTGAGGGAGCCGATAACAAAACGGGTGACGGAGCGGGAATCCTATTACAGATCCCGCATGAGTTCATCCTCCTGCAAGGAATTCCGGTTCCAGAGAAAGGCAAATATGGCACCGGACTAATCTTCCTCCCGAAAGACGAGGAACAGCAAGCGAGTATCCTCAGTATCCTCATCGAGGAGATCGAGAAAGAGGGATTAACCTTGATGCACTTACGCAAAGTTCCCGTTCATACGGAAATCTTGGGAAAGGACGCACAAGCGACCGAACCAGATATCAAGCAGATATTCATCATCGGCTGCAACGATCAGCAAGAGCTGGAACTAAAGCTATACCTCATACGTAAGCGGGTCGAGAAAAGGGTATCGGCCACCGACCTTCCGGCCAAGGATGATTTCTATATAGCGTCTCTTTCCACCAAAAACATCGTTTACAAAGGCATGCTGGAATCCATGCAGCTACGCCATTACTTTCCGGACCTGACGCAACCTTATTTCACTAGCGGACTGGCCTTGGTACACTCACGTTTCAGCACCAACACCTTCCCCACTTGGAGTCTGGCGCAACCTTTCCGCCTACTGGCACATAACGGGGAAATCAACACGATACGAGGCAACCGGGGATGGATGGAGGCCCGGGAGAGCGTACTCTCCTCCCCCAGAATCCCGGATATCAACGATATACGCCCGATCATCCAGCCGGGCATGAGTGACAGTGCCTCACTGGATAACGTATTGGAATTCTTCGTGGCCTCCGGGATGAGCCTGCCGCATGCCATGGCGATGCTGGTACCGGAGAGTTTCAACGAGAAGAACCCGATCTCCGAAGACCTAAAGGCTTTCTACGAATATCACTCCATCTTGATGGAACCGTGGGACGGGCCTGCCGCCCTGCTCTTTAGCGACGGACGCTACGCCGGAGGCATGCTAGACCGTAACGGTCTCCGCCCCGCCCGTTACCTGATCACGAAACATGACATGATGGTCGTGGCCTCCGAAGTCGGCGTCATGGATTTCGAGCCTAACGAGATCAAGGAAAAAGGCCGTCTGCAACCCGGAAAGATCTTACTCATCGATACCGAGAAAGGCGAGATTTATTACGATAGCGAGCTGAAGGAACAACTGGCGAACGCCCAGCCCTACCGTACTTGGCTGGAGAAAAACCGGGTGGAATTGGACGAGTTGAAATCCGGCCGTAAGATCCCTCATAAGGTAGAGGGATACGACAAGCTACTGCGTACGTTCGGATACAGCCGTGAGGATATCGAACGTATCATCGTACCGATGTGCACGGGAGGGGCGGAACCGGTCGGCTCCATGGGCAACGATACGCCACTGGCCATATTATCCGCCCGTCCGCAAATCCTCTATAATTATTTCCGCCAACAATTCGCCCAAGTAACCAACCCGCCGATCGACCCGATCCGCGAGGAACTCGTCATGAGCCTGACCGAGTATATCGGGGCGGTGGGAAGCAATATCTTAGTTCCAACCGAGAGCCACTGTAAAATGGTTCGGCTGAACCATCCGATCTTGACCAATACGCAACTGGATCTCCTGTGTAACATCCGGTATAAGGGCTTTAAAAGTGTTAAGCTCCCCACTTTGTTTAACGCAGAGAAAGGATGCGCAGGACTGAAAGCTGCCTTGGACGAATTATGTAAACAAGCGGAGCAATCCGTCACCGACGGCGTTAACTACATCATTTTAAGCGATAGAAACGTAGATGAGAAAAAAGCGGTGATCCCCTCCCTGTTAGCGGTAAGCGCCGTGCATCACCATCTGATCTCCGTGCAGAAAAGGGTGCAAACAGCGCTGGTAGTGGAAACCGGCGAGATGCGTGAGGTAATGCACGCCGCCCTCTTACTAGGCTACGGGGCCAGTGCCATCAACCCCTATATGGCTTTCGCTATCTTGGATGATCTAGTAGACAGGCAAGAGATACAATTGAATTACGAGACTGCCGAGAAGAATTACGTAAAAGCCATTTGCAAGGGTTTATTCAAGATTATGAGCAAGATGGGGATCAGCACGATCCGCAGTTACCGGGGAGCGAAGCTTTTCGAGGCGATCGGCCTAAGCCGGGATCTGGCAGATACTTACTTCGGGGGAACCACCAGCAACATCGGTGGTATCCGCTTGGAAGAGATAGCGGCAGATGCGATCGCCATGCACAATGACACATTCTCCCACCCCACGGATTCTTTATTGGAACATAAAGGCATTTATTCCTTCCGCAAGGATGGCGAGAAACACGCTTGGAACCCGGATACCATTTCCATGCTTCAACTGGCTACCCGCTTGGGGAGCTACAAGAAATTCAAGGAATATTCCCATGTGGTTGATGAGAAGGAAAGCCCCATATTCTTGCGTGACTTCCTGACCTTCAAACAACGCACCCCGATCCCCTTGGAGCAGGTAGAGCCGGAAGAAGCGATCATGCGCCGCTTTGTCACGGGAGCGATGAGCTTCGGCTCTATCAGCCGGGAAGCGCACGAGACGATAGCTATAGCCATGAACAAGATACACGGACGCAGTAACACGGGCGAGGGTGGTGAGGACTCGGCTCGTTTCATCCCCCGTGAGGACGGGTTATCGCTCCGCTCCGCCATCAAGCAAGTAGCCTCCGGACGCTTCGGCGTGACCACGGAATATCTGGTAAACGCCGACGAGATCCAGATCAAGGTCGCCCAAGGAGCGAAACCGGGCGAAGGAGGACAGCTTCCCGGCTATAAGGTGAACGATATCATAGCGAGAACCCGTCACTCGATCCCATGTATCTCTCTGATCTCTCCCCCACCTCACCACGATATTTACTCGATCGAGGACTTGGCGCAATTGATCTTCGATCTGAAGAACGTGAACCCTCAAGCCGAGATCAGTGTGAAACTCGTATCCGAGAGTGGCGTGGGAACCATCGCCGCCGGTGTAGCCAAAGCAAAAGCGGACCGGATCGTGATCTCCGGGGCGGAAGGAGGAACGGGGGCTTCCCCGATAAGCTCTATCCGTTACGCCGGAATCCCACCTGAGCTAGGACTATCCGAGACTCAACAGACGCTCGTGATGAACGGCCTCCGGGGGCAAGTCCGCTTGCAAACAGACGGACAGTTGAAAACCGGACGGGATATCGTATTGATGGCGATGCTGGGTGCCGAGGAGTTTGGATTCGCCACCTCCGCCTTGATCGTTTTAGGTTGTGTGATGATGCGTAAATGCCATATGAACACGTGTCCGGTAGGTGTCGCTACCCAAGATGAGGAATTACGTAAACGCTTTCATGGTCGACACGAATATTTGGTGAATTTCTTCACCTTCCTCGCCCGTGAAGTTCGGGAATATCTGGCAGAGCTAGGCTATACGAAACTAGACGATATCATTGGCCGTACGGACTTACTCATGCGTAAACCTTCCGATCATATCGAGAAACATGACCTATTGGATCTCAGCCGCTTGATCCATCTACCGGAACAAGCCGCCACGCAGACCATCCATCAAGTCACCCGTCAACTCCATGCGATCGACAACGTGAAAGATGTGGATATCATCCGTCACGCAAAGGCCGCCATCGAATCCGGACAGGAAGTATCGTTGGATTATGCGATAGCCAACACCGATCGTTCCGTAGGAGCCATGCTTTCCGGAGAGATCGCCAAGCGGTACGGGAACATCGGGTTACCGGAGAACACCCTGCATATCAAGTTCAAGGGGGCGGCAGGCCAGAGCTTCGGGGCCTTTCTGGCTCACGGCGTACATTTCCGGTTGGAAGGCGAGGCGAACGACTATCTCGGAAAAGGATTGAGTGGCGGACACATCTGCTTAATGCCTCCGGTACGCTCCACCTTTATAGCGGAAGACAATACGATAGCCGGTAATACCTTATTATATGGGGCTACCAGTGGTGAGGTCTATATCAACGGCCGGGTCGGAGAGCGTTTCTGCGTGCGAAACTCCGGGGCGATCGCTGTCGTGGAAGGTGTAGGCGACCATTGTTGCGAGTACATGACCGGAGGCCGGGTTGTCGTCTTAGGCAATACAGGCCGGAACTTCGCCGCCGGAATGAGTGGTGGTGTCGCTTATGTGTGGAACAAGAATGGTGATTTCGATTACTATTGTAACATGGAAATGGTAGAGCTTTCCTTGATCGAGGATAGCACCTCACGAAAGGAACTTCATGAATTGATCCGCAAGCATTATCATCATACCGGCAGCCATCTGGCCGGATTGATGCTCGATAACTGGAACAAGTACGTGGATGAGTTCATCCAGATCGTCCCGATCGAATACAAGAAAGTACTCCAAGAGGAACAGATGCGCAAACTCCAACGCAAGATTGCGGAGATGCAGAAAGACTACTAAATATTTACACAAAAACAAGAGAACTATGGGAAACCCAAGAGCATTTCTAACGATACATAGACAAGAGGCGGGCTATCGTCCCGTCCACGAACGTATAGATGATTTCAGCGAGGTAGAACAGACCTTGAACAGCGGCGACCGCCGTACGCAGGCCTCCCGCTGCATGGATTGTGGCGTACCCTTCTGCCACTGGGCCTGCCCGCTGGGTAACAAGCAACCCGAATGGCAAGATTTGTTATACAAAGGCCGTTACAAAGAGGCATATCACGTATTAGAGCAGACCGACGATTTCCCGGAGTTCACGGGACGTGTCTGCCCCGCCCTCTGCGAGAAAAGCTGCGTACTGAAACTTAGCTGCGACGAACCTGTCACGATCCGTGAGAACGAGGCGGCTATCGTGGAAGCCGCTTTCCGGGAAGGATACGTACAGCCTATCCAACCGGTACGCAACGGGAAAAAGGTAGCCGTGATCGGTAGCGGTCCCGCCGGATTGACCGTAGCGAACCAATTGAACCGAAAAGGATATGAAGTCACCGTATTCGAGAAAGATGAGTTACCGGGCGGCTTGCTACGTTTCGGCATCCCCAATTTCAAGCTAGGCAAGCACATTATCGATCGCCGTATCCGCATCATGGAGCAAGAAGGGATTCTTTTCCGTGTAAACACGATGGTCGGCAAAGAGATATTAGCGAAAGATGTAGTGAAAGATTTCGACGCTGTTTGCGTAGCGATCGGCGCCGAGGTTCCCCGGGATCTATCTATCGAGGGACGTCATTTAAGAGGCGTACATTTCGCCTTGGAGTTATTAAGCCAGCAGAACCGGATCTTAGAAGGCATCCCGATCCCTCCCAAAAGCCAGATCAATTGTAAGGGCAAGAAAGTCTTAGTGATTGGCGGAGGCGATACGGGTAGCGATTGCGTAGGGACAGCGAACCGTCATGGGGCGGCCTGTGTCACCCAGATCGAGATCATGCCCCAGCCACCCGTCGGACAGAATCCGGCGACACCTTGGCCCATGTATCCCCAAGTACTGAAAACCAGCAGCAGCCATGAGGAAGGTTGTATCCGCCGGTGGAACCTAGCCTCTAACCGTTTTATCGGAGAGAAAAACAACCTGATAGGGGTTGAGGTAGAAGAAGTCGAATGGGCTCCCTCCCCAGACGGAGGCCGTCCGCAAATGAGACAGACCGGCAAAAAAGAGATCATCGAGGCCGATCTGGTTTTCCTCGCCATGGGCTTCCTACATCCGGTACAAGAAGGATTGATCAAAGAACTGCGATTGGCTACCGACAACCGCAATAACATCGCCGTAGACAACGCCGGATATACCGCCAACAGCAACCTATTCGCCTGCGGAGACGCTGTCAGCGGAGCGAGCCTAGTCGTAAAAGCGATGGCCTCCGGCCGTAATGTCGCCCGATCCATCGACCGTTTCTTACAAACCAACTAATTTTCAACTCTCAATTTTCAATTATCATGTGTGGTATAACAGCGATATTCAATATACACGACGGAGCGCAAGCCCTGCGTAAACAAGCGTTATTAATGAGTAAACGAATCCGTCACCGCGGACCGGATTGGAGTGGTATCTACCAAGGCAAAACCGCAATCTTAGCCCATGAACGCCTTTCCATCGTAGACCCTGCCTCCGGAGGGCAGCCTTTGGTCAGCCCCGACGGGAAACTCATCCTCTGTGTCAACGGAGAGATCTACAACCATCAGGAATTACGAGAACGGTTAAAAGGCGATTACGAGTTCCAAACCGGCTCCGATTGCGAGGTGATCCTCGCCTTATACAAGAAGAAAGGGATTGATTTCATCAAGGATCTCAACGGTATTTTCGCCTTCGCTCTCTATGACGAGGAGAAAGAGGTTTACTTGATCGCCCGTGACTCGATCGGCGTGATCCCGCTCTACATCGGATACGATGACGAGGGGCACTTGATGGTATCTTCCGAGTTAAAAGGGCTTGAAGGCTTCGCCACTCATTACGAACCGTTCCTCCCCGGTCATTATTTCTATAGCGAAGACCGGAAACTCACGAGATGGTACACCCGTGACTGGATGGATTACGCCAACGTGAAAGATAATCCTACCGACGTACAACAACTTCACGATGCGCTGGAAGCCGCCGTCAAACGCCAACTGATGAGCGATGTCCCTTATGGCGTCCTTCTATCCGGAGGTTTGGATTCCTCCATCACCTCTGCTATCGCCAAGAAATACGCGGCGAAACGCATCGAGACCAATGGGAAAGCGGACGCATGGTGGCCTCAACTCCACTCGTTCGCCATCGGATTGAAAGATGCCCCGGACTTGATCGCCGCCCGTAAAGTAGCGGATGCGATCGGTACGGTTCATCATGAGATCCATTATACGATACAAGAAGGATTGGACGCTTTACGAGATGTCATTTATCATATCGAGACCTATGATGTCACTACCGTCCGAGCCTCCACCCCCATGTATTTATTGGCCCGTGTGATCCGGAGCATGGGTATCAAGATGGTACTAAGCGGTGAGGGTGCGGACGAGGTATTCGGGGGATATTTATATTTCCATAAGGCCCCGAACGCACAGGCTTTCCATGAAGAGACCCTGCGTAAATTAAGCAAATTGTATTTATATGATTGCTTGCGTGCGAACAAAAGCCTTTGCGCATGGGGCGTAGAAGGACGAGTGCCGTTCTTGGATAAAGAGTTTCTTGATGTGGCCATGCGTCTGAATCCGGCGGCAAAGATGTGCCCGGGCACGATCATCGAGAAGAAGATACTTCGAGAAGCATTTTCCGACAGCTTGCCCAAGGAGATCGCTTGGCGGCAAAAAGAGCAATTCTCGGATGGGGTAGGCTATGGCTGGATCGATACATTAAAGAAAATAACCTCCGAGTCGGTCACTGATGAAGAGATGGCGAATGCCGCCAAACGATTCCCGATCAATCCGCCCCAAAACAAGGAAGAGTATTATTACCGCTCCATCTTTGAAGAGCATTTCCCCAGCGAAAGCGCGGCGAGAAGCGTACCTTCCATTCCTAGCGTAGCATGTTCTACCGCAGAGGCTTTAGCTTGGGACTCGGCTTTCAAAAACATGAACGAGCCAAGCGGCAGGGCCATAAAAGACGTACATGAATCCGCTTATTGACGAATATTTCTTTTCTTTAGTAGCAAAATGCACCAACTTTTATGAATAATAAACGCTGGTGCATTTAATTTTTATAATAACTTTGCCAGCTAGAGTCATAAAACACTTTAAAACAAATTTATATGAAGAAAATCTTTACATGCATTAGTTTGGCAGCCGCTACATTCATGGCTACCACCCCAGTGATGGCACAACAACAAAAACAATTAACAGATAAAGAAAAGGCTGCTGTTGTTAAAGTTATTGTTCCTGCCGTTTTTGATCAAGTAAAGCAAATTAGTGGAGTTGATTTCATGTCTCTCACAAATCCTAATATCGAAAGCATAATTAATTCCCCTTTATTTTTGCCTCAAGTATCAAGCCTACGTGCAGATCAATTAAATCCAATCTCGGTTACTCCTGATAGTTTAAAATTGGATCTTAGTTCTATGGATTTTTCTGCGATAGCACCGGGAATGGGTGATTTCATCGCAGGGATCGTTAATGACGTAAAACTGACATTCAGTGATTATAAAGAATATAACGTTTCACTTAACGGACAATCCGTAAAAATTGATTTACCAGAGAAAATTGATGTATCCGCAGCTGCTTTAGTTGACGCAGAAACGGGTAAACCCACAAATTTATTATCAGTATTAATCAAGACCGGGAACAAAGGAACCATTCTTCCTTTCAACAGTTTATCCGTAGAATTGAAATTAGGTTGGTTAGGTACCGTGGGTAGCATGATCCCTAATTTCCCGCTTAAAGATGGAAAATTGATAAGCCTAACAGAAACAGCAAATAGCTCTGGTACGATTGATTATACGATTACTTTAGAAGATAATTTACGTAGTCTAGCAGCAACGTTAGCTCAAGTCCCGAACTTCCAAATATCTCTTGATATGACAAAGTTGATGACAGAAAGTACTATCAAGGCTAGCTTATTCGGTAAACCTCTACAAGCACCTAACGCAAAATTGCCAATGGGTGACGCCGTCGTATATGCAAACTTGAAATCAACAACAGGCATGCCTGCTGATTCTATTGTCTTGACTTCATATGATGCCGCATCTAGCAAAATCAAAGGATATAAGAAGTTGACTCCGACAATTGGCGTATCTGGAGCAAATCTAGTTTTAACGACAACAGATTCAGTACGTGCTGACGTAAATACAGCTTGGACTCCAATGTCTAAACAGATCGTTACAATGCCAGCAACAATGAGCACAGCAATCAATTCTATTATGTCCTCTCTTGTTAATGGTGTCGTTAGTAATCTTAAAGCAAGCGCAGAAACCAATTACACTATTACAATCGATTCTATTTACGAAGCTAAAAAAGAAGATATTATTCGTGTAATGGAAATCGACGCAACGACAAAAGTTGAAGCTACGAGCTTAAAAGATACAAAGATGATCGTAGATGTCAACTTCTTGAAAGGAAGCAGTAAAGAAAAAGTCATGAATATCAAGGCTACGGCTCCTACAAATGATACTAAGATTACGGTAGACTTTAGTCCTGCTGTTGATCCTAATGGCGATGGCGTTAAAGAAAATGTCCGCATGGCGACATTATATATTACATCTGACGCTATGGGTATCATCACCGATAACGAGACTATCAGTGACGAGGTTCAAGAGGTTACGGTATCTACAACCGCTAGCGGTCTTTATGTAAAGAATGGTAAGGGTAATTATGTAATCGTTAATATGGTAGGTAAAGTTGTTTCTACGGGTATCATCACTAGCGATGAGCAATACATCAGCACTCCGAATATGCCGAACGGTATTTATATGATCTCAATCGATCAGTCTAAGCTCTTGAGATCTGCTCATAAGACAACTGTTAAGTTCGTAAAATAAATTATCCAGATAATTAGTTAATCAGATAAAAGGAGCTATCCGGAAACAAAACCGAGTAGCTCCTTTCTTTTTGTCAATTTGTAAACCAAACTTCCGGAGAGTTGATTTTTCTGGCCTGATGTACTTCTGATCCCTAAATACGAGAAAAAATATTAGCAAATAATTGTTTAGTAATACATTAGCCAAATACGACCTTTTCTTCTAGAAAAATAACTCATGCTAGTTCACATTTATACGGGTCAAAACATGTTTTTTATACGGATAAAAGAGGCATTTCATACGGTTGTATCGCCCGACGCGACCGTATGTATCGCCTTACGCAACCGTATGTGTTGGCTAACGCCACTACCGGCGTTGCCCAATGTGACCTTTCGTATGGTAAAACACGACCTTTTATGATAAAATCAGTGGTTAAATGCGTATTTTCACCCATTACCTATCCCTAGTTGATACTCCCAGAAAAAGGGACTCGTCAGACAAACAGACTTATTTTAAGCAAATAGATAGACATATATCCTTTTTACTTACAGTCGCACCAACCCATATCCACAAAGGACATATTACGATATAAAACCAAAATACACATATCACGTTATTATTTATAACTAAAAGCACCCATTATCACTTCAATCTATTACAAACCACATATTTATAAAACATTTGAGCCTCTCATCTGTTATATACTTATCAAAACGTTATATATTTGCATTACAACAAAACAAAAAGAAATAATATAAAGAATAATATCATCAAAATGACAAAATCAATCAGATTCACAAAGATGCACGGTGCCGGAAATGATTACATCTATGTAAACACGATGGTCTATCCGATAGACAATCCCGAGGAATTATCTATCGCATGGAGCAAGCCGCACACAGGCATAGGATCTGATGGTTTGGTCTTGATAGGTTCTTCAGACATCGCCGATTTCAGCATGCATATCTATAATGCGGACGGCTCCGAGGCGATGATGTGCGGAAACGCATCCAGATGTATTGGCAAATATGTCTATGAGGCCGGCCTAACGCAAAAGAACAAGGTTACCTTAGAGACCTTATCTGGTATCAAAGAGCTACAATTGAAAATAGAGCGTGAAGAGGTCACCGAGGTCACGGTAGATATGGGAAAGCCTGCCGTAGGTGAGATCGCCTTGGAAGTTGAGGCCGGAGGAGAAATTTACACCGGCACCGTCATCTCTATGGGAAATCCTCATTTGGTTATCTTCGTGGACGAGATGGACCAGGTCGATCTGGCAAGCGTAGGCCCGTTACTGGAATGCCTCCCGCTTTTTCCGGACCGGACAAACGTGGAGTTCGTGCAGGTGCTAAAGCCGGACGAGGTACGGATGAGGGTGTGGGAACGAGGTTCCGGCATCACACAAGCCTGCGGAACCGGAGCTTGCGCCACCGCCGTGGCCGGGGTCGTACGTGGGAAGACAAAGCGAAAGACGAAGGTCATCATGGATGGGGGCCCTTTAACCATCGAGTGGGACGAGCGAAGCGGTAAGGTCTTTATGACCGGCGGAGCGGTCAACGTGTTCGAGGGATTCATCAAAGTCTGACACGGGGAACAAGACAAAACAACAAAAACAACAACATAAAAACAAAAGAACTGAGTATGGCACTAATTAATGAACATTTCCTGAAACTACAGAACAATTACCTTTTCTCCGACATCGCGAAAAAGGTAAACAGCTTCAAGGTTACCCATCCCAAAGATAAGATCATTCGAATGGGTATTGGTGATGTTACGCAACCACTTGCCCCCGCCGTTATTGAGGCGATGCATAAAGCCGTGGAAGAAATGGCGAGCAAGGATACATTCCACGGATATGGCCCCGAGCAGGGATATCCTTTCCTAATCGACGCTATCATCAAGAACGATTATGCCAGCCGGGGAGTCTTTATCGAACCGAGCGAGGTATTCATCAGCGACGGAGCGAAAAGCGATTGTGGAAATATAGGTGACATGCTCCGCCACGACAATAGTATCGGGGTGACAGACCCCGTATATCCGGCCTACATCGACTCGAACGTAATGAGCGGACGCACCGGGGTATTGGAAAACGGGAAATGGAGCGATGTCGTATACATCCCTTGCACGGAGGAAAACAACTTCGTACCGGATCTGCCCAGTCGCAGGGTGGACATCCTTTACCTCTGCTATCCCAATAACCCGACCGGAACGACCTTGACTAAGGACGAATTGAAGAAATGGGTAAACTATGCCCTTGCCAACGACGTGCTTATCATGTACGACTCCGCTTACGAAGCTTATATACAGGACCCGAATATCCCCCACTCTATCTACGAGATCAAAGGAGCGAAGAAGGTAGCTATCGAATTCCGGAGCTTCTCTAAAACCGCCGGGTTCACGGGGATACGTTGCGGATACACGGTCGTACCGAAGGAGCTGAACGCCTTCACGCTGGACGGGCAACGGGTACAGTTGAACAAATTATGGAACCGTCGCCAATGCACGAAATTCAACGGAACCAGTTACATAACCCAACGGGGTGCGGAAGCGGTTTATTCCACCGCCGGGAAACAGCAAGTGACAGCTACTATCAATTATTATATGACCAACGCGAAGATCATGAAAGAGGGCCTGCAAAACTGCGGTCTCACGGTGTACGGAGGCGATAACGCCCCATACCTCTGGCTAAAGACCCCGGACGGCCTCTCCTCATGGAAATTCTTTGACAAACTGCTTTATGAAGTCAAGATAGTCGGAACCCCCGGAGTGGGATTCGGACCGAGCGGGGAAGGTTATCTACGCCTCACCGCTTTCGGCGATAGGGATGACACCCTAGAGGCCATGGCTAGGCTGAGGAAGTGGCTAAGATAAGTCATTTACTATAAACAACAATAATCATCAGGTATTATGTCAAAGTTAAGATTTAGAGTCGTAGAATCGGCGTTCGAGAAAAAAGCGACCGAGCTAACCACTCCCGCCGAGAGACCTTCCAAGTATTACGGCGAGCTGGTATTCAACCGTGAGAAGATGTTCAAATATCTTCCAGAGAGAGCGTACGAGAGACTGGTGGACTCCATCGACAACGGTACCCCGTTAGACCGTGAGACAGCGAACGCCGTGGCCTCCGGCATGAAGAAATGGGCGATGGAAAAAGGCGCTACCCACTACACCCACTGGTTCCATCCCTTGACGGAAGGTACCGCCGAGAAGCACGATGCTTTCATCGAGCACGATGGCAAAGGCGGCGTACTTGAGGAATTCGAGGGGAAACTACTGATCCAGCAAGAGCCGGACGCCTCCAGTTTCCCGAACGGCGGTATCCGCAATACGTTCGAGGCCCGTGGCTACTCGGCTTGGGACCCTTCCTCCCCCGCTTTTATCGTAGGCGACACCCTCTGCATCCCAACGATCTTCATCGCTTACACGGGCGAATCCCTCGACTACAAAGCCCCCCTACTGAAAGCCTTGGAAGCCGTAAACAAAGCGGCAGTCGATGTCTGTCACTATTTCAACCCGGACGTGAAGAAAGTATACGCCTACCTCGGCTGGGAACAGGAATACTTCCTAGTAGACGAGGGCCTGTACGCCGCACGTCCCGATCTGTTGATGACCGGCCGAACCTTGATGGGACATGAAAGCTCCAAGAACCAGCAGTTGGAGGATCATTACTTCGGCGCCATCCCCACCCGTGTCATGGAATTCATGAAAGACCTCGAGGTAGAGGCATTGAGGCTCGGCATTCCCGTAAAGACCCGCCATAACGAGGTCGCCCCGAACCAATTCGAGCTAGCTCCCATCTTCGAGGAATGCAACCTCGCCAATGACCATAACTTACTGATCATGGCCCTAATGCGCAAGATCTCCCGCAAACATGGGTTCCGTGTCCTGTTGCACGAGAAACCGTTCAAAGGCGTGAACGGTTCCGGCAAGCACAATAACTGGTCGCTGGGAACCGATACCGGAATCCTTTTGATGGGACCGGGTAAGACGCCGGAAGACAACCTGCGCTTCGTGACCTTCGTGGTCAACGTACTGAAAGCCGTGTACACCCATAACGCATTGCTGAAGGCCAGCATCTCCAGTGCGACCAACGCCCATCGTCTGGGAGCGAACGAGGCTCCCCCAGCGATCATCTCCAGCTTCTTAGGGACACAGTTGTCCAAGGTTTTGGAACATCTGGAGAACAGCGATACGGAAGATTTCAACCTAGCGGGAAAGCAAGGCATGAAACTCGATATCGCCCGTATCCCCGAGTTATTGATCGATAACACGGATCGTAACCGTACCTCCCCTTTCGCCTTCACCGGTAATCGTTTCGAGTTCCGTGCCGTAGGTTCCTCAGCGAACTGCGCCGCCGCCATGCTGGTATTGAACGCCGCCGTAGCGGATCAGTTGAGGCAGTTCAAGGCCGAGGTAGACGCTAAGATAGCCACCGGAAAGGATAAGTTCGCCGCTATCATCGAGGTAATCCGCAAGGATATCAAGGAATGCAAGGCGATCCATTTCGACGGCAATGGCTACAGCGAGGAATGGAAGGCCGAGGCCGCACGCCGGGGCTTGGATTGCGAGACCAGCGTGCCTTTGATCTTCGACGCTTATTTGAAAGATAGCAGCGTCCGCATGTTCGAGTCCACGGGAGTCATGACCCGCAAGGAGCTGGAGGCTCGCAACGAGGTCAAATGGGAGATGTACACGAAGAAGATCCAGATCGAGGCCCGTGTATTAGGCGACCTGACAATGAACCATATCATCCCGATGGCCACCAAATACCAGTCTTCCTTGATCGACAACGTATATAAGATGCGTGAATTATTCCCCGCCGATAAAGCCGCCCATCTATCCTCCAAGAACATGGAGATCATCGAGGATATAGCGAACCGCACGATCTTCATCAAGGAAAAAGTGGACGAGATGGTCAACGCCCGCAAGATAGCCAACAAGATCGAGAGCGAGCGGGAGAAGGCGATCGCTTACCACGACCGGATCGTCCCGATGATGGAAGCCATCCGTTACCATATCGACAAGTTGGAACTGGTTGTCGACGACCAGATATGGACCTTGCCGAAATACCGTGAGCTTTTATTCATCAGATAGTCTTATTCAGACAGTAGTTTTTTGTTGATTGTTTTGTGTTAATAAGGAGAGGATGCTGCGAAGTATACCTCTCCTTCTTTTTTATCCCATACAAAATACATACCTTTGGGGCATAAATATATAGGAGGGAAATTGATATGACGACAATAGAGTTACAGCAATGGAGAGAAAGCTTCGTGGAGAGATACCTTAACAAGATCGATGACATGGAGATATCGGAGGAACTGGAACGGGCTGCCAAAAAGATCTTTTCCAAGAGAAGGACACCCCGCCCTTGCGTAATCCACTCGCAAGAGGAGATGATAGCAGAGGTACGGAAATCGGTAGAAGACGCCCGAGAAGGTAGAGTCACATCAAGTGAGGATCTAGATAAAGAGATAGAGACATGGTTCTGAAACAGAAAAATCCATATTGGACAGCCAAGGCCAAAGAAGATTTGAAAGAAATTACGAAGTATTATAAGAAGGAGATTTCTATCAACATGGCCCACAAGAAAGTCAAGGACCTGAAACATTACGCCGATTTGTTAGCTGACAATCCTCTTCTCGGTTTTTATGAGCAAGCTTTATCCTCGGAGCCGCAAGGCTTTCGGTCTCTTGTTCATGAACATTACAAAATCATCTATTTTATAGAAGATGATATCATCTATATCTCCGCGATCTTCGACTGTCGTCAAAACCCCGATAAATTAAGAACATCTATCAGATAAACAATAACAAATATGAATTACGGATTCGTCAAAGTAGCGGCAGCCGTACCACATGTTAAAGTGGCTGACTGCTTTTATAATATTCAACAGATCGAGGGATTGATGCGCCAAGCGTCCCAAAAAGAGGTCCAGATCATCGCCTTCCCCGAATTATCGGTTACGTCTTATACTTGCATGGATTTGTTCTCGCAAGAGACCTTACTCAGAAACGCCGAGAAAGCCTTGCTGGATTTAGTGAACAACACCGCCGATCTGGATTTACTAACGATCGTAGGTTGCCCGCTTGTCAGCGGAAGCCAACTGATAAACGCCGCCGTCGCTTTCCAACGGGGCGAGATATTGGGGGTAGTGCCCAAAAGTTACCTGCCCAGCTACAAGGAGTTCCAAGAAGAGCGTTGGTTCACGGCCTCTTCACACCTACAGCAATCCATGATCACGATCGGTAACCGGGAAGTGCCGCTGGATTGCTACCTGATCTTCGAGTACGATGAGGTACGTGTGGGTATCGAGATCTGCGAGGATCTTTGGGTTCCCATCCCTCCCAGCTCCGAGCTAGCCATGCAGGGGGCGAACTTGATATTCAATCTATCCGCCAGCAACGAGTTGATCGGTAAGCATGCTTACTTACGATCCTTGATCTGCCAGCAATCCGCACGTTGTATCGCCGGATACGTCTACGCTTCCGCCGGTTTCGGGGAATCCAGTACCGACCTCGTATTCGCGGGAAACGGTATCATAGCGGAGAACGGCACGTTGTTAAGGGAATCCGAGCGTTTCTCCATGGAGGAGCAACTCGTTATCAGCGAGATCGATATCCAGAACTTACAGAACGACCGACGGATCAACACCAGTTTCATGCAGGGTTATCTCAACCATAACATGGATAACGGCACCGTAGTCTCATTCAGCCTTCCCAACCGGACACTGGATTTGACCCGGGCAATCGACCCGCATCCCTTTACCCCTTCCGGCGATGCCTTGAAAGAACGTTGCGAGGAAATATTCCATATACAGGTAGCGGGACTCGCCAAGCGTGTCCTCCATGCCCACGCCCAAACCGCCGTCGTAGGCATCTCTGGGGGACTGGATTCCACCTTGGCCCTACTGGTCACCGTCATGACCTTCGATGCCTTGAAGATCCCACGGGATAAGATCATCGGCATCACCATGCCCGGCTTCGGAACGACGGATCGTACCTATACCAATGCCTGCGACTTGATACGCTCCCTTGGCGTGACCCTCCGGGAGATCTCCATCAAGGACGCTTGCATCCAACACTTCAAGGATATCAATCACGACATCCATGTACATGACGTGACGTACGAGAACAGCCAAGCCCGCGAGCGTACCCAACTTCTTATGGACGTAGCAAACCAAGAGAACGGCCTTGTGATCGGTACGGGAGACCTCTCGGAGCTTGCCTTGGGCTGGGCTACTTACAATGGCGACCATATGTCTATGTACGGCGTCAACGGTAGCATTCCCAAGACATTGGTTAAATATCTGGTGGAATGGGTGGCCAATAACAAGGTAGACGAGGCTTCCCGCGCCACGTTATTAGATATAGTAGACACTCCGATCAGCCCGGAATTGATTCCCGCCGACGAGCATGGGAATATCAAGCAGAAGACAGAGGATTTGGTAGGCCCGTACGAGCTGCACGATTTCTTCCTCTATCACTTCTTACGCTTCGGAGCCTCACCCGCGAAGATTTATTTCTTGGCGAAGCGGGCATTCGGGGAAACCTACGACGATGCCACCCTCAAGAAATGGCTCCATACCTTCTTCCGCCGCTTCTTCCAGCAACAGTTCAAGCGCAGTTGCCTGCCGGACGGCCCGAAAGTAGGTTCCATCAGCCTCTCCCCACGTGGAGACTGGCGAATGCCGAGCGACGCAATGGCTACGCTTTGGCTGGATGAGATCGCAGGGCTTTAACATTTTTTCAATGGTATAGTCATAGACGAGGCTCTCTTATGGGCCATAGACGAGACACCTACCCCTATAAGAGAGCCTCGTCTATGACCCATAAGAGAGCCTAATCTATGACCTATGAGAGAGCCTCGTCTCTCACCCGTATCAACCGAGGCCCTAACATAGATCGTAACTAATCGAACTGCGTAATCACCCTGCGAATCCGGGTGAAGCTATCCGTATCCTTCTCCAGTTTATAGATGTGCTTATAGGACAGGGCATCCTGCTCGGTCGGCGAACCATTGATCAAGAGAATATCCCGGTCGTTGGCAAATTTCAAGATCCCCGCCACGTTATTCGGGTGCAGCTTCCCGATCTCATCCATCATGCAATGGAGCCTGAAATCGGAGAATACCGTGGAGGCGTTCCGCTTGAACACGTTCAGCAACATGATATTCACCATGGATTTGACCAAGATATCCGTACCCTCGGAGCCTACGTTCGTAAGGCGCTCCACGAAGCCCGTATCATTCCGGTTCTCGATCACCCGGAACTTCAGGTCGAAGAAGTCCGCCAAGCGGATCAAGTTGCCGGAATAAGCGTCCATCGACTTGATCAACTCACGTAGCAACGTCGTCACCTTCTCCCGGGTAGCCGTATCGTCGGCTGAGGAAGCGAAGAGGTTCTGCCCCAAATCCCAGCTATATTCCTCGTTGAATCGCTTGATCTCCTTCAACAGATTGACGATCTTGTTCTGGCTCGGATCAATACGCATCTCGATACACTGGATGATACCCACGAAGTTCTTCTCCTTGAAGTCGGCGTTTATCTGATCCACCACGCCACGGATATTACCCTCCTGCGAGACCATGCTTTTCGTGTCCGACGTGATCTGCCGGAAGATATCCGAGTTGCGGGTATTGATACGCGACTGGTATTCCGAGACCTTATCCTCGTCGATAAACTCCTTCAAGTCGCAAGCGAAATCCATATACTCTTTATCATCCGAGAAGCTCGTCTTGAAGGCGAACACATTATCCTCGGAGAAATTGCCAGTGTAGGCGGTTATCTCCTTGCGCAGCTCGGAAAGTTTCTGGGATTGCTCGCTGACGCAGATCGTGATCTCCCGTACCAAGGAACGGCAATCGCCATCCGTATCGGTACGGTTCATGGAAGAGAAGATGGATTCCCTAGAGGTAAACCAGTCCAACAGGGTAGAGCGATGATATTCCTCCCGGTTCTCCAACGCTTTCCGGTTGGCCTCCTTCAGCTCCTTCAGCTCGGCATCTATCTTGAAGATACTCCGGTTCACGTCCGCCAGACGCTTTTTCAAATCCTCCCGTTCCCCGTGGATGATCTGCTGCAAGCGCAGGCTCTCCGTCGTCCAGTCGGATACCTTATCCAGCATCTCTCGTTTATCTTTCAGATACTCGATAATCAATGCCTTGGTCTCGTTGATATATTTAATCTCCCCACCGATATACGCCAAGCGGGAATGGATCTCCTCCAAACGTTTCGGATCGCCACCACTGGCGGTCAGGCTATCCAATTGCTCCCTGTCATATCCGGATTTGCGCTCTTCCAACTCCGCTTTCTTGCGTGCGATCTCCTCCGAGATAGCTTCCCTTGCGACGGAGAGTTCCTTATCCAAAGCAGCCAACTCATCTTTCTCTTGCTCATCCAAGGAAGCGAGTTCCCGGTCCATCTTACCTTGAAGCGTGGCGATCTCCTGCTGGATCGAGGAAAGGACGGCCTCGGCAGCGTTCAACTCCTCCTCCAAGCGCCGGATCTCCTCCTGCCTCAGACGGGTCGCCTGATCCCGTAAGGCCGACAGACGAGACTCGTCCTCTTTCTTGCGGACCGCCAGTTGCTCCAACTCATATTCCGCATGATAGATATCCTCCTTGATGGGCTTCACGGAGGATTGATATTGCTTGCGGAGATTCTCCTTTGCCGCCTCCAAATCCTGCCGCGCCGTAGCGATGAAGCGCTGGATTCCGGCACGTTTTTCCTCGGCATCCTTCTTCTCCGCCAAGTAATCCTCCTTGGTCTTGACATTCCGGTGAATCCCGGAGGTGAAGCGGATTCCATAAAAGGTATCTCCCTCGCCTACCTCCGCCGTAAACTCTTTCCCGTAAAGCAGGCGCTCGTCACACACTTGCCCGATCGTCTGCTCCCAGCCGGGTTTATGCTCGGACAGCCAATTGAAGAAGCTATCTTTCTGGTTATCCAAGAACTCCGTCAGTTCCGCTAGCTTAGCGCTCAGGGCCTCGATCTTCACCTCATTGGATTCCGCTAGCTTTTGATAATCCTCATCCAAATGCTTCCCGGCGGTCTCGAACTCTTTCGTCTGGTAGTTCAACTCGTACTTCAGCTCACGGATCTTCAGCTCCAAGTCCTTCCGGTTTGCGTCGTAATTACCGAGACGCCCTTTGACCGCCTCCAATTCCTCCGAGGTTCCCGACTGCCCCCGGGTGGTCTTGATACGCATCTTCAAGGCGGCGACCTCCGTCGTACGTTTCTCCCGATCCACCAACAAACGCTCTTTCTCCTCCGAGGCGGCATGGCGCAATTCCTCCCGTAGCCGTCGATAATACTCCCGGCGAGCCTCCCGACGAGCATTGATCTCAGTCTCTGCCGCCAGTAATTGTTTCTGTTTCTCGTTCTCGAAGCCGGCCAACTCGTTCTTCAGATTAGCGATCAAATTGGCGTGCAAGACCGAGGCTTCTTTATTCTTGGAAGAAAGCAAATCTTTCTCCACGACTAAGGATTCCTGTTCCTGCTGTAAGATCTCCAATTTGTTACAACGATCCATCGCCGTCTGGATATCTTTTCCGGCATAGAAAACCCGTTTCGCTTCCGCCTCCGACAAGGCGTTTTTCAGCACGGCCAACTCGCCTTCCATCGTGGCTGTCCGGTTCTTCGATTCAGCGTCCAGCTTATCCCTTTGCTTATAGAAATCCGATTTGACCGCCTCCTGCTCGTGTATCTTCCGGGACAACTCCGGCAAGATACGCTCCGTTTCCAGATAAGCCCCGCGCAATTGGCGGCACAGATCGTTGATCCGTAAATCCCGCTTACGGATATCGTCCGACAAGGTAGAGATCCCAGCGGCCTTCCGCGCCATGCCCGGCTCACGGAAAACACCGATATCATTCAGTTGCGCCTCAAAACCGGATAGATGGCTCCGGTAACGGCTCAAGTCGATCACGCTATCCGCCTCGTTCAAGGAGGTGATGATCGTCTGCTTGATATAATCCGCCTCCAAGCGTGAATTCAGCAAGACGTTCTGGATCGTACGGATGATATTCTGATACGAGCCGCTCTCCATCAAGGAATAACAGGAGTAATCCCGTTTATTATCCGAGTTTCCGTAGAGGATATTCCGGTATTCCTCATACGTGGAGATCGCCCCGCTATATTTGATACCGTTCTTATCGAGCACCGAGCGGATACGATCCGACGGATAAGGCGCTCCCTCCTCGTCGATAAAAAGATCCGGCCGGTACGGAGAGGCGATAAAACGGTAGCAGATACGGTTCATCGTCTTATAACTAAGTACCGTAAACCAACCATCCTCCCTCGCTACCTCGTAGATGATCGAGGAATCGGCATAAGGGAAATAATAATCCTGATACGACTTCTTCTCGACCGGGATTCCGAGCCGCTGCGTATCGGCGTTGTAAAAGAAAAGGATCGCACGGAGGATCGTACTCTTCCCCACTCCCTGCGTTCCGATTAAATGTATATTTCCATCCAGCTGTACTTCCGAGTAACGGATAGCGGCGCTGTTTATAAATACTATTTTATTGAGATATCTCATCTTCGTTCTTTATGTTAATACTATGGATCATCTTCGTGAGGTAGTCCCACGAGGAGAGCACTTTCCACGTCCCGTTCATATCGCTTACGCACTCGATAAAGCCCTCTTTCGTCATCCTGTCCAAGATGGTATCGAGGATATCCTTGCGTTTCTCCTTGCCTCCGGTATGTTTTTTCAACCCGTCCAGCTTCATCTCTAGATCCATGTCGATACGGGAACGTACCAATATCTCCGCCGGCGAGAAAGTGAAACCGGGCCCGAAGGCCGTATCGTACGTACAGAAGAAGTCCATGATATCGATCCAAGCGAAGAAACGCTGGAGCTTTTGCTCCAAGGTAGCCCGGGGCTCCTTGCGGGAGAAGTAGAAGTAATTATTCCCCTGCTCCAACACGAAATTGATATGCGAGAAATAATCACGTAAACGCTCAAAATTATCTTCTACGACCGAGAAGAGTGTCCTCAACTCCTTTACACTTGTATTCGAGCACAGAAAATTACCTTTCGACAGGTAATCATAGATCTGTGCGGTCTGTACCGGTAAATTATCTATCATCCTTATTATTATTGTTGTTCTATTTTATCCAGTTGTAGAGACGGGGCGTGCCCCGTCTCTACAACTAGGTTCTTTGAATAATGGCATATTCTATATGCTCCATATGCCCAAAACGGTCTGTTATCTCCAACTCATTCTCATAGAGGGAGAGTAAACGGCAAAATAACGTAACCTTCGCCTCGAAATCCATCTCCCGGTTATAATCATACGCCATCACGAAAGAGAACAAATCCCCTCCGGTCCGGCTAAAAACATCCATCATCTTCCGGGTATTGATAGCAGCCTCCCCCACCTCTTGATTCTCCATCTGCTCGGCGGAGATCACCCCCAGCTCCTGCCGGTGGATCACCTTGTCCGGCCGTATGCCGTCGGCCACCTTCAAGATGACATCCAGTGCCTCGTCCGTTTGCAAATAAGGAATGGAAACCTTGAATAAGGTAGGCTGCACGCCCTCCAATACCACGGAACGCTCCGCGTCTACCACCTCCCGCACGTTCGTGTTCTCCTGTAACTCAAACTGCTCCCGCAGATATTTGATACGACGCAGCTTACGGGTAAAACCCACCTGCGTACGGATCTGGTTCAAGTAATCAATGATATCCTGTTGGGAATGGATCAAGCTATGGCCGGCGCTCAATAACTCCGTCTTCAACTCACGGGCGATCGTCAACAACTCCTCGTCCGGGGCTTGGGCGAAAAAGGGAGTCCGTTCCCGATCCAGCAGCTTCTCCACTTCCACGATCAGGCGGTTGATCTCGATTCGCTTAGCGTCCAGATTCTCCAGTTTGGCGATCTTCACCTTATAGCTCGGCTCGTTCTTGAACGTATTATCGATCACCCGTTGCAAGGACACCACGTTACGTACCAAGATCTTCCCGATCTTCCGCAAATGCGCCTTGACCGATCGCAGATAACCCAGCTTACGCAAATCGTTATCCTCCTTGCCATAATAATCGATCAATTGATACACCAACTGGATATTCTCATCGATCACCGAGGTAGAAATCTCCTCATTCGCCTCCAGAAGCAGCTCATAGAAAGAGAGATAATGCTCATCCATCTCGATATAAGGGCCGTTCCTGCGGATCACCTCACGCTCGATCAGGATATTCAATTTATTCTCATCGATAATATCCAACGCATAATCATAGCGAAACGGTAATGATTTTCTTTTCTCAAATAAGACCTCCAATAGGTCCTTTCCCAGATTTAGCGTGTTCGTTATATGGGGTATTGAATTATATATGTACATCCTAAACAATTAAGGACACAAAGGTAATAAAAATACAAGTAACCCTTTTTTCTCCGTGATGAAAAAGGATTTCCATCGTAGTGAAAAAGCTTTTTCATCACGGTGGAAAAAGTTTTTCACCCCGATGGAAAAAGAGGAAAATCACGAAGAGTTATCAATCCGCCGGATAGACAATTCCCAACTGCCGGCGTACTTCATCGATAATCTCCAATGTAATCAAAGAATTATCAAGGCTATTGATTTCTGACTCCCGCTTGCCAGACAAGACAAGGTTGATAAATTCCGCTACCTCATAATAGTACTCATCCTTATCGGCGACCACGCTTAGGTCTTCCGGAACCGGTTCCGGGCCTTTTCCCATCGCCGGAGCTAAACGGGGAGAATACGTCACTTTACGGATGATATTGATCCGGTCCAAGGTCAAGTTCCCCTCCTCCCCTTGTATCTCGGTAGGCAAGGCGGAGTTGGCGATCTTAGAATAAAGCACCGTGGCGTTCATCCCCTCATACAAGAAATTCACGGCCCCTTGCCCGTCCGCTCCTGAGGACAGGACTATGCCCGAGGCATCTATCTTCTTTGGGCGACCAAACAAGACAACCATCGGATAGACCGTATAAATACCGATATCCATCATGGCCCCATTAGACAACTCCGGCTTGAAAGCGTTCAACACGATTCCTTCCTTGAACTTATCATAACGGGAGGAATACTGGCAATAGCAGGCGAAATAACGACGAACCGTACCTACACGCCCAAGATTCTCTCGCACGGCAAGAAAGTTCGGCGTAAGCGTAGGCTTCATCGCCTCCATCAACGTGACATTATATGTACGGGAAGCCTCGATCATCGCACGTACTTCTTTCGCATTGGAAGCGAAGGGTTTCTCGCAAAGAACATGCTTGCCATAGCTCATGCAAAGAATACTCTGGGAGGCATGAAGGAAGTTCGGGGAGGCAATATACACAGCGTCGATCAACGGGCTTTTCGCCATCTCCTCCAAGGAGGTAAACGTATACGGTATATTATGTTTCGAGGCGAAAGCATCCGCCGTCTCCTGAGTTCTCGAATATACAGCTACCAGTTCAAAACGCTCATCCTGCCGGGCTCCGGCAATTACCCAATCACTTATGAAATTGGTTCCGACTACACCAAAACGTACTTTATCCATATTCTATCGTATTATGTTCTTCGCTTACAAATGTACGATTTCTGTTTAACATAAATACTCCGTGGAAATGTTATTGTATCTATAAAATGGATAAGCCGCAGGAACTTTTTCGCAACGACGCTGTTTAATCTATACAATTTAAAACCGTTTTAAAACTAAATCAAGTATGAAAAGAATTGTATCTTTTATCGTCGTTCTCGCTGTCGCTATGTGCGGAATGACACAAGTAATGGCTCAAAAATCGATAACAAAGGAAGCCAAAAAAGTAGAGAGAGAAATCAAAAAACAAGAGCGTCTGGCACAAGATGCCGTAGAAGGCCAAGAAGAGTTTAACGCCGCTGTACAAGCTATCAACAACCAATCATTCGTATTGGAGGCTAACAACATACAACCGATGAACGGACAGGTATTCTACGTAAATTCAAATACGAACTTCGTATCTTTGAATGACGGACAGGCTATGGTCCAGATCGCATCCAACTCTCCGTATCCCGGTCCTAACGGATTAGGTGGTATCACCGTACAAGGTAGCGCCTCCAATATCCAGACCAAGCAGGATGACAAGGGCAATGTTTATCTGAACATGAACGTACAGGGTGTGTTTATCTCCGCTACCGTTAGCTTGATGCTTACCAACGGAACAAACAACGCAACCGTTACCGTAGACCCGAACTTCTCCGGTAGAAACTTGAGAATGACCGGTACCCTACTTCCGTACTCACAATCGAACATTTTCCAGGGAACAACATATTAATCATGTCCAACTTTTCTATAATAAGGAAGGCGGTGCTCCGTGAGGAACATCGCCTTCGAACTATTTATAGATAGCCTTATCTCTTATTTACGGAAAGGAGCCTTTACCACTTGAGCCTTCAAGTTCTTATTACGCACCTTGATAAAGATATCCGTACCCGCTTTCGCGAACTCAGGTTTCACGTATCCCATACCGATCCCCTTCTTCAATACCGGAGACATCGTACCGGAAGTAACCACGCCAATTACATTCTCTTCCGCATCGGCGATCTCATAGCCATGACGGGGAATTCCCTTTTCCTGCAACTCGAAAGCACACAACTTACGGGTTACGCCCTCTTTCTTCTGACGCTCCAATTCCGCACGATTCGTAAAGTTCTTACCCTCGGCGAACTTCGTGATCCAGCCTAAACCAGCCTCGATCGGAGAAGTCGTATCATCCAAATCATTTCCATACAAGCAGAAGCCCATCTCAAGACGAAGCGTATCGCGTGCTCCCAAACCGATCGACTTGATCCCTTCCGGCTTTCCAGCCTCGAAGATAGCGTTCCAGATCGTCATCGCATCACTCGGATAGAAATACAACTCGAAGCCACCCGCACCGGTATACCCCGTGTTAGAGATAATCACGTTCTTGCAACCGGCGAACTCACCCGTCACGAATGAATAGTAAGGAATAGAAGATAAATCAACCGGAGTAAGACGTTGAAGAACCTCCTGTGCCTTCGGTCCTTGGATAGCCAATTGAGCCGTACGGTCGGAAGAATTCTCCAATTCGGCACCTACCGTATTATGGCTTACGCACCATTCCCAATCCTTATCGATATTACCGGCGTTTACGACCAGCAAATATTTCTCCGGCTCGTAATGATATACCAAAAGGTCATCCACGATACCTCCCTTGTCATTCGGGAAGCAAGTATATTGAGCCTTACCAAGCGGCAAGACAGAAGCGTCGTTAGAAGTTACGCTTTGAATGAAAGCCAAAGCGTTCGGGCCTTTTACCCAAAACTCGCCCATGTGGGAAACATCGAACACACCTACACCATTCACTACAGTCATGTGTTCGTCGATAATTCCGGAATATTCGATAGGCATATTGAAACCTGCGAATTCGTGCATCTTCGCGCCCAAGGCGATATGCACGTCGGTAAACGGAGTTGTTTTCATGTAATTATTGCATTTAAGATTTACGAGCCGATAGCTCTATGATTTTTATAACTGTTTCCATACTCTTTTCCAACGAACGAACGGGCAAGAACTCATAACGTCCGTGAAAATTCAGGCCTCCCGCGAAAATATTCGGGCAAGGCAATCCCATAAACGACAGGCGGGCACCATCCGTACCTCCCCGGATCGGTTTCACGATCGGTTCTACCCCAACGGAGGTCATCGCCTCAAACGCCAAATCAACGATATGCTTCTGGGGCTCCACGACCTCGCGCATATTGTAATATTGATCCCGAAGCTCTAAATGCGCACATCCCGGATGCGCTTCATTCATCTTATCAACCAACGTACGAAGCAATTCTTTCTTCTCCTCGAACAACTTCCGGTCATGGTCACGGATGATGTAAGATAGAGTAGCTTCCTCAACCGAACCGGTCATACCGGTCAAATGGAAGAATCCCTCATAACCAGTCGTATGCTCCGGACGTTGCTCGGCCGGCAACCAAGAAGCAAACTCGATCGCACGCAAGGAAGCGTTTTGCATCTTATCCTTGGCGTATCCCGGATGTACGTTCAAGCCCTTGAAGATAATTTTAGCGCCGGCGGCATTGAAATTCTCATATTCCAACTCACCGATTTGTCCACCATCAATCGTATATCCCCAATCACAACCGAACTTCTCCACGTCGAAATGATCGGCACCTTGTCCGATTTCCTCATCCGGGGTAAAAGCGATACGGATCTTACCGTGCTTGATCTCCGGATGATCCTTCAAATATTGCATAGAGGCGACGATAGCGGCTACACCTCCCTTATCATCGGCACCTAATAAAGTCTTACCATTCGTTACGATAATATCCTGTCCCTTATAATCAGAAAGCTCTGGGAACATCGATTGAGATAGTACAACATTTTCTTCCGCATCCAAGACAATATCACCACCCAGATAAGTCACGATACGAGGTTGAACATTCTTACCCGACATATCCGGACTCGTATCCAAATGAGCGATAAAACCGATAGTCGGGATTTTCTCGTCCGTATTAGCCGGCAGAGTAGCCATTACATAACTATTCTCATCCAAGGAGATCTCCTCCATACCAATCGCTTCCAATTCCTTCACCAAAGCCTCGGCAAAGACACGTTGTCCCGGCGTACTAGGAGTCGTACCCGTCTCCTCGTTCGACTGGGTATCGAACGTAACGTACTTTAAAAATCTATCTAAAACTGTCATAACTCACTCTTTTTAGCCATTAAAACATTGCAGGCATAAAAGTAGGTAAAATTTTTCTAAAAACAGCTTGAACCATCAAAGCAATGCGTACAAACCTTACACTTAGGAAGGTCGATCGCCTCCACCAAGGTTTCCAGCGTATTAAACTTCAAGGAACTCAACCCGAAACGCTCGGCGATAATTCCGACCATCTTCTTATATTCCGGAGAGTCTGTCGTAGCATATTTATCCAGATTCTTATTCTCATCCCCTTCCAGTTCCTTGATAATCTGACGAGTTATCAACTCCAAAGGACTCTTGGAAGAAGTAAAACCGATAAACGGGCAACTATAAATCAATGGAGGGCAAGCGATACGCATATGTACCTCTTTCGCCCCATAATCATATAAGATCTTCACGTTATCACGAAGCTGTGTACCACGCACGATCGAGTCGTCGCAGAAAAGGATGCGTCTGCCTTCCAGCATCGCACGGTTCGGTATCAATTTCATCTTAGCCACCAAAGCACGCATCTCTTGGTTAGCCGGGGTAAAACTACGAGGCCACGTCGGTGTATACTTAGCGATAGCCCGATGATAAGGCACCCCCTTACCTTCCGCATATCCCAAGGCCATACCCACGCCGGAGTCCGGTATACCACAAGCGCAATCCACCTCCGAGTCATCCTTCTGCCCCATCTTATAGCCACTCATAAACCGGACATCTTCCACGTTCTTTCCCTCATAGCAAGAAACAGGGAATCCATAATATACCCAAAGGAAAGAGCAGATCTGCATCCCTTCATTCGGTTTACGCATCTGCTCCATACCATCGGCACGCAAACGGACGATCTCGCCCGGGCCTATAAATTTCTCGATCTCATAATCCAAGTTCGGAAGACTGCTGGACTCGCTGGTCGCCGCATAAGCCCCGTCCTTCTTCCCGATTACGATCGGCGTACGCCCCCATTTGTCACGGGCAGCGATAATACCATCCTCCGTCAGGAGCAACATAGAGCAAGAGCCCTTTATCTTATTGTAAACATTCTCAATACCCTCCACGAAGTCCTTGCCTTGTGTAATCAGCAAAGCGACTAACTCCGTCTGATTCGTTTTTCCTGAACTCAATTCCGAAAAATGCATATTCGCCTTCAATAACTCATCCTCCAATTCGTCCAAGTTATTGATCTTCGCCACCGTCACGATCGCGAATTTTCCTAAGTGAGAGTTGATAACGATAGGCTGCGCATCCGTATCGCTGATAATACCGATCCCGGCTTTTCCTTTGAATTTAGGAAGCCCCGGTTCAAACTTGGTGCGGAAATAAGAATTCTCCAGATTGTGGATCGAACGCGTAAACCCTTCTTCCTTATCGTACGTAGCCATACCGCCTCTGCGGGTTCCTAGATGAGAATTGTAGTCTGTACCATAGAATAAATCCGTAATACAGGCTCCTTTAGAAATAGTTCCGAAAAAACCACCCATTGTTTTTTATGTTTGTATTTATGTTTGAGACCGCAAAGTTACAAGTTTATTTATATATGTTCCAAAATTTACTTCATAACGTTTATTATCATCGGCAATAAAAAAAGGATACCCCTTTTCAGGATATCCTTTTCCTTATTCTTTGGTCGCAGAAACTTAAGCCTCAGCAACAACTTCTTTTACAGAAACAAATGATCTGTTTTCTTTTCCTCTACGGAAAGTAACAACGCCATCTACCAACGCATACAACGTATGATCCTTACCGATACCTACGTTCTCGCCCGGATGATGAACCGTACCTCTTTGACGAACGATGATGTTACCAGCTTTAGCAACCTCACCACCAAAAAGCTTAACACCTAATCTTTTACTTTGTGATTCACGGCCGTTCTTAGAACTACCCACACCTTTTTTATGTGCCATTTCTTTTCTTCTCCTTTAAACGTTAAGCAATAACTTCTTTAATACTCACCTCAGTGAACTGCTGACGGTGACCGTTCAATTTACGGTAACCTTTTCTTCTCTTCTTGTGGAATACCAGCACCTTGTCACCTTTTACCAGCGGAGATAATACCTCGCATACTACCTTTGCGCCCTCTACAGTAGGAACACCCACTGTTACCTCACCGTTGTTATCTACTAACAACACCTTGTCAAACTCCACAACAGCACCGCTTTCCGCGTTCTGAATGTGATGAACGAACAATTTCTTGCCTTGCTCAGCCTTGAACTGTTGTCCGTTAATTTCTACGATTACGTACATCTGTCTTAAAATCTTTTAAACAGGTTAGGTCCCGGGGGTGGGCTCCGTCTCCGGCTCCACTTATTTACCCTCTGCGGAAAATCGAGTGCAAAGATAGAGTTTTTTATTTAATTCCACAAACATCTTCTTGAACTTTTAAAAAGCCACGCATAAGACGATGAGAATACAGAGCTTTTTACTACCTTTGCAACTAATAATATATTACTATTATCCAAATAAAGATGCAGGAAACAAATAATATGTTATCAGTTCTTGACAACTATACGCTAGACAACCCGGATGAGATCGCTAAAGAAATAGCCAACGACTTCCGCAAGCGACGTATAGAGAAGAATCTGACACGCGAACAAGTGTCGGAGAAGGCAGGTGTAGCAGTCAGTAATATCGTGCGATTCGAACAGAAAGGTCTTATCTCACTCAAGAACCTTATCGGCATAGCAATGGCATTAGGTTACACTTCGGAGATAAAGAAGCTTTTTTCCGAACCAAAATACTCCACCATGGAGGAGCTACTACAAATCCGCAAGAATACCAACAAGAAAAAAGTACATAAGTAATGAGAATCAAAAAAATAGAAAGACTTATCGTAAAGTATCACGAACAGATAGTCGGGACGCTTTCGCTCACTCCCGACAACAAACAGTGTGCCTTTGAATACGATAAAGCATGGCTTTCCAACGGTTTCAGTATATCCCCATTGGAACTTCCGCTGAAACCGGGATTGTTCATCGCAAAGCCCTCACCTTTTTATGGGAATTTCGGTGTTTTCGAAGACAGTCTGCCCGATGGCTATGGTCGCAACCTCTTGCATAAGGCCTTGCTCAAAGAAGGCATCAACGATACCCAATTGTCAGCGCTCGACCGTCTAAGTCTAGTGGGAAATGGGGGTATGGGAGCACTCACATACGAACCGGAAACCAGCATAGGTACTTCGCATGAGCCCCTTGATTTCGATCTGCTGCAAGAAAAGGCCTTAGAAGTGTTGCATGAGAAGAACGACGATGACGTAGAACTTCTTCTTTTTAACAGCCGAAATAGCGGCGGATGCAGACCCAAGGCATTGTTCTCCAACAATGAAGGGCATTGGATGGTGAAGTTCCGCCATACATACGACCCTCAAGACATGGGATTGATAGAATTTCATTACAATGAGTTAGCACGACAATGTGGCATCCGCGTTCCAGACTTCAAACTGATCAACGGTAAGTATTTCACGACACGCCGCTTCGACATCTCGCAAGATGGAGAACGTTTGCATACAGTCACAGCCGGAGGGCTGCTTAACATTCCACTATCCAACCCAATTCTCGATTATAGCAACTTACTGGCCCTAACTGGCTATCTAACGCAGAATCCTTTAGAAGTGGAAGAAATGTTTCGTCGTATGGTTTTCAACTATTTCACAGACAACAAAGATGATCATTGCAAGAATTTCAGTTTCACAATACAGAAAAGTGATACCAGCACATGGCAATGGCATCTTGCTCCCGCCTACGATCTCACCCTATGCACAGAGGGTTATAATGGTGAACATGCGACTTCGGTCAATGGAACCGGACATCCCACCATTCAAGACATGATAACCATCGGTACTAAAAACAAGATGAATAAACCGCGCTGCATACGAATCATTGAAGAGGTTAGGACTGGCTGCGGAGATTTGTTGCGGAACAAAGACTGGGAGTAATTTCGACAATAGGAGCTGCCTTCCAATCTATCAGACCATCCGCCGTACGTAAGTCCATAAAATCAAAATCCATAAGCCATCGTTTCAATTTCTCTTCCGCTCCACGCAAGCCATAATACGATTTGAAACGACGGATATAATTTAAGTCCTCAATCATCGGTTGCTCCGCATCCAGATCACGAGGATGGATGTAAGCCAACAAATATTCCGGACATTCACGTGTCCATTTCCTCAATAATCTATAGGGAACCAAGCGGAAATAGCCTCCTCCAGAGAAAACGATATGCTTTCCCAATATCTTACGATACACGATCGGGAATTCTTTCATCCTTATTCCGTTATATTCCACCCAGCTAGGCACCGCAGAAACATATGATGGCATTCCTCCATGCGCATGATGCGCAGGAAAAACCGAGCTATCCATACGAATTCCCAATTCATGCAATATCTCGAAAGCCCACCCCTCGCTCTCACGGATCGAGAAGCCCGGCGCACGAAAAGCCTCTACCTTCTGTCCCGTTATATCCTCCAGCAATTTTATGGAAGAAGAGACATCCTCTTTGAATGCCTCCCTCGATTGTTGCCACACTAACTGATGATTCATCGTATGGCTTCCCACCTGATACTTGGATGCGATCTGCCTCACGATATCCGGATATGTCTTGGCGATCCAGCCGATCACGAAAAAAGTAGCCTTCGTATCAGTCTCCTCCAAGATACGAAAAATGCGCTCCATATTCTCATAGATACGCACTTCAAACCCTTTCCACTGCTCTTCAGAGCGTGTAGAATCGTTATCGAGGAGATGAAACCATTCCTCGATGTCGAAAGTTAGTATGTTCATATTTTGTTAAATCAAGATCTTAATTTAGATTTTCGAAAAGAAGGATTCAGATATTTCACCAAACCAGATAATATACCCATCAACATTGGTAAAGGGTCTTTTAAAGATCCATCCTGATAAAATATATTCTTACCTAAAAAGCAGAACCAAGAGGGATGGGAACTAAATCTTTGGGGAGAAAAGATAAACCACATAACATCCAGTCCCCAAAAACGTAATACTTTTCCGATATGATAAGTATAAGTTAAGATCGGTTCATCCTTCATATCATGAACGATCATTTCCGGATAATTAACTCCTGCTATATATGCAGCATGTATACTTGCCGGTACACGAGGATTTATTTCTATAACTTTATATTCCCCCGATTTGCTCTCCATAATATCAAAGTCGGCAAAACCAACCCAATCCAAAGCATCTAAAATATCTTTACAGATGCAGACCAAAGTCTCATTTTGAATCGTCTCACAATAACAACTAGTCCCTCCTTTTAAAGGGAAATAACGCATGATTCGAATAATTACGGCTTCATGGCACCCCCCGCTCTTATCACGATAAAGCATCACATTATAATAGATCCCTGTATGATCAACATATTCCTGTAAAGTGCAACGACCAAAATCTCGTTCTATGGCAGGCCATTTGTCTAATAGCTCTTTCTCTTCATGCACAAGCATAATCCCTCTAGCCCCAGATGAAATATTCGGTTTGATTAAAGCAGGAAAGCCAACATAAGATACTACTTCATGCAGATTTTTTGACGAAAGAAATGCAGTCCGAGGGTGTGGAAATGATCGTTGCTTGCAAACATCCATCAATCTTTCTTTGTCATGTGCCTTTATAAAAGTATCATAATGTGGAATGGCACACTTCACGGAAAAAGAATTTTCTATCCTCTCCTTATTTTGGCTCAACAACTCTGCGCTATCATTATACATTGGAATAATAACATCTTGTGGATTTTTCCCCAAGAAATCAACTAAAAAATTCAAGTATTCAGAGGGAGCATCACGCAAGATAGGACAAAGGATCTTATGATCTACAAACCTAGAGACATAACCATAAGATAACCTAGATTCAATGAAACCAAATATAACATGACCATTCTCTTTCAAAGAACGAGCTACGGAAATGGATTGAACCGTATGAGCATCCAGTAACAAAATATTCATATCTAGCGGTATAACATAAACTATTAAAGCTTATAGTACAATTTTTCTCTTACGACCCCTACTATTCCCCAATAAACTAAACAATACAAACTTTTTATTAATGATAATTTTTCTACTCTTCGAAGTACCAGCCACTGAGGCTTTATCATTCTTATTTTATTAGAAGTAACTGCCGTGACCCTATCTCTATAGGAGATTGTTACAGTCAAATTTCCATAAGCATATGGTACCTCTTTCAGGATTTTTAGCCAATAAACATAATCATCCCTGAGACTCCCTAATTGCTCATCAAAATAATATTTCTTCGATTTGGACACATCATAAACCGTAGCAGAAGGACAAATCGGACATAATTTTAACAAATCATCATATTTAACCTTTTTCGGACGGGGAAATGGAACTCCCAAGTATCGCTTAGAATGTTCTTCTATATGTTGTACTGAAGCATAAACTATAATAGCTTTCTCCGTTTGCAAAAAATTCACTTGTGATTCCAAATACTCTTCCGGCCACATATCATCCGAATCCAAGAACGCTATATACTGTCCTTTCGCCTCTTTCAACGCAATATTCCTCGCCCCAGAAGAACCTTTGTTCACCTTGCTCTCTATCAATTTGATCCGCGGATCCGCATACCGCTTCACGACGTTGATCCCCGCCCCATCATCCGGCGAGCAATCATCTACGATAATCATCTCCCAATTCGTATACGTTTGCTTCAAGACAGATTCTATCGTATCGCCAACAAACTCAGCCCCTTTATACATAGGGGTAATGATCGAGACCAATCCCTTTTCCATATTTTCAGACATTGTATTATATTTTTCTCTTTATAATCATAATCCCACCAAAAGACCGACAAATCTTGTCAGCCTATTCGCATCCTTTACCCTACGATATATCACGCCAAAGAGGATGGGTAACGAGAATCCCAACACAAACGAGACACACGAAAACAGATATTGGTTCACCTCCGGAAAAGCATGGGCAATAGGTCCGCGCACAAGCATCTGCGGGAAATAAGAAAGCAGGAACACAGTATAGGTGTAGTCGGATAGATGTATCAAGCCTACCCCGCTACGCTTCTCCACTATAAGCGATAAAATCAGGCTGAATACGATACCTACTAATGCGGCAACCAATTTCCATGGCAATAAGCTAGCGGATAAAGCAAACGATCCCAAAAACATTCCATACTTATATCGTAGCAGAATAGCATCTATCCTCCCCTTATAAATACAATAAAGAATTCCCAAACCGAAATAAGCGGAGTAATGAACAGCAACCGATATTTGCATAAACTGCATATTAGGCATCACATAACTTAACACAAACAGCAAAATTACCCCCCCCATTTGTAAATATACGTTAACATATATCCATTTCCTTAAAAGCGAAAAGAATACGAATATCATGAACAACGTCGGTAAAAACCACATAAATCCAATCGGATACCAAAGCATACTCTCCACCCACGAGGAGAAACTAAACGTCAACGGATTCTGCATCAACTCCGCAGGAACAAAACGTGACTTAATAACAAAAATCACACTATTAATAAATAAGAAAGGCAATAAGAGCCGCTTGACCTTTTTCCTCATGAATGGAAAGAATCTCATTCCTTGCATTTTATTTGCTGGATATGTATACGCAAACAAGAATCCAGACAAGAAAAAGAAAAGAGGCATATGAAATGAATACACCCATTTATAAATCCAGAGATCTCTGTAATCCAAGGTAATATCCGCATGGCCTATCACAACCAACAGTGTTGCAAAAACAAATAAAAATGAAACTTGCGTGAGTTTCTTTCCCATAATCATTCCAAGTTTAATTAAATTTTTCCGCCAACTCCAACGCATTTGCGATCACCTGATGCATATCATAATATTTATATTCCGCCAGCCGACCGCCAAAGACCACCTTCTCTTGTGCGTCTGCCAAGGCCTTGTACCGAACATACAACTCACTGTTCCGTTTATCGTTCACCGGATAATAAGGCTCATCCCCCGGTCTCCACTCCTTGGAATTCTCCCTTGAGATCACCGTGTCCGGTTGTTGTCCAAACTCAAAATGTTTATGTTCGATAATACGGGTATAAGGAGTATCGGCATCCGTATAGTTCACCACGGCATTCCCTTGGAAATTAGGAACACCTTCCAATAACTCTGTTTCGAAACTCACGGTTCGATACTCCAAATACCCAAAGCGATAATCAAAGAAGCGATCAATCTCCCCCGTGTAGATTACCCGATCCGCTATCGAATCAAAATATTCTCGATTCCCGAAATAATCCGTATTCAAACGAACCTCCACGCCATCTAGCATTTTCTCGATCATCCTCGTGTATCCGCCCTCCGGGATACCTTGATACTTATCATTGAAATAATTATTATCGAAAGTGAAACGCACAGGAAGTCGTTTAATGATAAACGCAGGAAGTTCCGTAGCCTTACGTCCCCATTGTTTTTCTGTATAATCCTTGATCAGCGTATAATAAATATCCTTCCCGATCAAAGATATAGCCTGTTCTTCCAAATTCTTAGGGCTAAGGATTCCGGACTCTCTCCGTTGCTTCTCTATCATCTCCTTAGCCTCCTCCGGGGTCGTCACCCCCCACATCTGATAGAAAGTATTCATATTGAAAGGCAAATTATACAGTTTTCCCTTATAATTTGCCACAGGAGAGTTGGTGTACCGATTGAACTCAACCAACGAGTTCACGAACTCCCATACCCTCCTGTCACTGGTATGAAAAATATGCGCCCCATACTTATGTACGTTGATGCCATTCACGGACTCCGTATAGACATTACCCCCTATATGCGAGCGCTTGTCTATAACCAAACATTTATATCCTTTTTGATGAAGGAGGTAGGCCATTGTGGTTCCAAAGAGACCGGAACCGACGATAAGGTAATCATAAATCATCTCTATATGGTTTAAAATTATTATTTGAGGAATCTGTCAACAGGCACAAAGAATAAGATCCTTTTTGTAAGCCTATCGGTTTCCTTATCTACTATTGATCATGCATAAACCACTTATATATTCTCAAATACGGCAACGGTATCTTTAGAAAACGTTTTAAATAACCTATTTTCCAAGGTGATGAGGAAATACCCTTTTTCAATTTCAAAAAACTGAAGTAAACGCCACGATTAGGTTTAGCCAACGGGGAAATCGTATTATTGGCATAAAAAGACCAATTTCCGAACCGATTTAAGTCCGACTGACGGGTTTCCGTTCCCAAACGGCAGATCGCATCGAAAGCCATCGTCTTGTCCCAGCGGATGACATCCGACAAGGAATTCTCACAGAACCGCTTGACAAAGCATAAAGCCCCCTCCCGTATCTTTAGGAGATCCTTGAAATCATTTCTCAACTTACTGTTCCCATCATATTCAAAATCATACAATTCAATAGTTTGATCCGATTTATACCGTTTCACCGAGCCGTGATCCGCACTGAACAACATCTCCAGTAACCCCTCGAAGGATCGCACCATCACCTTTTCCTCGGAATCTTCCGAGCCATACAGATAGCCGAAAGCGTTTTCCTTATCCAACATGATACCTAGATAGAATCCCATAATTTCCATATTCTTTCCTAGTTCCGGCAACATTTCCTCCAAAGCCTTCTGTAAACGTCCCCGCCAACCTATATCGATAATCCCTACTTTTCCGGATAGGTTTAAACGATCGATGTAGTACTGTAAAGAGAGAAATTCTTCTTCCGAATTCTCAATAATATCGGGAAGTAATTCCTTTAGGAAACTCGATAAATCCTTATTCTCTAAAAAATCTTTTTTCAAAAAAGAATCATCCAGATCAAGTCCATAACGACCAAGTGCCAAGACATATTCCTTATAATCTAACCCCAACAAATCCAACATCGTTCTGACCGATGTATAACGATATATAGAGAGCCTGTCCAACATGGCTTTTATATCCTTGCAATGGCGTAATATCGGGACTAATAAACTTCTCCTTGAAGCATATACATATTCAGTATCCTCCTTAGGATATAATATCTTATAAGCGGCACGCATGATTTGTCCGTCACGAGAAAGGAACAGAAACTTATCGATTCCCAAACGTAATTTATATTCATGCAGCCAAACACAAAACCCATACAAAAGAGGTCCCAAGGTCTCATATCCGATACGAAACAAACGATCACCCGATTCCGATACCGTATTATTGATAAAGCTATACAAAGAATCCGAATCGAGTTCTCCCGTTTTAGATTTCCGACAATAAAGCGTATGGTTGACCTCTCTTGGTATATGAACGGATCGGATACCGGACAATTTCGGACGTATATAATCCGCCATCAAAGCATCCCCTATATGTACTATTTTTCCGGGGCTGTATGAGTTCTCCCGCAATATCATCCTATACATATTGCCGGTATATTTTTGGACTCCGGTCTCCGAGGAGACGTATATTTTCTTATACTGGTTATAACCGCATTTCAATAAAAGACGCTCAATAAAAGCCCGATCCAAATACATATCGGAGACGATAATCACCTCTTTCCCCCGGTCAATGGCATACTTATAAACCTCCTTGATTTCTAGATTCACGGTAGTCAACGCATACTCCATCTCCAGTTCCAGCTGCGATAAGGACGATTTAATCTCCTCCTCATAAGGCAATTGATCGTAAATTTCCCCAAACGAGATCTCCTCGCGATCGGACAATTCGCGGGCCGTTCGCTCCGCACATACACGCTTATCCCTGAATCCTTCCATAGAGACACCGAAACGTTTTAACGCCTCTCTTTCCACCAACGAGAACACATCTTTGGGTGTCCTTACGTTCCTTTTTATCAGCGTGTCGAACACATCGAAAGAAACAACCTCGCATCTATCGATATATTGCTTGTAAGACTTGATACTCATTCCTGTGTTGTTTTGTGGTTTTGAATTAACAAATTATCATAGACCTTTTTTAATTGCTCGCCATAGACCTCCTCCGTAAACGAGTGAATGGCTTTCTCCCTCGCTTTATCTCGAATAATGGTCGTATCCATATCCAAGACTTTCTCCATCAATGCCTCCAATTCGCTATTCGAATCAAACAAGAATCCGGTTTCCTCATGTTCTATCAATTCCGATGTCCCACCCGAATTCCTTCCGATAACCACGCAATCATTCATCATAGCCTCCACCGTCACTCGCCCGTATGCCTCATGCCAGGAACACATTAATAATGCAACCGCTTTCCTCATCAACTCCTTGGCATCCGTACGGTATCCCAACAAGACGACTTTTCCCTCTATCCCCTCTTTTTCTATAAGCGATTTCATCTTCTTGACGAAATGAGCAGATCCGGTTCCCGCTATATACAGCCGAATATTGCGATTGCGTGACACTTTTGAAAATGACGATATAGCATCCAAAACACCTTTATTTTCACTTAAGCCACCACAATACAAGAAATAATTCTCCTTCTCATAATGCACATCTTGAATATTACGGATAGAATCGACCGCATCGTAAAGAACCACTGCGTTCTTATTCCGAATATGAAAATGCCTCTTTACCGCTTCAGACACACAAATGACAGAATCCGAATTATTGAAATCCTCACATAACTTTTCAAAAGGTTTAAATGACCGCATATAGAAATGTAAATCTGACATTTCTCTCAAATGCCAAACATGCTTAATCCGCTTTTGTTTTGCGATTTCAAAGCCAATACTAATCCAACTATTATTCGAATGAATAACATCTATACCATTCTCTTCTATAATTTTTAATATCAAAGGATAAGAATACTTGTTAAGAATCCAATAATAACAAAACCTAACAGGATATAATATAAAACTTAAAAAATTCTTATTATAAGTCGCCATATTAAATTTAAATGGAACAACCTTATACGATACGCCCATTTCTTTCAACAGCGACAAGAAAGGGCCTTCTGATGGAGACAAAACCAAACAATCCTTAAAGCCATACGACTTAATCATATTAGAAAGCGAAAGATTTGCTCCATACAATCCCGCATCATTCAATAAAAAAGCAACTCTCATAATTATTCACAAAATATTGTTTGATAAGGAGAAACACCAACATTTCCTTCTTTTAGGCCCCTATTATTAGCATAAATAAACATCTCAAATAAAACAACATAAAACAACACCATGAGATATTTCAAAGCTATAATCTTTTTCTCACGCCATACACTCAAGCATAAGGGGAGAGCAAACACCAATGTTATTGCAGCTGCATCTGCCAATCTTAAAAAAATACTAACCTTTGTCATTAAGACCAATGATATAAAATAAAACAATGAAAAATAAATCACAGCATTATCTTTAGTCTTCGAGAACAAGACAGACAAAAAAACTATCGCCGCAAACAATATTTTCGAAAACGCACCATATCCCGTATTATAGGAAGGCTCAACCCCATAAACACTAAACATATATCCTCCATAATATGAATTCAAGAACAAGTCATTGTTCAACAAAACAAAAAACATATCTGTATAACATATACATAATAAAAACGATGAAATGAGCAGGAGAATAATTCTATTGCAATGCATCCTATTTACAAAAAAGAATGGCAGGAAAACAAATGAGGAAGCATGAAACAAGACAGACAATGGATATATTATGAAAGCCCCCCATCTTTTACCTCTAAAAAACAAATCGAATGCTAAGATTACGAGAGACAAAGAAATCATATTCCTTATCGCAGAATAAGACAATAAATAGCACAACAACACATACATCAAAATTTTCCACGTATAGTTCTTTCTTTGCAAGAACAGCAAAGGAAAATAGGTTATAAATGCAGAACAAACGAAAAGGCTATGCGCAGGCAACTGAAGATTCCTTAAAAAAAGGATCAAAGCATAAAAAACTATTTCTGTTTGTTTGTATTCGGAAGAAAAATTAAAAGAATCCACATAACTTGCATAATCAGTACCAATATCATATCGTAGAACAGAGGGCACGAAAAGTACCATAAAGAGGCTGTAACGAGCAAGGATACGTGAGCGTCTCGTTTTAGAATGTTCTGCATAATATGCGAATAATACGGACAGCAACAATATGGCATTATATAAGATAAATGTTTCTATCATAGTACTATAGAGACAAATAACCAATTTTCATATTCACGAAATCATTACTTCAACGCTTCCCGCAGAAACGTCACGGATCGCTCACGTAAAGGTGCCAGCGACTCCTCTATCTTGTCCCAATCTATCGGGAGATGATAAATCCGTTCAAAATCTCCGGGGGCTTTCCAGACGTTATCCGACAAGCTTAGTTTGGAAAGCATGTTTAATACACGGCTGTTCCCTTTGGCATGCGTGCCGGACAAAGGGAAATAAACGAAAGGCTTATGGAACAGGATACAGAAAGCCACCCCATGAAAAGAGGTGGTCACCACAAGGCCGGAATGCCGGATAAGGGAAAGCCATTCCGGAATAGTGGCGTAACGATATTCCACCCCTTGAAATAGTTCACGACCGGGTAAATATCCGCTGGCGGGTGTCACCACCAACGATAGTCCCTCTCTCTCTGTGAAACCTCGAAGCTCCGGCCAACATATCTCCTCATTACTTGAAATATTGATACTATATATAAAAATGTAAGGAGAAGGGCTTGGGGGTATATCTCGTGAAAGAGACAGATACTCCTCCTTCGCAAGCAACAAGGTCGGATCGAGCACATGTACCGCCTCTTTCCCGACCGCTTGGCAGATAGCGACCCCGCTTTCCTCGCGTACGGACAGGATATCGAACCGAGACAATCTAGCGGTGAGTTCCGCTTGAAGCCTTAAAGGACATTGATCCGATCCGAAACTAGCCGCGTATGCGATACGCCTTATCCGATCCGATCCGAAATCCAGCCAATAGGCCCGATCGTCTTTCCGTCTCAAAAGCACGGGATGCCATACCTGGTCGCTACCCGTTATATAGAGATCTGCCGTTGGAGGATCCTTCCG
>NZ_FR885321.1:191106-196839 GCF_000436315.1 Parabacteroides sp. CAG:2 | reverse complement strand
CCGATTAACAGCCTCCATGCGCCTGACCTCGCGATGCCTCCACCAACGCAGGAGCGGATAGACGAGAACCGTCTTCGCCATAAGCTTCAAGCACTTTCTCCAAAGTGGTTCTTTATAGAGGTAACGTATTAAGAATGGCTCATGGCCAATCCCTTTTAAATAACGCTGCAAAGCCCAACACTGCAATTGCTGCCCATAATTGTCACCGCTTTGCCAAAACGTAACGATTCCTATTCTCATAGTCTATATTTTATTTTCTTCCTCGAAACTGCGGATTGCTGATCCATGAATTACTGATTTATAAGTATAAAGTTATCAAAGCGACAGCCGGACGGCCATCACCCAATAGAGATAAACGTTCTAAAAATTAGAAATCTTTCGTATTTCGGGTTACAATCACCTCACATTAGGCGGAAAGGGCACTGTTGTATTGCAGCGCACCCTGTAAAAAGACAGCAGAACCCAATCATTCGAGTCCTTTTAAAATCCTACCCTGCGAGCCACCGATGGCAAGACTCTTCGTACGCCATATACAAGGCATGAGGAGAGAGCCAACACTACGAATGTCTGTGAGAACCAATCCCAATGAAAGGGCAAGCGACTCAATACCATGATAAAAAAGCAATGGATAAGGTATATCCCAAACGAGATCTGTCCCAACCAGACCAATAGTCTAAACCAAAGGCCAAAGGAGGTAAACTTCCGCTGAGTCTTCTCGGAAAACAATACCATGATTACCGCCAACGAATAGAGATGCGCGGAGGCCTTTATGCCATATCCCATATGGTACAAAGGATACAACCATTTGGTTTCCAAAAACGAGAGGAACAGACCTATACCCATTACAAAAAGCCATGGCCAAAGCCGATAAGCACGCTCTTTTCTATTGCCTAGATAAACCCCCATCACAAAAAACAGGAGCCATACGGGAAACAGGCCACCCTTTTCCAAGGAACTCATGCCATATCCTTTGACTAAATCTAAATAAGTGACTAGTATTATAGCCACCATAGTGATAACGAATGCTAAAATTACCCCCCATATTAACCTTTCGTAACACCGGAAGCAATACATAGTATTGAATGATAAGGGCTATGAAATAATAGATGGAGAAGCCGCAGGCGAGGAATAGGATCATGCCTTTCATCCAATCATTACCCTGCCACACATAGAGGGCCCAATAAGGTAAAGACCAGATTAGAGTAGGTATATAGATCTTGGGGATTTGATGTTTCAAGAATCGCGCATACGACCGCTCGCCTTGCTTTTTTGCAAGGAAATAACCAGATATGGCCAAAAACAGGGGTACAGCGCAATTCAACATCTGCCTAGATACAATCAGTGCGTCTCCAACCATTTCCTCTTTTTGCGAAGTGGCGGCAAACGTATGGATCGCTATGACCATCAAAACGGCCACACCCCGAAGAAAATCGAACCAGCTCTCTCTCTCTTTCATCTCCCCATCACCTTCTTGATCATCTCTTTCCCCTTTTCTCCTACCACGCTCTTCATCGCCTCTTTCAATACGCCTTTGGTCGATACGTTCAAGTTGTTCATGATCCGTATGGCATCGCTCTCGTCCCGGCTGTCGGTGAATACCTCGAACAGCATGGGACGATCGGTGAGACCCGGAGCGAGGAAACGGTCGAGTTGCCTCAAATAATCCTCCTTATTCTCGGCCGAAAGGTATTCATATCCCAGATCCTCCGCATAGTGGCGCACCAATTGGCGCGACTTATTGCCATAGTGACCGGCCGCGGCGATGTAATCGTCCGCCGCCTCGCCGAAGGCGGCGCCGGGATGCATGTAGTTGCGAAACTCCGTCCCTTTGCCGTTATTGACTAGCAAGATGCGGACGTTCCTCCCTACATGACGGTTTCCCAGCACATTCATGTCGTAGAAAAAGGCCAAGTCGCCCGCCACGCAGAAATAGAGCTTGTCCGGATGTACCCAGGAAGCGCCCATGAACGAGGAGATATAGCCGTCTATGCCGAAACCGCCGGTATTGGCGTATCCGTACACCCCACCCCGCCGGTATTGGCGTATCCGTACACCGAATCGGGCAGGTCGAAGTAGTTCCATGTACGCAACGTATTGAGGATACCCAAGAAGAGCACGCTTCCCTCAGGGATACGACCTGCCGTCTCATGGGCTATCCATACGTTCGAGAACGGCAAGGCGCTTTTCGGCACTTTCGCCCAAATGGCTCTTAGTTCCTCCCGGCAAGCGTCCAGGTAGCCTTGACGCCCCGCAGACGCGGTATCCGCGTAACGCTCGAAAAACGCCCGCTCCTCCATCTCGAACACGCAGGTCAGTTTACGATAGGTATCGCGAAGCGCTCCGTCCGGGTTCACACGCCACACCTCCTGGGGGCGCATTCCTATATAACCTCCGGATACCTCTCCGATATGTATCAGCAGATCCATGCTCACCAAGTCGCAATAGTCCTTCTCTTGCGAGGAGAGGATGGAGACCGGGACCCGGTATTTCCCTTTGTAGCCGCTGGTATGATCCGTGAACACCACCGCATCGTAGGTGGAGCAGAAAGCGTCGAGAGCCGCCGTCTCCGGATCAGTGAATTTCCGGTGCGTGCCGACAACGACCGCCACACGCCCCTTGGGTAACTCGGGGAACAGGTCTTTCGGCATGACACGGCGGATCATCCGTGCCTGCGGCAATTCCCTAACCGAATAATCGCGGCTGTAGGTGGTCTCCATATTCAGGTGCACTGGGCCTCCGCCGCGATGACGCAACTCCAGCAAGGCGCAGTTTATCCTCACCGTGTTACTCCACTCCTTCACGCTGTCGTCCGTCGCAGGTATATACTCGCTCAAGAGAGCGATGTCGTTCTGTATGACGCGCCGGTCTATCACCTGTGCGATATGATGGCCGATCCGGGAAATATCCTGCGTGCTCGTGACGGCCAGTACCGGCAACTTTCGATAATAAGCCTCGGTTAGTCCCGGGATATAATTACGGGAAGCCGTCGCCCCCGTACAGCTCAACACCACGGGCTCGCCCGATTCCTCCGCCATACCACACGCCAGATACGCTGCACTACGCTCGTCCACGCTCGAATACACCTCAAACCACTCATCCTGTTGTAAACTCGCGACAAACGAAAGATTCGTAGTTCCTGGAGACGCAACGATTTTCTTGATTCCGTGCTGCTTAAGCAACGAGATAAGGAGCTGGACACTACGTTCCGAGCTATAATATTTTCCATCCATATTCCTGTTTTCTAAAAAGTATAATCCATATCATCATAAGTGACAGTTGCGGCTCCCCCTGTCATATAAACCATATCTCCGACTATCGTCCGTCCCATTGGGCTTACCAACACTACCGCCATGTTAGCTATCTCTTCCGGCAAGGCATAGCGCCCTATCGGATTCCCCTTATTCGTGATATTACCTTGACCATCTTTCAACAACATCGGGGTGGCCGTAGGCCCGGGCGCTATCCCGTTCACCGTAACACCATAAGGGGCAAGGCTCTTGGCAAGTCCAAGCGTCAGGCCTCGTATTCCCCACTTGGAAAGCGTATAAGCGGAAGTCGCAGGACGCAAGCAAGAGGACGAACCTACATTCAGGATATTCCCTTCCACCTTATTCGCTTTCAAATATCCGCCAAACAGTTGCGATAAGAAGAATACGCCTTTAAGGTTCGTATCTATCACCTTGTCAAACGCTTCTTCCGTGGCATTGGGCATCGAGGCACCTAGCACACCCGCATTGTTCACCAATATATCTATATGCGGAAATCCTCCGGATCCCACTTTATCTAACGCCTTTTGAAAACGATCATGGAATAAGTCCACCCTTGTATTATCCATTACCAAATCGAACAAACGGCCTTTGTAATGATCATCCTCGTTCAATTCCCCACAGGCCAGTCGCAAGCGCTCTTCACTACGACCCGTTATCACGACCGCCGCACCACTCCGTAAAAACGCTTTCGCCATATGGAAACCTATCCCGCTCGTTCCGCCCGTGATCAGAGCCACACGCCCCTTCAACAACTCGTTCGGAGCGAGACTTACCACCCGAACGTCAAACTTCCGGGCAGGAATATTATTGAGAATGAACTTAATCATCCCCTTTACCTTACGTTTAAATGACATATTTCCTTATTTTTATCCAGCCTATTGATCCTACATTACCGCCTCTTCCCCATCAGTTTCAAGAAGATCGCCTTCACGTAATGGGGGTATCGGTGAATCCGGAGGAGCATTTTCACATAGAAAGCCCTTTTCGCTCTTTGGGAATAGCGTTTATAGCCCACACCTTTCAGCCAATGTAACAGTTTATCGCAATAAGGATAGGTCACTGTGTCATCGATGGAATCCACGATATCCCAAAGCCAGCATAAATTCCGCTCGCAATATTGATAGAGACGAACGTGACGGGAGAATCGCTTCTCGTCGAACTTCTTAAATCCCCAATCTGCCGGATTCTCTCCCGCGCACAGGATATTAAGCTGCGTCCTCACACATTTAATGCACGTGCCACACTGCTCCGTCTCGTCATCAAAACAAGTCCAAAGCATGGTTCGCTCCCCCCGTGCCTTACACCACTCCACGATATTCCTCGCTTTCAGTGAACGCCGCACATAAAGACCATCCTGCTCGGTGAAGGAAACCTCCGCGAACTTGAATGAATCCGACAGCTCCGGATTCGCCCCGTCCAAATTGGAGGCATGATTATCCTCTAACTGCTCAAAGGTACTTCCCATAACTAAATATCTAATACCCAGCGCATAAGCAAAAGGCGCGGCGGAAAGCAGGTTCCCCAGATATTTCATGCCAAACCATCCATCGAAACGGAACGCCTCGCTACTGAGGGCGAAAGCGTTCTTCAACTCCGCCCATATCCGATCGTCATCAAAAACATCGGCTTGGAAATTATTCGTGATCAGAAGCCAATCACTGCCTGAAACGGCGGAAAACTCACGGATGAGACGAGACTTGACCTGGAGGAAATCCTCACCGGTGTCTTCTTTCTTCGTCTTTGCCATAGCCTCGATACTTGGCACACTCACCAAGACACTCCTCTTTCCTGGATTATTTATCCCGGCATGTACCGCATCTATGCCCCCGGAAAAGAACACGATCGTATCAAACCCGCTCTTTCCCATCTTATTCTCCACCACGGCTCCGGGTCTCACCCTCCCGCTCCACACCTTCTTAAAGGGACCGTAAATCCGGGAATAAGTCTCATAAATATTCGGCAAACACTCATACAACGTCTTATCCATGGACGGGACAACCAGATCCACCCCATAGAACCACGTAGCCGGTAATAAGTACAGCGAGATAGGGATAGCCAAGATGGATTCCGGCAAGTCGCGCAAGGAAAAGGGAAAGCCCTCAGCATGATGGAACTTCACCCATGCCTCCACCCTCCGGCTTTTAAGAAGACTCAAGCCCGTAGAATCGCATATCTCATACTGGATAGTGTCGCCAACAGCGACCACTTTCGTGATCTCAATTGTCTTATTCATCTGTATATTAATTTGATTACATCTTTATTCCCGAAAGCTTTCACTGAGCGCGGGATAGTCTCTCTTTTAATATTCTCACCACATAATCCCTCTCCTCCCGGGTCATGCCGATGAGTATCACGGCCACGCCGATGAAAGCCATGATCGCAAATGTCCTTACCCCAAAACAGACGAGACCCCCGTATTCCTTTCCGGGAAGAATATAAATGAACAACGCGGACAGCAGGAATA
>NZ_FR885321.1:161070-191037 GCF_000436315.1 Parabacteroides sp. CAG:2 | reverse complement strand
GTGCTACCGGAAAAGCGAACTTCAATTTGGAGTGGATGAGCAGCACGACAAGCACAAGAGCCTTAAAAACAATGTTCAGCACAAAAACCGTCTCCACAGGCATCCCTAGCTTCAAGCAAACATACGAAGCCATGAAATTAACCGTATAGAGACTTGCCAAACCTATCTCGAAAGATTTTATGTTCCCCTGTGCCAGCATACCTGTTATAAGGGGGTTCAAAAAACACTCCACGAGTGAGTACAGAAGGGTAAGTACCACGAAATTCACCGTATGGGCGGGGACATCGACCAACCACAACCGCAACACATAATCAACGCCCGCACAAAGGGGCAACAAGATCATCAACATGATAAAAAAGCTGAACTTGCTGCACCGGATGATCAGGGAATACATCGCCTCCAGATTCCCGGAGGCGTAGTTCTTGGTGATTTGCGGATTCGAGGCTTGCATGAAATTCATGACGAAGCTATACACCGCCGCGTTGACTTGCATAGCGATCCCCCGTGCGGCATTGACAGCGGGACCACCAAACAGGTTTAAAAGGACGTTGCTTCCTTGGTCTTTCAGCACGATGGCCCCATTCCCCAAGAACGCCCAACCAGAAAAAGCGAACATGCGGGAAAGCAATCGCCTGTCGAAGCCCCACAGGAAACGGCACTCCGCAAAATGACGCTTGCAATAGAGCACATAGGTGAAACGCACGATCAAGGCCACCAACACCATGCTCAAGGCGTATAGCCAAAGCTTATCGACAGGGGAGATCAGTAACAAATAGGCCACCAGCAACTTCAAGACCACCTCGATGATGCTGATGTAAGCGAACGCCTTCATCTGCTCGTGGGCTATAATCAACGCATTATAGGGAACGCTCAGCAAATTGATGAAAAAGCTCAACACGGAGAACCCCAACACATAAAACGTCACGCCGAGGCGGTCGGACGGTATGACCATCTTATGCGCCACGAACCAAACCCCGAACGTGCCTATCAGCAAGGAGATGACAAGCCCCATGGCTATCTGTATCAACAAGGAGGATGAGAAAATGCGCCGCAACCGCAAGGTAGTGGCATCCGGCTGCCCCATCTCGTAGGTAATGAAACGGCCGATAGCCACCGACAAGGCACCCGACAAAATGTTGAACAGCGCCACAAATCCACCTACCACGTTGTAGATGCCATAATCCTCCTCGCCCAATACCTCCAGTACCACCCGTACCGTATACAAACTTACCGCCATCACCAATATCTGGCGGAAGTAGAGGAACAGCGTGTTCTTAGCGATCCGTTTATTGTTCACTGACGAAACTGACATAAGAAAGGATTCATTTTTACCCGATTTGAATTTTCGAGCAAAGGCATCGTATCAAGAGGCTTTGGTCAAGATAGTATAAAAATGGCTCGTTTTTTTGTAAGCACTCAATTTAGGGCATACCCCTTTGAAAGGGCACTTTTCAGTGCCCTAAACCGAGTTTTGTTAAATAATTAGTTTTGAAATTAACATTGGCTCGTAACCAAAGTGATTTTGTCAGGAACCATGTTAACATAATCCCTGCACCCGTTAAAGATATTTTAAAAAAAAGTTCCGATGAAGTTCCAGATAGAACTTAATATTCAATCTTCCATCCCTCGATCGTCCGTGTCTCCGTGCTGAAATTAATCCCAACCTTCACCACCGGTAACCCGCAAAGAGCGAAACGCTCCGGATAATTTTTCAAGTTGATTTGATCAAAGGCTATATCCGCGGTCCTATTCAACTTCAATTCCACGACATAAAGTGTTGTCGTGGTGCGCATCACCATGTCCACACGGCCTTGGGGGGTACGGACTTCCACGTCCACATACATTCCAAGCAGGCTGAAGATCGTATAAAGCAACGACTGGTAATGACCTTCGTAATCCGTATTGTCACATTGAGGGATGGTGGACAGGAAGGTCTGCAACAAACGCAACGCATCATCCATCCGCTCTCCTGCGATCGCCTCGAAAAGAAGGGCTACCGTGGTAAGCCCATCCGCGGTATATTGATGCAAAAAACCGGGAAGCAAGCTCTTCAACAATCCCATACGTACCTCCTTGTTGGGGATATCGAGCGTGTACAAATTCGTGAGCGGGGAATAGCCCTTTATCGTGACGTAACCACTCTGATAGAGCAAGGGCGTAATATCGAGCATCCGTTCCGTGGGGGCGTCAAACGACTCCGCCAACACTTTGCGTGCGCCTATTTGCTGGGGTTCCACGTGATACTTATCCAACATCTCGATCAAATAGGTAGGTGTACCACTATCAAACCAATAGGAACTGATTTTTCCCTTGCTCAAGGCGGTAAGCAAACTGAACGGATTATAAATATCGGATGACGGCCACGTGAAATGATAACCGTCATAATTATCTTTCAGGCGAAGAAAAGCCTCCTCTCCGGATATCCCCAGCTTCCCTGCCAGCAAATCGATATCCGCACCCATCTGACCGCGCAATTCCTCTTCCGAGATGCCGCAAAGCGAGGCATAAGCCTCGTCCATGCTGATGTTCTCAATATTGTTCAGCTCGCTGAATATGCTCAACTGTGAGAATTTCGTGATACCGGTGATGAACACGAAGCGCAAGTAAGGATCACACGCCTTCAACGGACTGTAGAAATTGCGCATCACGTCGCGCAATACGGGAAGATCCCTCTCCTCGTGTACCACATCCAAGAGCGGAGCGTCGTACTCATCAATCAAGACAACCACCTTCTGTCCGGTCTGGGCGTAGGCACGTTTGATCAGGCTCTCCAGACGCTGGTTGGTATAGACCGCGCTCTCATCGCGTCCGTATATTTCCTCGTAACCGGATAGTTTCCGTTCCAATTCACTCAACAAACGTTCCTGATCCATATGCTTCGCCGTGCTCATGTCGAAGTGAAGCACCGGATAGCTCGTCCATTCCTTTTCCAGCCGTTCCATCGCCAGCCCTTCGAACAGTTCCTTACGTCCCTCGAAGTAGCTGCGCAGCGTACTGGTCAGCAAGGATTTTCCAAAACGGCGGGGACGGCTCAAGAATTGATATTTCGAGGCGGAATGGGTCATTCGGTAGACCAGTTCCGTCTTGTCTACATACAGGTAATTCCCCTCCCGGATTTCAGAGAAGGTCTGGATGCCTATCGGATATAATCGTTCTTGTCCCATCATCGTATCGCCTATTTAGTCTTGAACCTCAAAGATTCAATTTTTCCCGGATTCAACGAATTTCACCTTGTTTTTTACAGATCATCGTTTCTACACAGGTGTTTTCGCGATAAAACAATTAATCGTCAAATGTAGCAACGACCATAAAATCAAGTTTATAGCCAACAAGAAGGTAATATTCATCCACCATGCCAACCATGCGTTCAATCCGATAAAAGACAACGCTATCCCAAGGATCGTCACCATCACCATCCGCACCCGCATCCCCGTGCGCAACAACTTATGATGAAAGTGATTCTTATCCGGCAAAAACGGATTCTTGTGCTCACGCAGGCGATGCAAGACCACACGGATCACGTCCAACAGCGGAACCAGCACCGTAGAGAAAGCGATCACCATGTACGGGTTGGACAATGTCGGAGAGACCTCGTTCGTCACGCTCATGTGAATGATCAGGAAACTGATCACGTAGCCCAGCGTAAGGCTGCCGGCATCCCCCATGAAAAGCTTATGTCCACGGTTGGCGTTACCGAACACGTTGTAGCACCAAAAGGGCATAAGGATACCCAGCGTACAGACCGCCAACAAGGCGTAAACATACTGCCCACGAAGAAAGAATATCACGCTCAAGACCGACAAGGCGATACAACACAGGCCCGAGGCCAAGCCGTCGATACCATCAATCAAGTTAATGGCATTTGTTATATATACCACGATAAACACCGTGAACGGCACCCCTACCCAAACCGGCACCGAGTAAATACCGAACAAGCCACCAAACGAGTCGAACCAGTTGCCTGACAGTACCAACAGAAACGCCGCAGCAATCTGCACGGCGAATTTATAGCGGTAGCCTACACCGACCAGATCGTCGCAAACACCCACCAGATAAAGCAGCGTCATGCCCACGAACAGGAACAGGTACTCATAAAGCATATTGAATGACAAGCCGGACACGTTCACATCCCAAAAGTACAGACGAAAACCGATCACCAGGAACATCGACATCAGGATCACTGGAAAAAAGGACAGCCCACCCAGACGAGGAACCGGCATCGTATGTACCTTACGGGCGTCCGGGACATCATAGAGCCGTTTCTTATGGGAAATCACCAAGATCCTCGGGATGATCACCATGCCGAGCGATACGGCAAACAGGAAACCGAATAATAGAAACAAAGATGTTTGCATGATCCTAACGTATAAGATTATTTCTTTCTTTCATCCATCTTCCCCCGCATGTAAGCGATATACCGCTCCACGGCTTCATGGGCCAGTCGGCGGAACCGATCCTCGTCATCCAGATGTTCCCAAAGGAGGTCCAACAGACGGACATAGATGCTGAAATGCATGTCTATACCTTTTTTAAAGCGTTATAGGTACTGCCGCCCATACCTCCGGTTACGCAGACGATGGATTTGGTCAGCTTGGTGACTTTCAGCAGCGTGTCGATGTAATCACCCAGACGGGGAAAGAATTGTTGTCGGTACATATGTGATAATCGTATTAATTTCTCTGAAATCCGTACGTGTGGGGATACGGCAGTCCCGATACCTCCCGGTCGTGCCACGACCGGTAATCTTCCGCAGGGAAAACGGGGACGGTCAATCGCTTATAATCCGGCTCGTCTATCCGCAAGATATGCTTGCGGGCGTACGAACGCAGCGAGCGATCCGTTACGGACACCATCACGACCGGAAACGGATACCCGAACAGGCGCATCGGCGTGATCTCGCTGTCCGGGAACGCACGACGCAACTGATAGGCCGAACGCTCGAAGGCGACCCAGTAAGGCCCCGTACAATACAAGTGCATGGAGGTATGGTTCGCACGCTCACGTTCCATGATCTCGCACAAATGGTCGTTCAGCAACGCCACCAAACGAACGCCGGAAGGAAGGGTAGACATCAAATTTGAATTATGAATTTTGGATTATGATTTAAACTGTCAACTGATTCGTGGCCCAGCCATCTATCATAGTCGCCCAGCCGGCGGATCAAGGATAATTTACTTTTCTTAGGCGAGGGATCGACTTGCCAAGGATCCACTAGCTCGTGTGCCATGCGACGGTAGAGAGCGTTATCCGTGCAGCCGTACAAGGTGACCAGCAACAGGGCACGGGATTGCGGTGCTTTCACGACAGGCAATAAGCCGCGCATCGTGTCGTGCAAGCGAACGAAAGCCTCCTCATCGCCCGACAGCTTATAGGTCGGGAGGAGCAACGCGCACAACTTGCAGCGCATCACGTCTGTCTCCGCACGCAAAGAGGCATACCCCCGCAGTACCTCGCCGGCCAATCGTCGATCCTCCTCGCAGACACTGCCGGAAGCATGGTAACGTCCCAAGGCCTCGTGCAGGCCCTCCGACAGGCGGTCGTTGTCCAGATAGGTATAAACGTGCTTGCTCTTCGCGTTCAACTCGATCAACTCGTACTCACCCGCCTTCACCTCGAACAAGGGTACCCACATGCAATCCAGTATGCGTGCCATCACCTCCTTATGACCGCCGCCCGGCTGGATCACCACCTCGGCCTCCATCCCGGTAAAATAACCGGATGTTATGCGTACCCGATCCCCCTTCAACAAGCGGGTGCTCTCCGGCACGTACACCGGGAGCTCGTTGGAGTAAGCCTCCGCCACCCAGCGCAAATTCGCCATCTCCTGATCCAAGAGGTGCGGGAAATAGGTCGTACTCCCGGAAGAGACACGGGGAAGGAAATTATACAAGGGGAGTGCCTGCTTCATGCGGAAGATTTCCTCTACCGAAGAACGGATAAACACGTAGTTGAACAGCAAAGGTCGCCTCGTGTTGACCAGCTTGCCACCCACCTTTCGCACCTCCACGTACGAGGGGGCGAAATACTCGAAAAGAGCCTCTCCCCGACGTTCCCGCCGGGAAAGCTCCACGTCCAAGCCTTTGGAGGGACTGATCCGGTCACGCCGTCCACCCGCGGCGGTAGGAAGCGTGAGCACGTACCAGCGCACGGCTTTCAAGTCATGACGCTTGCCGGCCTGTGTCAGGCCCCCCTTCGGGCGATCGTTACTCAAAATACGCATCGGCATGATTCTCTTTTCCCTAAGATATACGAGGAGTTCCCCTCTGATTAAACGACAATTCAAAGCCCTGCCAAGCGTACCCTATTTACGCCTAACACACAGCACTTTAAGTTTTCAAATATGGCATTTCTGAAAATTACCATACCTAGTGAATATTTAGCTACTCGGGAAGTAGCGTATTCTTTCATGCCGCGAATGTAGTAAAAAATAACAAATAGCAAACAATCATTAGGCTTTTGTTTGCGCTTCGACCTTGATTCTCCTTAAATCTTCGTTCTTATTGCTCATGTATAGACATGACAATAGAGACGAAATGACCTCGTATTTCCTACGTCATTACGTCCCTTCTAAAAATCGAACTGGCAAGGACGTGACAATATCTTACCAAGGTAAACCTCTAGTTGTAGAGATGGGGCACGCCCCGTCTCAACCCCTCTAAATGGTAACTTTAAATAATACCCATCAGTCTGTGCAGAGACGGGGCACGCCCCGTCTCTACAACTGGGTGATAACCGTTCTCGCACCTTTTACGCTACTTCCCGAGTAGCCAACCTCTTACCCCACCTCGGATACCGGTTTATACACGCTCTCGAAGCAAGCCCGGTTCATCGCCGACAGACGTTCCAAGGAAAAGCTCTTCAAGTAAATTTGCGTGGTCTTGATAGACGTATGCCCCAACAGCTCACTGATCATCTCGATCGGTACGTCCTGTTCCTTCAAGGTCGTGGCGAAAGAGTGACGGATCGTGTACGAGGTGACCGGCTCACCCACACCACAAGTCTCCGCCAGCGACCTCAAGTCGCGGTTAAAGCGCAGCAAGGCGCCGTTGTATTCCGCATAGGCCGCCTCACCCGTTTTCTTCCCGCTCAGAAACGGGAACAGGTAAGGCGAGTCCTTGTCCGTGCAAACCGCCAACTCATCCAACAAGAGCCGTACATCGGCCGGGATCTCCACCCGGATGAAAGACCCGCTCTTCTGACGATGGTACGACAAGACCCCGTCCTTGACATTCTCTTTCCGCAAATGGGCGAAATCCACGAACGCCATCCCGCTGAACGAGAACATCAGGCAAAAACACAGCTGGGTTCTCCGCATCTCCGGCTCAACTCTCGGAGTCCCCATCAACGAGCGCAAGCAATCCAAAGGCAACGCCTTCTTCCGCTTGCTCTCCACGCCAGTAAACACCCCCTTGAACAGATTCGGGATATACGAAACCTCGCCAGCCTCCACCGCCAAGTTATAGATATGCCGGATTCGCCGCATATAGGTGGACACCGTATTGCGCATACAGCCCCGCTTCGACAGCCATGCCTGATAAAGCAAGAGCCTCTCTTTGTCTATATAGGCATAAGGGATTTCCTCCATCCCGCAAAAACACTTGAACGAGCGTAAAGCGTCCAGATAACTCTTCGCCGTGGAATAACGCCCCACCTCACGAAGGTGGGCTATATAAGCCAACATACCCGCCACCACGTCTTCTTTTTTCATATAAATCCTCCTTAAATCCTTGTTTATTCTGTTATCTTTTATTTAATCATGTCAACACCATTAACATTGGGACGAACTGTTCGTCCCGCACTTTATTTTATTAATCCGACCTTCACCGCCGTTAATCTAAGAAAAAGAATACATGAAAAATGAATTTAAAATGTCCCTTTTCGCAGCCCCGATCTCACCGGTCAAAGATAGCCTAACGGGACGAGTATCACGACCGGCTACCGTATATCCCAGTCGAGAAGTCACCTTACAGGAGGTGGTCCGACTCATCACCGGCGATCCGGCCCTCGAACGCCTCACCCGGCAGCTCCGCCTCCCGCTTGAGACGGGTGACAAGGAACGATTCAGCGAGCTGAAACGGCAAACGCTACCGTATGTCACGCCTTGCGGGACTTTCTCCTACCGGAAAAGCGATCGGCTCCTAGCCCCGAGCGGATTGGTAGTAGTGGATGTAGACGGATTGGACTCTACTGCGGAGGCGGAAGCTCTCCGAAGACAGCTGTTCGACGATGCCTACCTATGCCCCGCCCTCTGCTTCATCAGCCCGAGCGAACGAGGCGTAAAGGCTTTCGTCCCCTATCCGGAACATCCCGGAAACGAGACACCCGCCTATATCTCCGAGCATATCCTAGGCGTAATGAACTACGTGGAATATGTGTATGGCGACGGAGAGACGCGAGGCTCCCAGAAAGTAGACCCGAGCGGCAAAGACATCGTCCGCTCCTGTTTCCTATGTCATGATCCCAACGCACTTTTTAGGATTTGAAATCTAACTCATAAATCATAAATTACATGTCAGACAGTTTATCCCGCTTAGTAGAAGCGGTTCGTTCGGCGGGTGTAGATATCGCCCCCGGATATTGTGAATACGTGCGCTTGGCGTTTGCCATCGCCAACGATTGCGGCGAGGCAGGACGAGAAGGGTTCATCGCCCTGTGTTCCCTATCGGTGAAATTTAACCGGGAGAAGGCCGAACGGCTTTTCTCCAACGCCTTGAAAAAGGGAGACCACAGGATACACCTCGGTACGGCCTTCCACTTGGCCGAACTGGCGGGCGTACGCCTGGAGCCTCCAAGCCGCCCCCGCGATACGCACGCAAATAATGCAAGTAATGCAAGTAATGCAGCACCTTTTTCCCACACACGTGCGCACGATAATAACGTAGAGATCGAGATCGAGGAGCAGGTCGATCCGTTCACCCACCTGCCCTTCTTCCCCGAGGGGCATGAGTGGCCCCGGATGTTGCGGCAGATCATGGCGTTCGGACAGAGCCGGGAGCAACGGGACGTACTCCTCCTCGGCGGGCTCACCACCTTGGGCGCCTCGCTCGCCCAGACGCTGCGGTTCCTATATGGAGGCAAATGGTTCTTCTCCAGTTTGCAAACCTTCGTCGTCGCTCCTCCCGCCTCCGGAAAAGGCGTGCTCGCATGGACGCGAATGCTCGTGCAACCGATCCACGACGAGATCCGGGCGACCGTGGCGGAGGAGATGAAAAGGTATAAGAAAGAGATGACCTCCTTCAATTCCTTGGGACGGGAAAAGGCGAAAGCCGAGGAGCCGGAAATGCCCCTCAACCGTATGTTTATATTCTCCGGCAACAACACCGGTACCGGTATCTTGCAGAATATCATCGACTCGGGCGGCGTGGGGATCATCTGCGAGACCGAGGCGGACATGGTCAGCAACTCCATCGCCTCGGATTATGGCCATTGGAGCGAGGTGATCCGCTGCTCGTTCGATCACGACCCACTCAGTTACAACCGGCGGACAGACCGGGAGTATCGGGAGCTGCGGCACTCACACCTGTCGGTATTGATAAGCGGAACGCCCGGGCAGGTGAAGCCGCTGATCCCTTCCAGCGAGAACGGATTGTTCTCCCGGCAAATGTTCTATTATATGCCCCGTGTACTTCACTGGATCAACCAGTTCAGTCTACAGCGGACCGACACGTCGCTGGAGTTCCAGAAATTGGGCAAGGACTGGATCGCTCACTTGAGAGAGATCCTGAAACTGGGGGTGATCTCGCTTCGCTTGACCGACGCGCAAATCGTCTCCTTCAACGAGGTGTTCCAAACCTTGTTCGAGCGCTCCCGGAAGGGCACCGGCAACGAGATGAACAGCTCCGTCGTACGGATGGCCATCAATATCGGACGTATCCTATCGATCGTCGCCCTATTGCGAATAACAGGGGAATGCGAGGAGGCGGGAGACTTCGCCGCCAGCCTGCGCAAGTCGCCCCGGCTCACGCCAGACTCGCAGATCTGCGCCGACAATATCAAGGACGGGATCATCACCCGCTGGGATCTCTCCATCCAAGAGGATGATTTCCAAGCGGTCCTTTCCTTGGCCGAGCCTATGTACCTACACGCCGTACACATACTCTCGTTCCTTCCCGCCAACGAGGTGAAGAACCGGGGCATGGCCGACCAAGAACGTCTCTTCATCACCTTAGATACGGGTTTCACCTATCAATCCCTCTTGGAAGAAGCCGAGAAGCTGAAGATACCCAAAAACACCGCATGCAGTTGCTTGCAACGTTGGCAGAAACAGGGAATCGTCCGAAAGGGAGAAAAACGAGGGGATTATAAGAAAACATAATCCCTCTTCCTCCTCTTCTTTTAAGTATGTACGCACGTGTGTGGGAAAACAGGTACTGCATTACTTGCATTATTTGCATTACTCGCATAAGTCGCACGCCCCACACGTACACCGGCATCGCCTCACGCCTACGCCCGTACAGGGCCACGCCGATATACGTGTGGGTTAACGTCAATATACGCATGAAGCGATGCCGATATACGCATGCGAAAGCGAACGTGGAAGACCCTCGTTCAAGGACGGCCCAAATAGCGAAAGATCAGTTCCACTTGCAGGGAGGTGAAAATCCGCTGCCGGTTTTGGTAGCCTGTCTCATCCAGCTCATCGCTGAGCCTCCGATGATGTCGGACCCATCCCGCCAAGCGGTTGAGGGCGGAACTCGGACTGATATCGGGAGCATAGGCTATGGCCAACTCCCGTTTGCTATAAGGGCGCACCGGCCACTCATCCAGATATTCGTTATTTGTCTGCATAAAATAGGTATTTTTCATTCATTTACAGGAATAAAGATACTAAAAAAGTACGAATCCGGCAACGATCCGATCCACTAATATTCATCTTTTATCACCTTATTCCCCTCGATTTCACACCGCCTCTACGAGACTCATTCCGGAGGAAACCGGAAGTCGTACATTCGTAATCGAAAACAGATCGATCCCATTTTCAATTATCAATTATCAATTTTTAATTATCAAAACTATGGCATTAAATTACAGTGTGGCCCTTCGGCCCAACCCCTTGAAGAAAGACGAGCCGGCGAAAGCGTACGCCACGGCACAGGTCAATGGAGAGCTGTCGCTCAAGCAACTGAGTCGCCGGGTATCCATGCAAACCACCGTCAGCCGTGCGGACGTGGTAGCGGTATTGATCTCCACCGTCGAGAACCTGCTTGATGCCCTCCAAGAGGGAAAGCAGGTGGATTTCGGCGATTTAGGCAAATTCCGTCTACAGATACTCAACGAGGGGGCGGAGAGTCTTGAGAAATTCACATCTACAAACATCACCGGTGTCAACATCCAGTATATACCGGGTGAGGACCTGAAGAACATCTTCGCCGGACTGGAGTTCCAGCCGGTGGCCAGTCGCAAGGCTCAGCAAGCCGTGCTTCGTGCGGAGAAGGCCGGGGAGACCTCTGTCGATATCAGCAAGAAGCCCGCTTCCGGAGGGGACGACTCGGAATCGCCTGACGAGATCTAGCGTGTCACTTTTGGCTTGTACCCAATCGGTATGTCACTTTTGGCTTGACCCAAAAGTAACCAAAAGGTCAAGGCTGACGCTGACGGGCTACTTCGAGACCTTCGCTCGCTGTCGCATCCCAACTCGCTGCGCTCAAACAGGGATGCTCCGGGCGCTCGCTACGGTCTCTCCGCTTCACGCCCGTCCGCTGAGGCCGTCCGAAGGAAAGCGTCGCTTTCCTCTTATATCTGCCGGGATATCATTATTCATTATTCATTGTTCACTATTAATTATTAATTATCATGAAGAAGTCTGTTTGGAGTACCATTCTCAAAGTGATCATCGCTGTTGCTACCGCCATCGCAGGGGCCTTCGGCCTGCAAGCTTGCCAATTGTTTTAGCAAGCCTCCCCCACCCGTTCCCACTCCCTAAAGAAGACAACCTCCCCAAAAGAGGACACCCTCTACCCAGAAGGACAGTCTTTCTCAAGGGGCCGGCCTCTCCTCAAAGAGCCGGGAACGGCTCTCCATCCGGCCTTAGCGGGCGGGCGTAAAGCGAGGCGGCCGAAGTGAGCGACAGGAGCGTCCCTGTTTGAGCGAAGCGAGTTGGGACGCGACAGCGAGCGAAGGCCGACGAGTAGCCCGTCCGCTAAGGCCTTGAACTTTTGGTTACTTTTCTTTCAAGAGAAAAGTAACACACAAACTAAAAAAAGAATAAAAATGAAACAATATTGCTTTTACCAGAATTACAGGGAGGTTCGCCTCCTTGTAATTCATTGCAGCGCAACACGCTACGACCGGGATTTTCCCGTGGAAGCGCTTCGAGGCGCACATAAGGATCGTGGGTTCGCCGACATCGGCTATCATTACTATATCACCCGGGATGGCGAGCTGCACCGCTGCCGGCCGGAGAACCAGATCGGGGCACACGCCTCGGGCTGGAACGATCACAGTCTGGGTATTTGCTACGAGGGTGGATTGGATGAGCGAGGTCTTCCCGCTGATACCCGCACCTACGCCCAGCGTTGTACCCTGCTCGATCTCTTGCGGCAGCTACGCCGTGATTACCCGTCAGCACGTATCTTAGGACATTATCAACTCAGCACCAACATTCGCAAGGCTTGCCCCTGCTTCGACGCGGAGAAAGAATATGCGGAATTGTATTAGGCTTCGTGATATTTGAATAGGCAACAGATTTTTTCGTATGTTTGCGGACAATATAGAAAATAAACAAAAAGATACGACATGAACTATTACGAACTTAGTTTCACATACACCTCCCCTATCGAGAAAGAGATTATCAATGACGTGCTGGCCGCCGAGTTGGGGGAAATCGGTTTTGAGAGCTTTACGGAAAGCGAGAAGGGTTTGCTGGGATATATATCCGAGGCTTTATACGACAAAAAGACATTGGATGATAAACTGGCCGACTTTCCGCTAGAAAATACCCGGATCGATTACACCTCCAAATGGGTAGAAAGCAAGGACTGGAATGAGGAATGGGAGAAGAATTATTTTAAACCCATCCGGATCGGAAACGAGTGCATTATCCGTGCCTCCTTCCACGAGGCGGAGCCCGGCTATACATATAATATAATAATAGACCCGAAAATGGCTTTCGGCACCGGCAATCACGAAACGACTTATTTGATGATAAGCGAGATGCTGAAACTAGACCTAGAAGGCAAGGAGCTACTGGATATGGGATGCGGCACAGCCGTGCTGGCCATCTTGGCCCGGCTGAAAGGGGCGAAACGGGTAGCGGCCATCGACATCGACGAATGGGCTTATAACAACGCCCTAGAGAATATCCGCCTGAATCATACCGAAGACATACAAGTTGCCTTGGGCGGCGCCGAGAAAATCAAGGAATTCGGACTATTCGACATCGTCTTCGCCAATATCAACCGGAACATCCTCCTGAATGACATTTGTCAATATACAAACAGTATGAAACCGGGAAGCATCCTATTTATGAGCGGCTTTTATGTAGAAGATATCCCGGCGATAGAAGCAGAATGTCAGAAGAACGGGCTGAAATTGGATTCTTATAACGAAAGAAATAACTGGGTTGCCGTGAAGGTCTTAAAAGGATAACTTTTTTTAACAGCAAAAGTTAAGACAAGGATAAACCTTAATCCAAATAAATACGTTATCTTAGTGGAAACTTCTAAAAAGAAAAAGTTATGAAAAGCGTAGATTCAAAATTATTACTTGGCCTTGTAGTAGGTGCGGCTGTTGGTGCCGCTGTAGGTTATTTGGCAGCGACAGATAAGAGAGAACAATTACTGGAAGAATTGAACGGTGTTGTCGGAAAAGTAAAAGAAGGTTTTAACTCCGCTCTTGCCAAATATAAAGAAGGAAAGCAAGAAGTAGTACAGGCAACAGAAGAAATCGTAGCTGAATAAGCTTTGTATGGAGAAAGATTCAGGAACAGTCTTCCGTGAGCTGAAAGAAGATGTATCGGCTTATGTGGAGTTAAAACTTGAGCTCCTAAAGTTGAGCACATATGAGAGAACGGGTAAAGTCATAGCCGTTCTCTCATATGGCTTGATATTATTGTTCTTGGCGTTCTTCGCCATCTTGTTCATATTCTTGGCCTTGGGCTTCTTCCTAGGGGATTGGCTCGGCTCCTCCGGGTTCGGATTCGGTATCGTGGCGGTCTTGTACCTGCTACTTATCGGCATTATAATAATGAATAGGGACAGGATCAGCACAAAAGTATTAAATGAGGTAATAGCCGCCATGACGGCGAATGACGATAAAAATAACGCGACAAACGATGAACAACCGGCAAACCCCACTGGAGAAACTGATTTCTGACAAAGAACGCATACAGAGACAATGTAAGCGACAGGAACAGAAATTGAATGAGGATTTCTCTTATATACAGGAGAACGCCGGAAGTTTATTGTTATCCGGATTATCGTCTCTCCTTTTCCCGAGCAATAAGTCAACGACAAAAACAAACGACAAGAACACAGCTCCCGTAACGGCTGGACAACCCTCCATCGCTTTAGGGATCTCAGACTATTTATCCATAGCGAAAGGCATGATTCCCATCGCTTGGGATCTCGCTCAACCATTTATTATGACGTGGGGAATCAAAAAAGCGAAAAAATGGTTCTCTAATCTCTTATTCAAGAAAAAGAAATAACCTCCAACAATTAATTTATGTTAGAGGGCAGTTTTTTTCTCGCTATATTATAAGGCTCAATACAAAAAACATGACTACATTTGCAGTCGTTAAAGCAAGGATAAAATGAATATCTACTCCTTGCGATGGATAAGAGATAAAAATAAAGACTTATTATTAATAAACCCATAAAAAGTTTTATTACAATGATCAAACTAGGTATTAACGGTTTTGGCCGTATCGGACGTATGGTGTTCCGTGCTGCAGTTGCTAACTTTGGCAACGATATTCAAGTTGTAGGTATCAACGACCTTTTGGATGCTGATTACTTGGCATACATGTTGAAATATGACTCAGTACACGGTCGTTTCGACGGCGAAGTAGCTGTAGAAGACGGCGCTTTGGTTGTAAACGGTAACAAGATCCGTTTAACTGCTGAGATGGATCCTGCTAACTTGAAATGGAACGAGGTTGACGCTGACGTTGTTGTTGAGTCTACTGGTTTCTTCTTGACAGACGAGACAGCTCGCAAGCACATCCAAGCTGGCGCTAAGAAAGTTATCATGTCTGCTCCTTCTAAGGACGCTACTCCTATGTTCGTTTACGGTGTTAACCATACAACTTACGCAGGTCAAGACATTATCTCTAACGCTTCTTGTACTACAAACTGCTTGGCTCCTATCGCTAAGGTTTTGAACGACAAGTTCGGTATCGTTAAAGGTTTGATGACGACAGTTCACGCTGCTACAGCTACTCAGAAGACTGTAGACGGTCCTTCTAAGAAAGACTGGAGAGGTGGTCGTGGTATCCTTGAGAACATCATCCCTTCTTCAACGGGTGCCGCTAAGGCTGTAGGTAAAGTATTACCTGTATTGAACGGCAAATTGACAGGTATGGCTTTCCGTGTACCGACTTCTGATGTTTCTGTTGTTGACTTGACAGTAGTTCTTGAGAAAGAGGCTTCTATGGCTGACATCTGCGCTGCAATGAAGGAGGCTTCTGAAGGCGAATTGAAAGGTGTTCTTGGTTATACTGAAGACGCAGTTGTTTCAACTGACTTCCGTGGCTGTGCTAACACTTCTATCTTCGACGCTAAAGCTGGTATCTCTTTGGATTCTAACTTCGCTAAGATCGTATCTTGGTACGACAACGAGTGGGGTTATTCAAACAAAGTTTGTGAGATGGCTCGCGTTATCGCTGGTAAGTAATTTATTACCACTCTACATAGAAAAGGCTATCCTCTTTGAGGATGGCCTTTTTTTTCGTACGTTTGTATCATGAAATCATATGAACTTATCACGATTCTAGGGCCTACGGCTTCTGGAAAGACGACCTTCGCCGCCGCTCTCGCCGCCCAGTTGGATACGGAGATCATCAGCGCTGATTCCCGGCAGATCTATCGTTCCATGGATATCGGGACGGGTAAGGATTTGGCCGATTACAACGTGAATGGAAAACAAATCCCCTATCACTTGATCGATATCTGCGAGCCCGGCTATAAATATAACGTATTTGAGTATCAGCATGACTTTTTCCGGGTCTATGAGGATATGAAGCGGAGGGGTAAACTCCCGATCTTATGCGGAGGAACCGGGATGTACATAGAGGCCGTACTAAAAGGATATAAGCTATTAGACGTGCCTCAAAATCCTGAGCTAAGGGAATCCTTGAGGAATAAAACCTTGGAGGAGCTGGAAACCATCCTCGCCTCTTATAAGATATTACATAATAAAACGGACGTGGACACCGCCCAGCGGGCTATCCGTGCGATCGAGATCGAGGAGTATTATAAGACTCAGGCACCAGACGTAAATGAATATAATCCGATCAACAGCCTGATCATCGGTATCCACATCGACCGGGAATTACGTAGGGAAAAAATATCCAGACGCTTGCGGACCCGGTTGGACGAAGGAATGGTGGATGAGGTTCGTACGATCTTGGCTACGGGTGTTAAACCGGAGGACCTGATCTATTACGGATTGGAATATAAGTTTCTTACTTTATATATTATCGGGGAGCTTTCTTTTGAGGAGATGGTCTCGCAACTCGAGATAGCGATCCATCAATTCGCCAAGAGGCAAATGACTTGGTTCCGGGGCATGGAACGCCGGGGTTGCGAGATTCATTGGATAGACGCCACCCTACCGACCGAAGAAAAAATAGCGACAACAATGCGAATTCTAAATAATCAGCTATGATAACAATAAACGATCTAAATAAAAGCGAGAACTTCTTCTTGATGGCAGGTCCTTGCGTAATCGAGGGGGAAGATATGGCGTTACGTATCGCCGACAAAATAGTGGGTATCACGGAAAGACTGCATATACCCTATGTATTCAAAGGCTCCTATCGGAAAGCGAATCGCTCCCGTCTGGATTCTTTCACGGGCATCGGGGATGAGAAGGCGTTAAAGATCTTACGGAAGGTGGGCGAGACGTTCAATATTCCCACCGTTACCGACATCCATGAGACAACGGAAGCTGCCATGGCCGCCGAATATGTCGATGTCCTTCAAATCCCGGCTTTCCTATGCCGTCAAACTGACTTATTGGTAGCGGCGGCCGAGACCGGGAAAATCGTCAATATAAAGAAAGGACAGTTCCTTTCGCCGGGTGCCATGCAATTCGCCGTACAAAAGGTAGTGGACGCGGGAAATGATAATGTCATGATCACCGAGCGGGGAACGACATTCGGCTATACCGACCTTGTTGTCGATTTCCGGGGTATCCCGCAAATGCAAACATTCGGTTTCCCAGTCATTATGGATGTAACCCATTCCTTGCAGCAACCGAACCAAACCTCCGGCGTGACCGGTGGATTGCCCGCCCTTATCGAGACGATAGCGAAAGCCGCTATAGCCATAGGCACGGACGGCCTGTTTATAGAGACCCACCCGGAGCCAAGCCAAGCCAAATCCGACGGGGCCAATATGCTCAGACTGGATTTATTAGAAGATCTTTTGACACGTTTGGTACGTCTACGCCAAGCGATCCTATAAAAAATAAGGGGCCCTTACTAAAAAGGCCCCTTTATTTCTTATTTTTACGATCAATAATCTAATTATCCCATCTTGCTGATCTTCTTCAACCGATCTTCATCTATCAACTTAATCTTTCTACCGTCTAAAGCAATGATACGTTCCGCCACAAAGGTGGACAACGTGCGAATAGCATTCGATGTAGTCATATTAGATAGATTTGCCAGATCTTCACGAGCCAAATAGATGCTTAACGTAGCACCGTCTTCTTCCAGCCCGTAACTATCTTTCAGGAATAACAAAGATTCAGCCAATCGCCCACGAATATGTTTTTGCGTAAGGTTAACCGTACGTTCATCCGAGATACCGAGATCAATGGATAATTGTCGGATGAAAAACATAGCCAAATTCGGATTGCTCATTAAAAGGCCCGTAACCACTGTCATAGGAATCATGCAAACCGTAGAAGCCTCGAATGCGGAAGCGTTCGTCAAGTAATCTTCTTGAGCGAAACTAGCCCGGTAACCAAAATACTGCACAGGCTTAATCATTCGGATAATCTGGCTTCTGCCACCTACTCCATCCTTGTAAATCTTCACTTTACCCTTTAACAAGCACATCATGTCCTTTGGTTCGTCGCCCTCGCAATAAATCAACTCATTACGTTTGAAATGCTGGATCGTCGAATTACTACGGAGGATCTCACGTTCCTTATCAGTCAGAACCCTCCACACCTCTGATAAACTGGCCGATAAATCGACCTCTTCTTTTTGCTGTTTAACCACGACTGCTATATAACATACTTATGAAGCACAAATATACGATTTTTCTTTTGAAAAAATAAAAACTTTTGTACGATTAATTACACCATATTGTAACATTTTACTTTCTTTCACGTCTAAACTGAAATTTATTCATTATGTTTGTCTGGAAAGAATGTAAAATCGTTGAAAAAGTTATATTCGATACTTACCTTGATTTTAATCTCTATAAGTATTTTCGCAAAGAGCACTGATACTTATAGTGATAAGATCCTGTCTTTTGGCAAGGGGAATCGAGAAACGAGAGAACGGGCGGACTCGATCATGCACCTTGTCATCGAAAAAGCGGCCCAATACCAAAATACGGTATCGAAATACGAGGCTGAGATTTATATCAAAGGACGTACAGAAATTTTAAAACAAAATATGTTAATACGTCTCGCCCATCATATCTTTCCTATCGACCGGAAAAATAAGGATATGCTTTTTGAAATGGTCAGCCAATCTAAATTTAACGCCCCGCAGAACTATCTTCATGATCTAAAGGCGGTCAACGGAAACAGCATACCCAACGGGAAAAAGCAACAGGAGGCCTTGGCTTTCTTGAATTTGAACGTATATTCCCCCACCGCTTACGATGATGCCATCTTCATGCCGATAGCCAGCAACGCTTTTAAGTTTTATACGTTCAACTTGGAAGGGCTGGAGACTATCAACGGCTTGACGATTTACAAAATCCGTTTCCTGCCGAAGCAATGGAGCCAGAAATTGGTATGCGGGGATTTATATGTCATCGACCAGTCATGGACGATCGACAAGATCGATATGAACGGTCGTTACTCTTTCGCCGAATTCAACCTAGTCATGAGCTACGGACGGGATTTCAGGCGGTTCATCCTACCCGAGAAGGCAGATCTATTCCTCCGATACAGGGTATTGGGAAACGCGGTGGCAACCACCTACCATTCTTCCTTTAAGTATCAGGAAGTGGAATGGGTGGAGGAGGACAACGAAAGCCATAAGTGGAAATCCTTGGACCTGACCAATTATTACAAACTCTCGTCCGATACGGTTCCTATTATCAGGGATTCCACGTATTGGAATATCCATCGTGACAATCCCTTGAGTCCGGATGAAGCCCACTTATACAGTAAAGCCCAAGAGCAGAATATAAGTAAAATCGATACGGCCGATGATCTCCAGAAGTACGTTAAGCTAACGGAGCAGTTGACGAATACGGTCAATATGGATTATAAAACGACCCGTATTAAATATTCCGGCTTTCTAAATCCGTTCCAATTGGGTTATTCCGCCCGTAACGGCATCACTTACAAACAGCGATTCCGTATCAGCAAGACATTCGCCCGTGACAAACAAATTCGTTTCCGTCCGGAGATTGGTTACGTATTCAAGCGCAAGCAGATATTTTTCAAGGTCGGAGGCGATTGGGAATACTCGCCGCAGAAACGGGGAATCTTATCGGTAGAGGTAGGAAACAGTAATGAGAGTTATTCTTCCGAGATCACCCAAAAGATCAATGAGGAATTGAAGGATTCCACCTTCAATTTTGATGATTTAAACCTTGAGTATTTCAAACACTACTATGCGGAAATAAAAAACTCCATCGAGTTATTCAATGGGTTTCAATTAACAACAGGCATCTCTTACCATCGCCGTATCCCCTCTAAAAAGAAAGTGGCGATCGATCCCGGGGATGATGTAGAGGAAATACTCAGCCAAAATTATAATGACTTTACGCCCACGCTCGGTTTCTCCTATACCCCCCGCCAATATTATCGCATGGACGGATACCGGAAGGAGTATGTCTATTCTTACTATCCCACGATATCAATCGAAATAGCGAGAGGTATCCCCGGAGTCGGGAAAAGCTCGGGAGATTACGGACGTATAGAGGCGGATGTGCATCAAAGCCTTATGCTTGGCCTGTGCAGACGATTGAACTATCATATCAGCGCCGGTCTTTATACACAACAGAAGTCTACCTATTTCGCAGACTTTAGGTATTTCACCCGCAGGAATTTCCCCGATACGTGGGATGATCAGATTGGCGGAGTCTTCAATCTACTGAAAGGCGAGTGGTTCAATGCCTCCGATAAGTATATACAAGCACATTTCATGTATGAAAGCCCTTTTATCTTATTTAAGGTTCTCCGCATCAACTCCACGAAAAAGTTCATGCAAACGGCCTCACGCTATATCCTCTCCGAACGCTTTTATTGGAGCCAGCTATGGACACCGGTCTTGCCTAGCTATACGGAAGTCGGATACGGGATCGGGAACCATATCTTTAATATCGGGATATTCGCCGGATTCGATCGCTGGCATTACCAAAGCATGGGATTCAAGTTTGCCTTCGAGTTATTTCAATGAATCGATAGTGGGCGGGCTACCAATATCCCTTTACAGCTCTTTATCCCCTCGGCGTAATCTCGTAAGGAGGATGCTTGGATGATTACCTTTTTAGCGGAAGAAGAGGCATGGATAAATGTCAGTTGTCCATCCTTCCAATAGGCGATCCCGACATGCGTCACGTCCAGCCCCTTGATAGAAGTAACAAAACAGAGGATATCGCCGTTCTTGATTCCGGACGAACATTTCTCGATCTCCTGTTTAGGCACATAATAATGAGGACGTAGGTTTATCTCCTTTTCCTTATCGGCCATCCTTCGAACTCTTTCCGGATGGTTCTTCAGTTGCTTATAGCTATCCGGATGCGTAGAGATAAAAGATAAATTCAAAGGTAGGGAGGCACCACCGATCTCCCTCCCCATATCTTTCACGATTCCTTTTCGCTCATTCTCATAGAACCAGTCCGTCATATAATGCAAACGATCCGTGTAATCCCCTATCGTACCCTCTCTGTACCGGAGCCGTTGTAGATTCTCACAGAAGTTCTCAAAGGTAGTTTTTTCCTCTCGCAGGGTACGGGATAAAGCCAATACGGTCTCCGCGAATGTGGTGCAATCCAATTCCCGCAGATTGACCACCAAGCCCTCCGGCTCCTTTTCCAAGGTAGAGGCGACATAAGGAGTCCCCCGGAAGAAAAGGGCGGTATGGATCATTAGCTCGTCTAGGGGTAACGACTTCTTAGGTTCCATCTGAGTACAATACCGATCGAAAATAGCACGATCCTCATCCGTACAATACAACTTACGGGATGTATGCTCTTGGGCGTTCACTAAAAACACCATACATACACACATCCAAAAACCGAGCAATATCATTCCCCTTCTCATAAGCTAATCCTTTTTCGTTTTCAGTAAATCCTCCAATTTCACCAGCTCGTCACGGAATTGGGCAGCCTCGATGAAATCCAGTTTCTTCGCCGCCTCTGTCATCTGTTTGCGGGTCCGCTCGATCGCCTTCTCAAGCTGCGTACGGTTCATATATTGCACGACCGGGTCCGCTACCAAACTTGGTTCCGGCTCTATATAAGCGTAAGGCTCCGCCGTTTGTTGTTTCTCGGCAAGCATGGATACACTGTTTTTCATGACTTGCTTCGGAGTAATGCCATGCGCCTCGTTATAAGCCATCTGTTTCTCCCGCCGGCGATTGGTCTCGTCCATGGTCTGTCGCATACTCGCCGTGATCTTATCGGCATAGAAGATAACCTTTCCGTTCACGTTTCGGGCGGCACGCCCGGCTGTCTGTGTCAAGGATCGGTGGGAACGCAAAAAGCCTTCCTTATCCGCATCCAAGATAGCGACCAACGAGACTTCCGGTAAGTCCAGCCCCTCACGTAGCAGGTTGACACCGATCAGCACGTCAAACAGGCCATTCCGCAGGTCGTCCATAATCTGTACCCGCTCCAAGGTATCTACATCGCTATGTATATAGTTACATCGTACCCCCATGCGGGTCATATAAGTAGTCAGTTCCTCCGCCATACGCTTGGTCAAGGTAGTCACCAAGACCCGCTCGTTTTTCGCCGAGCGTTGCGTGATCTCCTCCATCAAGTCATCGATTTGGTTTAATGAAGGGCGGACATCGATAATCGGGTCCAGCAGGCCTGTCGGACGTATCACCTGCTCCACCACCACTCCCTCGCTCTTTATCAGCTCGTAATCGGCGGGAGTAGCGCTCACATAAATGCCTAGAGGCGTCAACGACTCGAACTCATCGAAGGTAAGCGGACGGTTATCCATCGCCGAGGGCAAACGGAAACCATACTCCACCAAGTTTTTCTTCCGGGCATAATCCCCGCCATACATCGCACGAATCTGCGGGATCGTCACATGGCTCTCGTCTACGACAAGCATGAAGTCTTTCGGGAAATAGTCCAACAAGCAGAAAGGACGATCTCCCGCCGCACGTCCGTCGAAATAGCGGGAATAGTTCTCGATACCCGAGCAATGCCCTAGCTCCCGGATCATTTCCAGATCAAAAGTGACACGTTCATACAGGCGTTTCGCCTCAAAGGGCTTACCGATCTCCTTCAAGAGATTCACCTGCGTACCCAAATCCACATCGATCTGGCCAATCGCCATATTAATACGATCTTGGGTGGTCACGAATAAATTAGTAGGATAAATATTCAACTCATCCTGCTCATCATACTCCTCGCCTGTCAACGGATTGAAAGAGGAGATGCGGTCTATCTCATCATCCCAGAACTCAATACGGTACGCCATGCCGTCGAAGGTCTCGATCGCCGGGAAGATATCCACCGTATCGCCATTCACACGGAAACAGCCACTTTTGAACTCCAGCTTATTATTCACGTACAAGGCGTCTACAAACCGGCGCAACAGCTTATCCCGGTCGATACGCATACCCCGTTCCAGATGCGTCACTTTCTCGGCGAATGCCGTAGGATCCGCCATACCATATAAGCAGGATACGGATGAGACCACGATCACGTCCTTACGACCCGACAATAAGGAAGCCGTGGCCCTCAAACGCAGCTTATCGATCTCCTCATTGATCGCCAAATCTTTCTCTATATAGGTATCGGTAGAAGGTAGATAGGCCTCCGGCTGATAATAATCATAATAAGAGACAAAGTACTCTACCGCATTATTTGGGAAAAACGCTTTAAACTCACTGTATAACTGAGCGGCAAGCGTCTTATTATGGCTGAGTATCAAGGTTGGTCTCTGAACTTCCTTTATCACGTTAGCGATCGTAAACGTCTTACCAGAACCGGTAACACCTAAAAGTGTTTGAAAAGGAACGCCGCTCTTGATCCCTTCCGACAATGCCGCAATCGCCTCGGGTTGGTCACCCGTGGGACTGAACGAAGACGATATTTCAAAATTCATTCTTTATCCGATCTGTTGTTTAGGCATTATTAACCATAATATAATGTAGAGCAGTATACCGAATCCGGCGAAAAGAACCATCAATACCCATACGATCCGTACGATCGTCGGATCGATATCCAAGTATTCCGCAAGACCGGCACAAACACCCCCTATCATCTTATTATTCGAACGAGTCAATCTTTTCTTCTCTTCCATTATCCTCTATTTTAACAATTAGACAGTATACACGCAAAGATAATTTTTTCCCTCTAATAAAATAACAACTCCTGTCGATAATTCTTACAAATACGACAATGCCCATTGCAGGCTCTTTATAATGGGCATTATAAAGCACTTACAATGGGCATTCAACACCGCTTACAATCGTGATTAAGCGGCCTATCGATCCAGCAACTCTTGCAAATATTTACGAGTTTGGATCACATAATCATGGCGGGTACCATTCAGCTCACATTCAATTGTTATCGCACCCTTGAATCCTTGTTTTTTCAACTCGGCAATCACTGCGGGAAAATCTACATCGCCCGTAGGGATCGGTACCTCATGGCCCAGCTCATACGGATTGTTAGGATCCGGATACTTGCCATCCTTCGCATGGAACTCTTTAATCAAGTTACCAAACAACTTGACCGCATCCAGGGAGTTCGACTTGCCATACATTAGTAAATTCGCCAAATCACAATTGATAAACAAATTACCCGTACCGATATCCCGGATCGCACGAATCAAAGTGATTGGTGTCTCCTGCCCAGTCTCGAAATAAATCAAGACATTACGCTCCTTCGCATAAGTAGCCAAGCCACGCATCACCTCAATGAAATCCTTATACTGCGCCGAAGACGGATCCTCTGGAATAAATCCAAAATGCGAGTGCATAGCCGGAATACCAGCCTGTACACAAAAATCGATCATTTTACGGTATAAGTCCAACTTCTCGAAACGCTCATCGATAGGTACCAGGCCGATCGTAGCCGGTCCTTGACGAAAATTCCACGTACTTTTACTTCCCGGCACACCAACCAACGTAGTTACCCGGATCCGGTGCTTCTCGGAAGCGGCCTTCACCTGCTCCGCCAATTCCTTCGTGAATCTTTTTTCACTATAATTTAACTCACAAGAACCAAAGCCCTGCTCATGCAGGGCTTTGAAACTCTTATCTATATCGCGTACATCATATTGGATGACACCGATCGTGATCTGTTCCTGCGCCTTCACGCCCGGACAAATCAAGGCCATAGCCACCACGTACGCCCATATATATTTCCTAATGTTCATATTCCTTATTATTCAATCTAAGAATCAATCAATTATTGTTCCATAGTCGGATTGAACGTACCTCCCCAATTATTATTCTGCTCCAAATTCGGGTTCTCGTCCAAGTAAGTTTTCTTGATCGGGAAGAAATAGAAGCTTTCCTCGATCACGAACTGGCGCTCAGCTGCCTCCGTATAAGGAACTTGATGGATTACGTAGCGAAAATCACCGGTAGTCAACTCATTCTTGGCGATCCGGTCGCGAGCGACGTTCAAGTCCATATCCGAGCCATCCGGGTTGACTGCGATCGCCTCGATACCATGTTTCGTCCAACCGGCCAACATCATCATATTACGCGTACGGCGCAAGTCCCAGAAACGATGTCCCTCATAGCACAGCTCGATATGACGTTCATCCAAAATCGCCTGACGGATCTCCTCACGGCTACCAACCTTCAAGCCATACAAACCATCCGCCCCTGCCTCTATACCCGCACGCTTACGGATCTGTTTCAACAAATCGATAGCTACATCAGAATGTCCGTTCTCATTAGCGGCCTCCGCATAGATGAACATCACTTCGGCAAAGCGCATCAAGATATAATCAATATCGAACGTCATCACCTTGTCTTGTGTCAAGGAAAGATCAGACACTTTGTAATTATACATTCCAGAGAAAATATCATTGTTGGCCGCATTGACACCCGCATTCGGATTGACACCATATTGATCGTCTGCGTTGCTCACACCCAAGGCGTTATACATACGGTTGTCGGCAGATCTACCAGCTACCGGCCATTCGCGTCCGTTATACAAACAAGCCCTGTTGAAACGCGGATCGCGATTCTTCCAGAAAGCCTTCAGCAAAGCCTGCTCGTCACCTACGTAATACTTGCCCGTAGGATCGTCGTAACGCTTACCATCCAACATCGGGAAATCCTTTACGAATTCCCAAGTAGGATTATGATAAGGTTTATCACGGCTCACAGAAGCCGGACGCGTACCATACTCCCAAGTAGCGACACGGTTCGGATTTGAATAAATAACCGGGAAGATAACCTCCGGACCTCTTTCTTGCAACCAAATATCCGCCGGATTCTCTGTCAACGCGATGCCATTCTGCACACAAAAATCATACGCCTCCTTAGCCGCCACGTAAGCCTCTTTCCAGTATGCGTTATCATACATACGTTTCGGATTGAACTGAGGAGAAGCTTTCAGTAACAAGGTCTTTGCTTTCCAAGACTTTGCAAAACACTGGTCTATACGCCCATAATCACTGGAACTACCAGCTATTTTGGCAGGCAACAAGGAAATCGCATGATCCAAATCCTCTATCATAAACTGGAAACATTCCGGCGTAGAGTTACGTTTCACGTACAAATCATCCTTATCTTTATCTTGCGGCACTTTCAAATAAGGTACGCCACCATGATGCAACACCATCCAATAATACATATAGGCACGCATGAAATAGGCTTGTCCCAACATGAAATCCACAGCTTTCTTATCCTCTATCACGCTAGACTCCAGTTTAAAGATCGCCTCATTGATGTGGCGGATCTTGGTATAGTCCCATTTTTTATAACTATCCCCAGTCTCCGTGATCGTACCCAAATACCAAGGAATGCCCGTCACTTGATCCGAATTTTGGTCGGCAGAAACACTCCAGCCCTCAAAACACTCCTCATACAGATTGTTCACGTACGCCTGAGCCAGGTTAAGGTCTCCCCAAACCATAGACTCATCGTAGGTCTCTAGGTTGTCGATATCCAACGTGTCACAGCCTGTTGTCATTCCACCTAACAGAAAGGCCGCACTAATTATCGCGTATTTAAATTGAATCATTTTCATATCTTCCTATATTATATTTAGAATGAGAAATTAAGACCAAAAGAGAACGTTCTCATCAAAGGATAAGAATCATAATATTCTTGTTCCGGATCCAAGAACTCGGTCACAGCTGAAATACAGAACAAGTTAGTAGCATTCGCAAATACCTGAGCATGCGTGATTCCTAACGGACGAAGAATAGCCATAGGCAAATCGTAACCAATATTTAGATTCTTCAAACGCAAATAAGCGCCATTGCGCATCCAGTAACTCGTATTACCCGCTCCAGACTCATACCAACTCGTGCCCGTGATACGTGGATAAACCCCATCCGGATTAAGTTCCGGATCATACACCTTATCACTCGTCCAAATCGGGAAATAAGGACGAATCGTACCACCATGTTGATAGAAACCTCCATCTACGCCACCTACGAAGCGATCATATTTTCCGACCCCTTGAAAATGCACATCCAGCGTGATTCCCTTCCACTTGATACTACCGCCAAAACCATAATTGATACGTGGCGTACCATTCTCACTCAACAAATTATACTCATCATTGCTATCAATACGTCCGTCCGGTCCCTCCGAGTAGCCATCGCCTCTCGTATCCTTATACAAGATACCACCCAGATAAGGATCCCGTCCAAATTGCTTGAAACCTTTCGCCTTCAAGGCTTCCACCTCTGCCGGATCCGTCAGCAAGTGATCGGCGATCAGGCCCGTCAAGATTCCCTCAGCCTTACCCTGTTTTGACAACGCATGCAGGTTACCCCCTTCTCGATAAGTGGCATCCTCATCCAATACATCCCAACGATCACGAGCGAATCCCAGATTCAAGTAGGCAGAGTAAGTAATCTCGCCATTCGCGGCCTTATCCATCCAAGTCAGAGCCAACTCACCGCCTCGCCAAGAACGCTCGGCATAGTTTTCCGGAGCCAAAGCCTGTCCGTACGTGCTTGGGAGTGTCACCGTACGCGGTCCGAGGATATCTACCTCTTTCCGATAAAAGGCATCGAACGTTCCAGACAAACGATTATTGAAGAAACCAAAATCCAAACCACCATTATAAGTAGTTGAGGTTGCCCATGTCAAGGCATAGTTCGGAGTCGCTCCAGCCACAATCGTATTTGCCAAGTTATTACCAAAGATATATTTTTCACCCAATTGATACTTTTGCAAATAAGAGAACGCATCCACCTTGTCAATCGGGTCCTTGCTCAAATCCATATCATTACCCGTCGTACCATAAGAGGCACGGATCTTCAAATTACTCAACCAATCAGATGTCGGCTCCATGAAAGACTCTTGGCTGATACGCCATGCGGCAGATACAGAGGGGAAGAAGCCCCAACGCTTACCGTCTGGGAAAAGGGTATTACCATCGTAACGGAAAGAAAATTCTGCTATATACTTCTGATCAAATGTATAATTGAAACGGCCGATCCAAGAAAGGCGCCCTCCGTTCTTCTCCTTCGCCTCGCCCCAGCGTCGCAAAGCATCGGATGAGTAGTTGAACATCTGGTCTAAATTCGTAAGCGGAGACTCACCTTTGGCCGATACCTCCTCGCCACCATTAGATGCCTGCTCGAATACCACCATGGCTGCCACATCATGCTTACCGAACGTATTGGCATAATTCACGAACCAGTTGAATTGCTCGGTCCACAATTGTTTAGTCTTATACTCCAGATTCTCGTAATTCTGCGAGAAGTTGAAGGTATTATATTCATTCAAATTCAATGGAGCCGGCAAAAAACGATTGCCTTGCGGATCCGCTTGCTGGAATTTATAGTTTTTCTGGAAGGTCATAAAGCGCTTCCGGTTGTAATCGTGGCCTAGATAAGAGGCCATCACTTTCGTGCTCAAACCTTTCGTTATGAAATCAAGGTTGATATTGAACGAAACGATACCGTTCAAATTACGCCGACGTGTCTTCAAATAACGGTTTCCAACCACTTGATCCACGGGATTCCATCCCTGCCAAGAGCCATAGTCTTGATAGATCGGATAATCCGTGATGGTGTTAGCGGGCGTTCCGTCTAAGTAAGAGTAAAACGGCGTTGTCTTCATTGCGTTGAAGGTACAACGATATAAATCGTACACCGATTGGTCGTCATCGTCAGAGAAAGGCCAGTAGAAACGCTTATCGTTCGATTGATTCGCATCCAAGTTCACATTCATGGTTATATACTTGGTCAAATCGACAGAAAGGTTCGAACGTAAGGAGAATTTCTTATTCTCCAACGACACATACGATCCCTCCTCGGCCAAGAACGATCCCATCACATAATACTTTACCTTATCCGTACCACCGTTCACGCTCAAGGAGTGTTTCGTATTCCAGGGATTCTGCCAAATATAATCGTTCACGTTATAGTTGATCTTATTATCACGGAAATAGGCATACTCCTCCTCGCCATTAGGAAGCGGCGTACCTTGGAAACGAGCTACCGCATTCTGGTAGTCCAAATCATCAATCGCATCCCAACGGTCGGCAAACAATTCCTGAGTCGGTTTACTAAACGCATAAGAACCTTGGTAATTAAATATCGGTTTTTGGTTTTTCGTTCCTCCCTTAGTCGTTACCAACACGACACCATTTCCAGCAGCGGAACCATAGATTGAGGCGGTAGCCGCATCTTTCAAGAAGCTCATTTGGTCTATTTCATAAGGTTCCAATAAGTCGAAAGCCTCTTTATCGCGAATCACCCCATCAATAACGAACAAAGGATCACCGAATCCTCCACGCATACGAATCTCGGATTTAGCCCCCATCAAACCAGAGTTGCCCGTGATCGTAGCTCCCGGAGCACGTCCGGCCAAAGAGTTTGAAAGATTTGTACTCGGGATCACAGATAGATCATCCGCTTTCACGTTCGATATAGACCCGGTCATGTTCACTTTTTTCTGCACGCCATAACCTACGACAACGACCTCATCCAACTTCTGCGTATCCTCTTTCAAACGGATTTCCAACGTACTTTTCCCTGCCACAGGAATCTCACGGTCTAGATATCCGATATAAGAAACCACCAAGATTGCGTTTTCAGGAACATTGATTAACGTAAACTTACCATCCATATCGGTAATCGTACCGTTTGTCGTACCTTTTACAAGAATGTTTGCACCAATCACTGGTATACCGGCTTCATCAATAACGGTACCCGTCAATCTTATATCATTCTGATTTACAGAATAATTATGGGGGGGGGGGATTTTGTACA
>NZ_FR885321.1:144851-161059 GCF_000436315.1 Parabacteroides sp. CAG:2 | reverse complement strand
TGATGGGGGGGGGGGTATTTTGTACACCATACAACGGAGAGAACGCTCCTAACGCTAAAAGCACCGTTGCTAAGTAATATTTATTATTCATAAAACTAGATTTAAGTCTCTTTTACACTTGAATTATACTAAAAATTCTTTTCAAAAACATCTCATCTGAATGAGATTACCCACACACTGTTCTATCCATCTCTCACCATATCTAAAATTTAAGATTTATTCATTAAACATCAAGGTTAACTTGCCTCAAAATCTTGTTTGCATTGAGAAGCATTTTTCTTTTCACCGCAAATATAAATAAAAATCATAAAAAACAAACAACACGATCAGGTTCCGCCAACATCCATTCAATAATTCAATCCGAACTACAAATAGACTATAGATTGAACCAATAATTCATTTTGATCATGAACGTATTTGTAGCGGGGAGTCCCCACATACGATCCAGATTACTTCCCCAGCCGGAGGAGTACCAGTTGTCCCGGTTAGACATCCGGTGTTCCCATACGAAATAAAGCGTGGAACCGGGCAAGTATTCCCAGCGGGCTACCAAGTTGGAACGAAACTCGTTAAACCTAAAATCAGGGTTCCTAAAAGGCATCTGCCCAGCTCCCTCCCCGATGGTATAGACTCCATCCGCATAAGTCAATTGATCCGGATCAATACGTTGGAAACGGTTCTCAAAGGTATGCGACTTCGTATCCGCCGCTAATTTAAAATCATCGTATTTAGCGATGGAGGTGAACGGGGCACCATAAAATTGAATGGAAATATCGGGGGTCACGTTCACTTGTAATTTCAGCGTGAGACCATAGGTCTTCTGATCCATGTGGCCCATGACATAATAATAAGGGGCCAAGCTACTCGAGCTAAGCGGACTCGTCGTAGCCACATATTGCATCTCATCCGTATTCCACGCATAATCCAGTTGACCGGACAAATAGACATGGTTTCCCAAGCGGAATGTCAAGCTCGGCGAGATCGTATTGAAGCGATTTCCCTCGAAATTATGATCGCCCTCGTATTTGAGCATGAACATCATTCGTTTCGCCTTATCGGTATTGAACTTAGCGGAAGTTAAGAAATAAGAACCGAAGCGAACATCCGGTCCCCCTCGCAGCAAGCGGCTATCCAGCCAATTCCAAGCAAAGGTTTCCTTGACATCCCATTCATACCGGTTCATCGTCATACTTTGCCAACGCAAAGAAGCGTTGTTGCTAAAAGGAGTACCGCCGTAATTCCACATATTCTTTTGGGACAGGGTAAAGGCGTTGTACCGGAATATCTTCCAGATATCGGTCTGCCGATACATGATCTCCGTCTCATTCATCAGATAATCTGTCTCCTTCATATATCCCATATCATTCAAGTCGAAACCGGGTGACGACCAAGTAAAGGTCTCCGAGAAGTTCCATTTGGCGTTTCCTTTCCGTCCCACTTTCACATAACCGCCCGTTCCGGTCAGGGAGCGACGAGTAGGATCCACCCCCAGATAATCGGCGGAGGAAGCCCTTTGATAATAATGCGCCACGCTATTCTGCAAGGCCGTGATCGCTCCGGCGCTACCATGCAAGGAACTCAACATTCCCTTTACATCTATATAATAAAGGCGATTCTTGAAATACTGGGTAAAATCAATACCCGCCGTGAAAGCGTTACGCACCATGAAATCCTCCAGATAAGGCTGATCCAAGGCACGGTTTACCGAGGTCACCATACCGCCCAGCAAGGTATTCCCCTTCCAGTTCTTTTGCACACGGGCCACGGTATAGTTTGTCAAAGGCTCCACGACTTCCACATCCTCCACCCCGTTACGGGTAACCTTGGAGGAGGAACGTGCCGTTACACTCTCGATCACTCCGATCGTCAAGCCCCGTTTATTCGTACCCGTCAGTTTCAACGCACCGATAATCGGCACATTCTCTTTCGTCTCGGCATAACTGCCTACGTTGTCTATACCCCGTGGCGTATAAGAGGGAGAGGCGCCGATCCTACGGGTATAAAACATCATATCGCTACCGTTCGCAAAATCCAAGATATGTTTTCCTTCCAAGAAGAAGGGGCGTTTCTCATCGTAAAACGTCTCGTAAGCCGTAAGGTTCATTACGGAGGGGTCCAACTCCACTTGTCCGTAATCCGGATTGATCGTCATATCCAACGTATAATCCGAGAGGGCGAACTTAGCGTCCAAGCCCACGTTTCCTCCCCAGCTATGCCCTTTTTGATAAGGGCTGCCGTCTATCCGGGGTTCCTGCCTGTATTTACCCATTACATACGGCAAGAACTCGATGCCGCGAGGCTTGGGAACAGAGTCCATGCCGCTCATGTTACCGAACGAAAAGACATGTCCGTTATTCTTCAAGGGGATCATGCTCCAATTTTGCACCTCGTTATTCCTACGGATGATACGGCGTACATGCAAGCCCCAAACGCCATCCTCCGATCGCTGGTTATAACGCAACTGGCTGAACGGGATACGCAACTCGGCGGTCCAACTGGAATCCGCCCGGTTGATATTCGTTCGTCCTTCCCAAACGGCGTTCCAGCTAAGGTTGACGTTCAACTTATCCGTTACGACCAGATCCGTCTTATTTCCTCCTAGATTGATATTGAATTCCGGTGCCGCACGATAATCATGGTAGGTGTCGAAAGCGACGCTGATCAAATCGCCCAGACTATTATCATCCCGGTTCCCGATAAAACGATTCATCTTATCCGGCACGGCGTCCTTGCAATATACACCTACATAGATATATTTATCATCATAGAAAAGTTTTACCCGGGTCGGGGATTGAGTGATCGCCCGCTCATAAGGGATAATCTGTACGAAACGATCCGACCATTCGCCTTGCTTCGTCCAAAAGTCCTCATCCAACTTACCGTCGATCGTAGGTTTCACACCCGATACTTTCCGGATATTATAGGTACGCTTATAAGCTTTCTCAAAAGGGACGATCGAATCTTGCTGGGCTTCGCACAACAACGAGATTCCTAAAAACACGAGTAGAGTCAGATATTTCATAATGGCCTAGACTATAAGATAACAATAAGCCTCAAAGATAAGCACTTCTTTTCAGAAAAGAGCACATCTTCCTTAGATTTATCGCAACGAAGCCGAAGGCATACGATATCAAGTATTCACTGCAACCCGTATTGCAGTAGTACCGCGACGCACGTGCAGCGCTACTGCAACCGGCGTGCAGTAACACTGCAATGCGGGTTGCAGTAAAATAACAATAGCGTCACGATAAAAATCAACAACCGCCTCCCAACGCCCGATACAGCAATATCTTCTTCCGGCATAAATCGGTGACGATATCGATATGCTCCAGCTCGCTATCCAGATAACGCTCCTCGGCGGAAAGAACCTCCAAGAAACCGGTATAGCTTAATTGGAACATCTCGCCGGCATTCACCACGGAACGTTGGTGGGCAAGGGATTCTTTCTCTTTCAAGCGGATACGCTCCGTTTGGGTCTGGCTGGCGCAATAGAGATCGAGCACCTCGGTGTAAGCGTTCAAAGCGGTCTCGTGGTATTGGGATAAAGCGATACGCTGGGAAGCCTTCGCCTCGTTCCACATCGAACGGATCTCATTGCGACGGAAGATAGGAGCCGTGATACCCGCCGCCAAGTCGTACACCAAAGAGGCCGGCGAATGAAACCACTTACCCACATCAAACGCATTGAAACCACCACTGGCGCCAAGCACCAACGAGGGATAAAAAGCCGCCTTCGCCGCTATCACATCCGCCTTGGAGGCGATCAACCCCATCTCGGCGGAACGTACATCCGGACGCAATGTCAAGAGGTTCGCTGGAATCCCTTCCGACAAGGGAACTGGCAATTTACGCAACTCATCGAATCCCATCCGGCGAATCTCGAAGGGGAAAACACCCAACAGGCAAGCGATCGCCCGCTCCTTCTCACCGATCAACTGATCGTTTTCCAGCAATTTACTCTCGATCGACAACACACGGGCATAAAACTGATCGACCGCCAACTGCGTCTCCGCCCCTTCCTTCTTCAACTGGCGGGTCAGCTCATGGGAACGACGGGCACTGGCCAGCGCGTTCCGCAACACCTCCTTACGTCGGTCCAAGCCGATCAACTCATAATATTGAATCGCCAAATCGGAGATCAACATCGACTGGGCAAAACGGGTAGCCTCCACGGAAGCCATCCAGCGAGCGGCGGCGGCCTGCTTCTTCCGGGTCAGTTTGCCCCAGATATCCGCTTCCCATTGAAAGCTCAAGCTCAAGCCGAAATCCCGGTAAGGGTCCGGTATATGCTTATCCTTTGGCAAAGAAGGCACGTTCGTCTCGCTATTCCCCACACCATCCATCGTATATTCACCGAAACGGTTCACGGAGGCTCCGATGTTCAAATTCACGTCCGGCAGCAAAAGCCCTTTCGCCCGTTGCAAGGCCGCGCGGCTCATGGCGATGCGCTCCATGCTCTGCCGGAAGGAATGGTTATTGCGTAAAGCCACATCCACATAGCCTCGCAATAAGGTATCTTGGAAAAAGACATCCCACGACAGCGGTTTCACGAACGTAGTGTCGTTCATTCCCATCTCGCCGGATTCCGGAAGCGAGATCCGCTCGTCCATCGATAGCTCGGGAGTCTTACAACCGGCCAAAGCAATCAGAGCCAAGGCGCAGCCTATCATTATATATCTCATCTTATTAATACACATACTCGTCTTCTTTAATTTGCTCTTTCTCTTTTCTCTTTTTAAAATAAGTAGCCAGCGACTCGAAGATCACGTAAAGCCCCGGGATCAAGAAGATACCGACAAACGTACCGATCAACATACCTCCGGCCGCCGCCGTACCGATCGAACGGTTCCCCAAGGCACCGGCTCCCGAGGCGATCGTCAACGGAATCAAGCCACTGATAAAAGCGAAGGAGGTCATCAAGATCGGGCGCAAACGACTGGTAGCCCCTTGAATAGCGGCCCCCATCACGCTGATACCTTCCTTACGGCACTGGTTCGCCACCTCGATAATCAAGATCGCATTCTTTCCCAGCAAACCGATCAACATCACCAACGCCACCTGCGCATAGATGTTATTCTCCAGCCCTACCACGTACAGCAAGAAGAACGAGCCGAACACACCCGCCGGAAGCGACAGGATGACCGGAAGCGGAAGCAATAAGCTCTCGTATTGGGCGGCAAGCAACAGATAGACGAATGCCAAACAAATAGCGAAAATCACTAACGTTTGCCCACCGGACTCTTTCTCCTCCTTCGCCACACCGGACCATTCGGTATCATAACCACGGGGCAATACCTCGGAAGCGATCTCCTCAACAGCCGCCAAAGCCTCACCCGAACTGACACCCGGGGCGGCCTCGCCGGTAATCATGGCCGAGGTAAACAGGTTGTAACGGGTAATCTGGCTCGGGCCATACACACGCTCCATCGTCATGAAGTTAGAGTAAGGCACCATATTCCCCTCCTTATTCTTAGCATACAGGCTGAACAAATCCTCCGGATTCATACGATACTCCGGCGCCGCTTGCAACATGACCTTGTACATCTGGCCGAAACGGACGAAGTTGGAGGAATAGAAACTACCTACATAGGATTGCAAGGTTTCCATGGACTCGTTCACGTTGATGCCTAGCTTAGCCGCCTTCGCCAAATCCACCCGGAGCAGATATTGCGGGAAATTCGGGTTGAAGCCGGAAGTGACACCGGTCAGGCGAGGATCAGCGTTCAGCTTCGCCACGAAGTTCTTGGCAACCTCATCCAGCTCGGCGAACGTACCGGCGGTCTTATCTTGCAGACGAAGCTCGAAGCCGCTCGCGTTACCGAATCCCGGAACCGTAGGCGGCAGGAAGAACTGGATGTCCGCATCCTTGATATGGGCGACACGATCGGCGTACACGCTCATCAACTCCGCCGCCGTCTGCTCCCGTTGATCCCAAGGGGTCAGGTTAATCATACCCATACCGAAGCTGGCACCCTCCGTCTCGGTCATCAAGCTATAGCCGGCCAAGGTAGAGATCGTCTCCACCTCTTCCAACGGCAACAAAGCCGCTTGCACCTTGTTCAAGGCAGCTTCCGAACGCTCCAAGGTAGCTCCGGGAGGTGCGTCTACGTTCACATAGATCATACCTTGGTCCTCGTTCGGGATAAAGCCGGAAGGCAACACGAACGTCATGCCCCACGTGGCCAGACAGAAAAGGATCAAGGTCGCATACGTCAGCATCCGACGGTTCAAGAACCATCTTAAATTCAAGCGGTAACGACGCTCCAAGAAATCATAACGGCTATTGAACCCATCAAAGAAACGAGCCAGCAGATTTTTCTTTTGCTTCTTCGAGTGAGATACCGGCTTCAGTAACAAGGCGCAAAGAGCCGGAGACAACGTCAAGGCGTTCACGCCGGAGATCACGATCGCCACGGCAAGCGTCAACGAGAACTGGCGATAGAAGATACCCACCGTACCATCCATGAAACCGACCGGGATAAACACGGCGGACATCACCAGCGTAATAGCGATAATCGCCCCTCCGATCTCACCGATCGCCTTTTTCGTCGCCTTCAACGGGGGCAGCTTCTCATTGTGCATCTTCACGTGGACCGCCTCTACCACCACAATCGCGTTATCCACCACGATACCGATAGCGAGCACCAAGGCAAACAAAGTCAGCATATTGATCGAGAAACCCAGCATCTGCATAAAGAAGAACGTACCGATCAACGATACCGGAACGGCGATAGCGGGTATCAGCGTAGACCGGAAATCCTGCAAGAAAAGATACACCACGACAAATACCAAGATAAACGCCTCCAGCAAGGTCTTGAGCACGACCGATATGGAAGCGTCCAAGAAACGGGATACGTCGTACGAGATATTATATTCCATACCCGGGGCAAACGTCGTTTCCTTCAATTCCTCCATCTTCGCCTTGATCTGCTGGATCACCTCACGGGCATTCGAGCCCGGACGCTGCTTGATCATGATAGAGGCCGAGGGCTTTCCGTCCGTCATGGAGATCATATTATAATCCTCGGAATCAAACTCGATCGTAGCCACGTCTTTCAGGCGAAGCACGGAACCGTCCGGCAGGGCTTTCAAGACGATCTCGCCATATTCCTCCGGCGTGCTGAACTTACCGCTATATTGCAAGACGTATTGCAATTGCTGCGGGATCTTGTCGGAGCTGATACCCGTCTTACCCGGTGCCGCCTCGATATTCTGCGAGCGGATCGCCTCCGTAACCTCTTGCGGCGACATATTATAAGCTGCCAATCGGTTTGGGTTCAGCCATACACGCATCGCATAGTCGCGGCTACCCATGATCTCCACGAATCCCACGCCGTCGATACGCTTCAACTCACGCAAGATATTGATATCGGCAAAGTTATATACGAATTTCTCCGTATGGGTACTATCCGAGCTCATGATGTTCAAGTACATCAACATACTGTTCACCTCCTTCTCCGTGATCACGCCGGCACGGATCACCTCTTCCGGAAGCTCATCCAGCACGGTGGTCACACGGTTCTGCACATTCACGGAAGCTACGTCCGGGTCGGTACCGACCTTGAAATAGATCGTAGTCAAGGACATACCGTCGTTCGTACAAACAGAGGTCATATAGGTCATTCCGGGCACGCCGTTGATGGCACGCTCCAACGGAGTCGCCACCGTTTTCGCCATCACGTCGGCGTTCGCTCCGGTATAACGGGCGGTAACGGTAACGGATGGGGGCACGATATCCGGGAATTGGGTGATCGGCAAAGAGTTGATCGCCAGCAATCCCAAGAAGACAATTACCACCGAGATCACGCCCGATAAGATAGGACGTCTGATAAATATTTCAAACATAGGGCTTACTTATTATTCTCGATTTCGTTAGACGATTCCAATTGGCGATGGATCGTGGCTCCATCTACCATATCGGGATTGATAGTCATGCCGTCCGTGATCATCTGAACACCCTCGTAGACGATAACGGTCTGGTCCGGCAAATCCTGTGTCACGTAATAAGAACCGTGGCGGGCCAACGGCTCGAAGCTGCGTACGCTCACCTTTCCATCTTCCGCTACCGTATATACATAGGTGAAATCCTGAATCTCGAAAGTGGATTGCTGGGGAACCAAGACCACGTTCTCCATCTTGGTCAGCATCCGGATCTTGCCGGATACGCCATGTCGCAGCAAACGTTCCGGGTTCGCGAAACGGGCACGGAAAGCGATCGATCCGGTACCCCGCTCAAAGTCGCCCTCCACGGTCTCTACCTTCCCTTTATACCGATAGGTGGATTGGTCGGAAAGGATCAGTTCCAGATTATTATACTCCGGCTGGTCGATACCGCTCAACTGCGTCCGTTTATATTCCAGATACTCCTTCTCGTTGATCTTGAAATAGGCGAACATATCCGATACGTCCGTCAAGGAGGTCAATAAGCTGCTCGGCGTAACCAAACTTCCCACCTTAAAGGGGATGCGGTCCACGTATCCCTCGAAAGGAGCCGTGATCGTCGTGTACGAGAAATTAGTCTCCGCACGTTGCAAACGGGATTTGGCCTGTTGCACCTGCAAGCGTGCCACGTCCGCCTCGGCCATCGCCTGCTCCAGACGGATCGGCGAGATGATATCTTTCTCCACCAAACGCTTGATGCGGTCTACCTCTACCTCCGCCATCTTCAACTCGGCTTGGGCCTGTTTGTGATGGGCTTGCGCCTCTTTCACCTCCTCGTACAATTCCGCCGAGGAAAGCTTGAAAAGCACCTGCCCTTTCTTCACGTGCTCGCCCTCGTCCACAAGGACGGCCTCCACGAATCCTTCCACTTTAGGTTTCACCTCTACAAACTGTACGGCTTGTACATCCGCTACATACGACTGCGGCACCTCGATCGTGGTCGTGGTTAACCGCATCACCGGCGTATGATCTTTCTTCCCGGACTTTTTCTCCCGGTTTTGGCTACAAGATACCCATACACAAGCCGTTAAGCATAGTAAGGGTAAATAGTTAGAAAACAATTTTATCCTCATAAAACTTATAGATTTATAATTATTTGAATACGACGAAAAGCACATAGGCGAATCACCCCATGCGCAACAATAAGAAACAGGTAAGTTCTACTAAATCAGATAGGAACAGAACCAAACGAAATTCTGTGCTTTGTGTAGGTTATAAAATAAAGGAAGCTTGGCGCATTGCCGTAGTTCCAAGGAATGAATTAATTCATGTAAATCCAGAATCGTAAACAAGTCCCATATCAAATCGATCTCCAAGGCTCGAATTTGCACTTGCTCCTGACGTACCGTTCGCAAGGAGGCGTTATCGTCAAAATCCAACAACACATCGGGTGCCTCTTTATCGACTATTTCCATCGAGGTAGTGGTAATATTCTCCGGAAAGAAATCGCTTCCAATGGAATAAAACTGTAACAGCACCAACATGATCATAAGCATGATACGCTGGTGAAACCCAAAACGATTATTCACTGTTACATTTAGCATCTTTTATCTAATGGAGGCGCAAAGATAAACAATCTTTTTGGGAAGAAAAAACATTTCACCCGCATACGAGTATTGGTATCGCCCCACGCCGATATAGGCATGAGGCGATGCCGGTATAGGCGTAGGGCTACACCAATACCGACACAGGCTCACGCCTATACCGGCACTTAAATATATACCTTTACCTTCTCCCGATCCGTTTGCACCGTCTCGAATTCGGAGGACACGATACTGCTTCCCATCGGGACATTCTCATTGCGGTATTCCATTTTACTATATACGATACTTCGGGCGGACGTATGAAACTCTTTCGCTCCTGTCTCCGCCTCTATTTTCCCGATATTATTCTCACGTACGCCACATCCCGGCATGATGATGATCCGTCCGTCCGCACGTTTCACCAGCTCGGCGATCAAGGGGATTCCTTTCACGGCATCCGATTGCTGGCCGGAGGTCAAGATACGGTCGCATCCCAACTCGATTAGCTGCTCCAACGCAGTGAATGGGTCCCGGCAAACATCGAAAGCACGATGACAAGTTACGGACAGAGGTTTTGCCGCCTCGATCAAGCGCCGCATCAAGGGTACATCGATATCCCCGTCTTTCGTAAGACAACCGAAAACGACGCCATGCACTTTTAGCTCCTTGCACAGTTCTATATCCAATAGCATGGATTGTACCTCGGCTTCCGTATACAAGAAATCACCGCCTCTCGGACGGATAATCACATTGATATCGATCTTGGAAGTCAGAGCCTTCGCCGTCTTGATCTCTCCATAACTAGGTGTAGTTCCCCCTTCGGGTATCCCGGCGCAAAGCTCTACACGGGTAGCGCCTCCCGCCTCCGCCTCCACACAGCTCTGGGCGGAGTTCGCGCATATCTCAATAATTCGTTTCATGTTTATTTAGTATTGTTGACGTACAAAATTACATAAATATCACCACTTGCTCAACAGAACCACAAATAACTATCCGATACCATTAAAAACACCCCTATTATGGATTAACAAAATAAAACAGAACTGTCACCTTTACTATCAAAAAGGCAGCAAATTCGTATCTCCTTATCTATCTATGCCTTAGAAATTTGACTATAGCTTTCTGATTCGTCCAAATAAGAAACAAATTGGTCCATTTCGGAACTACAGCTAAATAGTTTAATGTTTAACTAATCTCAAAAAGACACAAAAAGTTCTATTTTCAAGGATCGAAACGCCATAAAACGTAATATTGCAACGACATTTTAATAGGTTAAGATAAATAACAAATAGGCTTTATGGGAGAAATAAAAGGCTATATCTCACAGGTTATCGGCCCGGTAGTGGATATCCACTTTGATTATGGGACAGAAGAAACAGTAACCCTCCCCCGTATCCACGACGCCATGGAGATTTCCCGCCCAAACGGAAAGATCTTGATCGTCGAAGTTCAGCAACACATCGGGGAAAACACCGTCCGTACCGTAGCGATGGATACGACCGACGGATTGAGACGAGGCATGGAGGCCGTGTCATACGGAATGCCCATCACCATGCCGACCGGCGACCAAGTCAAAGGACGTTTAATGAATGTCACCGGCGACCCTATCGATGGCATGGCCCAGCTTACTAAAGACGGGGCTCTTCCCATCCATCGTGAGCCTCCTAAATTCGAGGATCTGACAACGACCCAAGAGGTCTTGTACACGGGTATTAAAGTAATCGATTTATTGGAACCTTACGCCAAAGGAGGCAAGATCGGACTTTTCGGAGGAGCCGGAGTCGGCAAAACGGTATTGATCATGGAATTGATCAACAACATCGCAAAGAAAAACAACGGATTCTCCGTCTTCGCCGGTGTGGGTGAACGTACACGTGAAGGAAATGACCTATTGCGTGAAATGATCCAATCCGGTGTCATCCGATACGGCGAGGAGTTTAAGAAGAGTATGGAGGCAGGTAACTGGGACTTGTCGAAGATCGATTACGATGAATTGGCTAAGTCGCAGGCTACCTTGGTATTCGGGCAGATGAACGAACCGCCGGGCGCCCGCTCGTCCGTGGCCTTATCTGGTTTGACGATCGCCGAATCCTTCCGTGACAAAGCTTCTGAGGGAGAAAGAAAAGATATATTATTCTTCATCGATAATATCTTCCGTTTCACCCAAGCCGGTTCCGAGGTTTCCGCCTTGCTGGGGCGTATGCCTTCCGCCGTAGGTTACCAACCGACATTGGCCACGGAAATGGGAGCTATGCAAGAGCGTATCACTTCAACCAAGAAGGGCTCCATCACCTCCGTACAGGCGGTGTATGTTCCTGCCGATGACTTGACAGACCCGGCTCCGGCGACTACCTTTACGCACTTGGACGCAACAACCGTCCTCAGCCGCAAGATCACGGAACTCGGTATCTATCCGGCCGTAGACCCGCTGGAATCCACCTCCCGCATCCTTGATCCGCTAATCGTAGGCAAGGAGCATTACGACACAGCGCAACGGGTAAAACAAATCCTGCAACGGAACAAGGAACTTCAAGATATCATATCCATCCTCGGTATGGAAGAACTTTCCGACGAGGACAGGCTAACGGTCAACCGGGCCCGCCGTGTACAACGTTTTCTGTCCCAGCCCTTCTCCGTGGCGGAACAATTCACTGGCGTACCCGGTGTCATGGTCTCTATAGAGGATACGATCCGGGGATTCAAGATGATCATGGACGGGGAAACGGATGACATACCCGAACAGGCATTCTTAAACGTAGGAACCATCGAGGATGTCTTGGAGAAGGCCAAGCAGCTGAAAGAACAAGCAAATTAATCGATATGAAACTGGAAATTGTATCACCGGACGGCATTCTTTTCGAAGGCGAGACCGAATCTGTCTCATTCCCGGGAGTTGCCGGTTCATTCGATATCTTGCCTCATCACGCCCCATTGATAGCAGCGTTGAAGGCGGGTACGATCCGGTTCGAGGCAAACGGCAAAAGACAAGAACAAACGATACAAAGCGGATTCGTAGAGGTAAAAGACGACATCCTATCCGTTTGCGTCGAATAAAAACATACGACAATGAATGGCAGATTAAAAATGAGGTTAATGGGTTTGATCACGTTTATCAACGTGGCAATAGGCGTTTCATTGGGTGGTTTATTATATACCATCTGGCCGGAACACTATTTCTCGTGGTATCCGTCCATTCCCTTCTTTTACTGGGTCATGGCCATGGCGATGACTTTCTTCCTAGACCGGGTAAAAAGGAAAAACGGAGATGTGACCGTAACCATGTACATGCTAGTCCGGTTGTGTAAGTTCACGCTCGCTTTCGTCTTCTTATGGATGTACGCGGCGTTTGTCGGGCAACAATTAAAGACATTTGGTTTCACGTTGATGTTATTCTATTTCATTTACCTCGGACTGGAGACTTACATTTTATATCTGTTTGAAAAGAAAAGAATGAAAAGAGAGAAAAGGGAAAAGGATGATGAGTACAATCAAAGATAACAAATACATATGGATCGCTTTCTGGATGTGGCTCAGCTTTCTCACTCCGGCAAAAGCGGCGTCCGGCGAGATAGACGTGCAGGATATCGTCTTCTCCCACATTCAAGACGCCTATACATGGCATATCACGGAATGGAACGGACAAGAGATTGCGATTCCCCTGCCTATCTTGGTAAAAAGCGAGGAAAGAGGATGGGATTTATTCCTGTCATCCCATCTACATCAAGGCCGGACGCATCACAATTATTATATCGCCGAGGAAGGTGAGCATGCGGGAAAGGTTGTTGAGAAGAACAGTGCCGGAGAAGAGGTTCGCCCGATGGATTTCTCATTGACCAAGAATGTTTGCGGACTGTTCCTCAGTTGCGGTCTCTTGCTTTTCATCGTTCTCCGAACCGCCCATTGGTATAAAAAGCACCCGAATGAGGCGCCGGGCGGATTTATCGGATTGATGGAAATGGCCATCTCCTACATACAAGACGGGGTGATCAAAGAGGCGATCGGAAAAGAATATAAGCCGTTCTCGTCCTATTTGCTGACGGTATTTTTCTTTATCTTGATCAACAACCTGATCGGAATCATACCTATTTTCCCGGGAGGCGCTAATATTACAGGAAATATAGCGGTAACAGGCATATTGGCACTTTGTACGTTTATAGCGGTCAACCTGTTCGCCACGAAAGCGTACTGGAAAGAGATCTTTTGGCCCAAAGCGCCGATCTACTTGAAACTGCCCTTGCCGATCATGCCGTTCGTGGAGTTCTTCGGGGTATTCACCAAGCCGTTCGCATTGATGATCCGTCTGTTCGCCAACATCATGGCGGGCCATACGATTATCTTGGCGCTAACCTGTTTGATATTCATAACGGCGACGATGGGAGTAGCCGTGAATTTCGGTATGACGATCGTATCCGTCTTGTTCTGTGCGTTCATGAACTGTCTGGAATTGTTAGTAGCTTGCTTGCAAGCTTATATTTTCACCCTGCTGTCGGCCAACTATATCGGATTGGCCAAGGTAAGGGAATAAATCCAAAGAAATTAAGGTATTAGAATTATATTATTAAGGTTACTAATTTAAAATTAAACACTATGTTATCGACTATTTTATTACAAGCGGCAGCCGGGATGGGCGTAGCGAAGATGGGAGCCACTATAGGAGCGGGATTCGCCGCCATAGGTGCAGGTATCGGAATCGGATTGATCGGTAAAGGTGCCGTTGAAGCTATTGGACGCCAGCCGTCGGCCGCAGGAGAGATCCGTACCTCGATGTTGATTATGGGAGCGTTGGTAGAAGGTGTGGCATTGTTCGCTATTGTCGTATGTTTCTTAGCGTTGTTCCAATAAAAAAGTAACAAACTATGTCTTTATTAACACCGGATTCAGGGCTTCTATTCTGGATGATCGTTTCATTCGGGATTGTCTTCGTGATCCTTTCCAAATACGGTTTTCCCGTGATCGTCAAGGCAATCGAACAACGGAAAGCTTACATTGACAATTCCTTAGAGACGGCACGTCAGGCGAATGAGCGACTTGCCCATATCCAAGCCGAGGGCGAGAAGATGCTAGCCGAGGCCAAGGAAAAGCAAAACGCCGTCCTGAAGGAAGCCTTTGCCGAAAAGGAGCGGATCATCGAGGAGGCACGTAAAAAGGCCGTCTCCGAGGCACATCTGCAGATAGAGGAGGCTACCCGGCGTATCCGCGAAGAAAAAGAGAAAGCTATTCGTGAAGTCCGCTCGGAGATAGCGGATCTGTCTATCGCTATCGCAGAGAAAGTAATGAAAGAGAAAATCGGCCGGGATAAGGAACAACAACAGATGATCGACCGGCTGCTGGATGAGGTATCGTTTAGTAAATCGTAAGGTATGGATATAGGAACTATTTCTTCCCGGTATGCCAAGGCGCTTTTCTCCCTAGCGAAAGACAAGGGACAGGAAAGCCGGGTATATGATGATATGAAGATGTTGGCGGACAGCTTCTCGATGGAGCCGGAGCTTAGGGATGCCTTGAGCAACCCGATCGTTTCCGTACCGGAGAAAGTGAAATTGCTTACGGCGGCGGGAGGTATCGAGGTATGCGAGCTATATACACGTTTTATCAATCTGGTATTAGCCCATAAACGGGAGACGTTACTGCCCTTCATCGCATACATTTATATCCATTTGTACCGGAAAGAGAAAAAGATTACCCGGGTACGATTCGACACAGCCGTAACGGTAGACGATGCGGTCAAGTCTCACCTGCAAGACAAGCTGCGGAAAGAGACGGGATGCACGATCGAGTTCTCCGGCCATGTGGAACCGGAACTAATCGGGGGCTTCCGCCTACGCATCGGCAATTACCGGATAGACGCTAGCTATGCGACGCAACTACGGGATATCCGTACCGGGCTACTCGAAAACAGATAAAAAAGAAGAAGTATGACAGAACAGATAAAAGTGAGTGAAGTCTCCTCCATCCTGCGCCAGCAATTGGAAGGAATCCATACCAGCATCAAGCTGGAGGAGGTCGGGACCGTATTGCAGGTGAGTGACGGCGTGGCCCGCATCTACGGGCTGGATAATGCGGAGGCGAACGAGTTGCTTCAATTCGATAACGGGATGGAAGCGATCGTGATGAACTTGGAGGAAGATAATGTAGGCGCCGTCCTTTTAGGTCCGACCGACCGAATCAAGGAGGGCGACACCGTAAAACGCACGGGCCGTATCGCCTCTATCGATGTCAGCGAGGGGATGATCGGACGTGTGATCGATCCGTTGGGAAACCCGATCGACGGGAAAGGCGAGATCCTTGGCGAGACTTGCGAGATGCCGCTTGAGCGCAAGGCTCCGGGCGTGATCTTCCGTCAGCCGGTAAACGAGCCTTTGCAAACCGGTATCAAGGCCGTAGACGCTATGATCCCTATCGGAAGGGGGCAACGTGAGTTGATCATCGGCGACCGGCAGACGGGAAAGACCTCGATCGCTATCGATACCATCATCAACCAACGTAGCAACTACGAGGCAGGGAACCCGGTTTACTGTATTTACGTGGCGATCGGGCAAAAGGGTTCCACGGTAGCGGCCTTGGTGAACACCTTGCAAGAGAAAGGCGCCATGGACTATACGATTGTCGTAAGCGCGACCGCCTCCGACCCGGCAGCCATGCAATATTTCGCCCCGTTCGCCGGAGCGGCCATCGGAGAGTACTTCCGGGATAGCGGACGACACGCCTTGGTGGTCTACGACGATCTGTCCAAACAGGCGGTGG
>NZ_FR885321.1:132946-144832 GCF_000436315.1 Parabacteroides sp. CAG:2 | reverse complement strand
CAGGCGGTCGCCTACCGTGAGGTTTCCTTGATCCTTCGCCGTCCTTCCGGACGTGAGGCGTACCCGGGTGATATCTTTTACCTGCACTCCCGCCTATTGGAACGTGCCGCCAAGATCATCAACCAGCCGGAGGTAGCCCGTGAGATGAACGATCTCCCCGAAAGCATGAGAGACAAGGTGAAAGGCGGTGGCTCCTTGACCGCTTTACCGATCATCGAGACTCAGGCGGGAGACGTATCGGCTTATATCCCGACCAACGTGATCTCTATCACCGACGGACAGATATTCCTTGAGACCGATTTATTCAACCAAGGGAACCGCCCGGCTATCAACGTCGGAATCTCTGTTTCCCGTGTAGGCGGTAACGCGCAATTAAAGGCGATGAAAAAGGTAGCGGGTACCTTGAAAATCGATCAGGCTCAGTTCCGTGAATTGGAATCATTCTCCAAGTTCGGGGGCGAGATGGATGCCGTCACCGCTTTCACGATCGATAAGGGGCAGAAGAATACCCAGTTACTGATACAGCCTCAATATAGCCCGATGCCGGTGGAAGAGCAAATCTCGATCCTTTATTGCGGAACGCAAGGTCTGCTGAAAGAGGTTCCATTGGACAAGGTGCATGAGTTCGAGGCAAGGTTCTTGCAAGAATTACGGACCTCTCATCAACGGGACGTACTGGATGTCTTAAAGACCGGCGTTATCAATGATGAGATACGAGGCATATTGGAAAAAACAGCGAAGGAGCTATGGGTTCATTGAAAGAAATAAAAGTCCGGATCGCCTCTATACGGAGCACGCAGAAGATCACCGCCGCCATGAAAATGGTATCGTCGGCCAAGCTTCATCATGCCCAGACGCAAACCGAGCACACACTTACATATGCTAATAAACTATCCGCTATCTTAAACGGTCTTCTTTCGGCGGAATGCGACCCAGACTCACCTTACACCGAACAGCGTAAGGTGAGCAAGGTGGCTATCGCCGTATTCGCCTCGAGCACGGGTTTATGCGGGACATTCAATGCCAATATATGGAAAGAGTTATCCGCCACGATCCAGACTTATAAGAACCAGCAAATAGAGGTAGGCCTCTACCCTATCGGCAAGAAAATAGCGGATGAGCTTCATAAAGCGGGGTATAGCTTCGACACTGATTTCGTCACGATCGGCGAAAAGCCGTCTTATGAAAGCGCCGTATCCTTGGCGAACCGTCTCATGGAGCTGTTCGTCACGGGTAAAGCGGACCGGGTGGAATTACTGTATCACCATTTCAAGAACATGGCGACACAAGTCGTAACCCACAAGACGTATCTTCCCCTTTCCCTCTCGGATACGGAAGCGGCGGAAACGGCCACCGACTACATCCTTGAGCCCTCGGCGGAAGAGTTGCGTAACCGGCTTTTCCCGAAATTGCTGAACCTAACCATCTATACGATCCTACTCGACACCTCGATCGCCGAGCACGCCGCCCGTATGATGACCATGCAGACCGCCAACGACAACGCAAACGATTTAATCCAACAATTAACTTTGCAATATAATAAAACCCGCCAGCAAGCCATCACCAACGAATTGCTGGATATCATGGGAGGAGCGGCCGTTTCATCGTAATAAAAACGGGATGCTTCCTTGACTAAACAGACAATGATCCGTATGTAAAACACTTTACTAACGGATCATTTCTTATTTACAAAAAAAAGTAAGACCTTTGCTCACCAAAACATAAGCCTATATACATTATATTATACCAATCTAGGATCGTACTCATGATGAATCAAGAAAAGCTAAAAGGGCATCTCCTTATTTTAGCGGCCAACATCCTGTTCGCCATTAATATGCCCGTATCCAAATATCTACTCCCCGAGCATGTGCAACCCGAGGCGTTAACCAGTATGCGGATGAGCTTCGCTTGCGTGATGTTCTGGATCACCTCCCTATTCGTTCCCTATGAGAAAGTGCCGTTGAAGGACTTGGGACTTCTATGCCTTTGCGCCCTTTGCGGAGTAGGCTTGAACCAAGGGCTGTTTATCTGGGGATTGAATACCACGTCGCCAGTAGACGCTTCCATCATAGCGACCGCCGTCCCCATCTTTGTCATGATCTTGGCGGCCCTGATCCTAAAGGAACCTATCACACGGATGAAAACGTTCGGGGTACTGCTTGGTATATGCGGGGCGATCTCCTTAATACTACAATCCACGCAAGGTTCCAATCAAGCGAGCAGTCTAGGGGGAAACCTCTTGATTACGGTTAGCGGATTCATGTACTCGATCTATTTGGTAGTATCCAAGCCACTAACACTCAAGTACTCATCCGTCACGATGATGAAATGGATGTTCCTGTTCTCCACGCTGATTACCCTGCCTTTCGCTATCGAGTCCATCTGGAATACCCCGGCTTTCCATAAAGAGGTCTTCGACGGCCAAGAGCTGGGAGCCATTTTCTTCGTATTATTCGGGGCCACGTTCATACCCTATTTATTAATACCGCTGGCCTTAAAGCGAATCCGCCCGACTACCGTCAGCATGTACAATTATATCCAACCGATCGTAGCTTCCTTTATCGCCGTATTCATCGGTCAGGATAGTTTTAGCGTAACGAAACTAGTATCGGCCGCACTTGTTTTCTCCGGCGTCTATTTAGTGACCCAAAGCAAGAGCCGGGCGGACCTTGAACAACAAAATAGTCAATCTTTTAGCAAAAACGCTTGCAATATGAAAAATAATGCGTAATATTGCCCCCATAATATAAAAGAATAAGTAGCATACAAAATCAATGATGAGTGTAGAGTCCTCATATTATACATGGGCATTGATGACCCCTTGGGGGGTTAGAATCTATTAATAAGCATTCGCGTAGACCACGTCACGCTATGTCGCAATCTCGTATTGCATCCTTTTTTATTTCTCCTTTTACATAAATAAGTTTAATCAATCGGTTATTGTCGGTTGCTAATCATGAAAAAGCCTTTTTTTGATTGTCAATCCTCGATGAACCATTAAAAATACATATCGATGAAAGTATTAAAATTCGGCGGAACATCCGTAGGTTCCGTGAATAGTATCTTAAGTGTAAAGAAAATAGTAGAGGCTATCGAAGAGCCCGTAATCGTGGTTGTCTCCGCCTTAGGGGGCATCACCGATAAATTACTGGCCACTTCTACCATGGCTTCTAAAGGCGACCTTGCCTACGAGAAAGAATTATCGGAGATCATCGCCCGCCATCTGGACGTGATCGAGGGAGTGATAGAGGACAAGGAGGTACGCATGGATGTCCAGAAGAAAGTGATGGCTTTACTGGATGAATTGAGCAATATTTTCAAAGGTGTTTATTTGATTAACGATTTATCCGCCAAGACATCCGATACGATCGTAAGTTATGGCGAGCGCCTATCTTCCTTGATCGTCTCGAACGTGATCAAGGACGCTAAGTTGTTCGACTCACGCAAATATATCAAGACAGTCAAGCAATTCAACAAGCATATCGTGGATTTCGACTTGACCAACAAGCTCATAAAAGAGACCTTCTCGCCGCTGCCCAAGGTTTCCTTGGTGCCCGGATTCATCTCTTCCAGCACGGAAACCGGAGAGGTTACGAACCTCGGACGAGGGGGATCGGATTATACCGCCTCCATCTTGGCGACCGCCTTAGACGCTAACACCTTGGAGATCTGGACAGACGTGGATGGTTTCATGACTGCCGATCCCCGTGTGATCAGCTCCGCCTACGTAATCGACCGGCTTACTTTCACGGAGGCGATGGAGTTGTGTAACTTCGGGGCGAAAGTAATCTATCCGCCGACGATCTATCCGGTTTATCATAAGAATATCCCGATCCGTATCTTGAATACCTTCAACCCGACCGCTCCCGGAACCTATATCTCGAAAGAGCGGGTGAAAGAGGAAGGCAAGGCCATCATCAAGGGTATCTCCTCCATCAACGATACCTGTTTGATCACGGTACAAGGTTTAGGTATGGTGGGCGTGATCGGCGTGAACTACCGGATCTTTAAGACGCTCGCCAAGAATGGCATCAGCGTATTTATGGTATCGCAGGCCAGCTCCGAGAATAATACGACTTTCGCCGTACGTAACGCCGACGCTGATTTGGCCGTACAAGTATTGAACGACGAGTTCGCCTTGGAACGTGCGCAGGGTGATATGAACGATACCGTAGCGGAGAAAGATCTGGCTACCGTCGCTATTGTAGGCGAGAACATGAAACGTACCCCGGGTATCGCCGGGAAGCTGTTCGGTACGCTGGGACGTGCGGGCATCAGCGTGATCGCTTGCGCCCAAGGCGCTTCCGAGACGAATATCTCTTTCGTTATCAAGCATAAATACCTTCGCAAGGCGTTGAACTCCATTCATGACTCTTTTTTCCTATCCGAATATAAGGTATTGAACCTTTTCATCGCCGGTGTAGGAACCGTAGGCGGCAATTTATTGGAACAGATACGCATCCAGCAACCGAAACTGATGCGGCAAAACGGTTTGAAGCTGAATGTCGTAGGTATCTCAAACTCCAAGAAAGCCCTTTTATGCCGGGAAGGGATCAACCTCGACAATTATCTGGAGGAGCTGAAGGAGAACGGGGAAGAGAGCAACCCGGAGCATCTGTGCGAAGAGATCGTAAAGATGAATATCTTCAACTCCGTATTCGTGGATTGCACGGCAAGCCCGGACGTGGCGGCTCTTTACGAGACGTTGATGAACAATAACGTATCCGTCGTGGCGGCTAATAAAGAAGCGGCTTCCTCCTCCTACGATAATTATACCAAGCTCAAGGAGACCGCCCGCCACCGAGACATCAAGTTCTTGTTCGAGACGAACGTAGGCGCCGGCCTCCCGATCATCAATACGATGAACGACTTGATCAATAGCGGCGACCATATATTGAAACTGGAGGCCGTACTTTCCGGTACGCTGAATTATATCTTTAATACGATCAGCGCCGATATCCCTTTCAGCGAGGCGATCCATATGGCAAAGGAAGCCGGATACGCCGAGCCGGACCCACGTATCGACCTTAGCGGCAAAGACGTAATCCGTAAGCTGGTTATCTTGGCCCGTGAGGCCGGTTATCCGGTGGAGCAAGCCGACGTAAAACGGAACCTGTTCATCCCGGAAAAGTACTTCGAGGGTTCCCTTGAGGACTTCTGGAAGAATATCAAGGATACAGATGCCGGTTTCGAGGAGAAACGCCAGCTACTGGAAGCGGAAGGCAAACGCTTCCGTTTCGTGGCGAAGATGGAGAACGGCGCTTGCGAGGTAGGCCTACAAGCCGTAGACAGCCACCATCCGTTCTATGAACTGGAGGGCAGCAACAATATTATCATGATCTCCACCGAGAGATATCATGAATATCCAATGATCATCAAGGGATATGGTGCCGGAGCCGACGTGACAGCCGCAGGCGTATTCGCCGACATCATATCCATTGCTAATATTCGATAGGTATGAAGCACATTATCATTTTAGGCGATGGAATGGCCGACGAGCCGATAGAGGCTCTGGGAGGCAAGACCCCGATGCAATACGCCAAGACTCCTTATATGGATAAATTGGCGGAACTGGGAGTAACCGGGCAGATGAAAACCGTAGCGGATGGTTTCCATCCCGGTAGCGAGGTCGCGAACATGGCGGTATTAGGCTATGACCTGCCCTCCGTATACGAGGGACGGGGTGTATTGGAAGCCGCCAGTATAGGCGTCGCCCTGCAACCCGGCGAGATGGCGATGCGTTGTAACTTAATCTGCGTAGAAGGCGACATCTTGAAGAATCACTCTTCCGGCCATATCTCCACGGAGGAAGCGGACGAGTTGATCCAATGCCTGAACGAGCGATTAGGCTCCGACCGTGTCAAGTTCTATACGGGTGTCTCCTACCGCCACCTATTGGTAATCAAAGGAGGCGATAAGCGTCTGGATTGCACGCCACCACACGACGTACCCCTCCATCCTTTCCGGCCTTTAATGATAAAACCGGAAGTTCCGGAAGCACGAGAGACCGCCGATTTATTAAACGAATTAATCCTCAAGTCCCAAGAGATCTTAAAGGATCACCCGGTGAACCTCAAACGTATGGCAGCGGGGAAAGATCCGGCGAACAGTATCTGGCCTTGGTCTCCGGGCTACCGTCCGGCCATGCGAACGATGCGGGAGATGTACGGCTTCGGGAAAGGCTCCGTGATCTCCGCCGTCGATCTCATCCGGGGAATCGGCGTTTACGCCGGCCTCGAGGTGCTTCACGTAGAGGGAGCTACCGGATTATACGACACGAACTACGAGGGAAAAGCGCACGCCGCCCTTGAGGCCCTCAAGACAAACGACTTCGTCTACCTGCATATCGAGGCAAGCGACGAGGCCGGGCATGAAGGAGACGTAGACCTAAAGATCAAGACGATAGAGTATCTGGACAACCGTGCCGTACGTATCATCTACGAGGAAACGCAAAAATGGGACGAGCCGGTAGCGATCGCTATCCTTCCGGACCACCCCACTCCTTGCTCCATACGTACGCATACGAATACCCCAGTTCCATTCCTGATTTACAAGCCGGGCGAGCAACCCGACTCCGTTACCACATTTGATGAGTTCTCCGTATCAAACGGCAAATATGGCATACTGGAAAAAGATCAATTTATAAAAGAATTTCTAAACGATTAGAGCATGAAATATTACAGCACAAACAAACAAGCCCCTGTAGCCAGCCTAGAAGAGGCCGTCGTAAAAGGTCTGGCCGGCGATAAGGGATTATATATGCCCGAGTATATCGACTCCTTGGACGAGGAGGTGATAGCCAACATGAAGAACCAGTCCTTCCACGAGATCGCCTGCACAGTAGCTCAGATGTTCTTCGGGGAAGACATCGAGCCGGAGGTATTGGACGGTATCGTAAAAGATACGCTCTCCTTCGAGACCCCGGTGGTACCCGTAAAGGGTAATATCTATAGCTTAGAGTTATTTCACGGGCCTACATTGGCCTTTAAGGATGTAGGAGGGCGCTTCATGGCTCGTCTGCTCGGTTATTTCATAAAGAAAGAGGGATTGAAGCAAGTAAACGTATTGGTAGCTACTTCCGGCGATACGGGAAGCGCCGTCGCCAACGGATTCCTAGGCGTTCCGGGCATTCACGTGTATGTGCTTTATCCCAAGGGAAAGGTCAGCCCGATACAGGAATGCCAGTTCACGACATTAGGACAGAACATCACGGCATTGGAGATAGACGGCACGTTCGACGATTGCCAAGCGCTGGTTAAATCCGCCTTTATGGACGAGGAATTAAACCGTCATATGAAACTGACCTCGGCGAACTCCATCAACGTAGCCCGTTTCTTGCCCCAATCGTTCTACTATTTCAACGCTTACGCTCAGCTGGACAAGCTGGGAAAAGCGGACGAGCTGGTCGTTTGCGTGCCGAGCGGTAATTTCGGAAACATCACCGCCGGATTGTTCGCCTATTGGATGGGGCTCCCTATCAAACGTTTCGTAGCGGCAAACAACCGTAACGACGTATTCTTGGAATACCTGAATACAGGAACTTATACACCCCGCCCATCAGTCGCCACCCTAGCGAACGCCATGGATGTAGGCGATCCGAGTAATTTCGCCCGTATTATCGACCTATTCGGCGCATTCAATGATCCTCATAAAGAAATATGCGCACTGATCTCCGGACATCGCTATACGGACGAGGAAATCGCCTCTACGATGCGAGCCGTCTATAAAGAGACGGGATATATCCTTGACCCGCACGGAGCCTGTGGCTACCAAGGATTACTTGACAGCGATCTAAGCGAGACCGAGACGGGTCTATTCCTCGAGACCGCCCATCCCGCCAAATTCAAAGGAACGGTCGATAAGATATTGGAGGCAGATATCGAGATCCCGGCGAAACTGAAAGCCTTCATGGAAGGAACCAAGCAAAGCATCGAGCTGGCAAAAGATTTCGAGGGATTCAAATCTTTCTTGATGAGCCGGTAAAAACACGTATATAGGCATCGCCCCACACGTATATAGATATCGGTCTACGCCAATATACGTGTAGGTTTATATCGATATACGTGTGGGGCGATGCCTACATACGCTCAATCCACCGCCCACTCTTTCATCTCATACATATCCTTATATTCCTCCCAATCCGGATCCATCTCGGTATAAATAGAGATGGGCAGTAATTCGAAAGGAGCCAAGGCCTCATTCAAGCGTTCGCCGAATACACGCACGGTACGTGTGTAAAACACCCAGACCTTCTCTCCTCCTCCGGTATAGACACCCGTCAGGATAGCCAGCTTGTCTTTCTTTTCCATCGCCTTACGAAGCGCTTCCTCCACGGCCTCCATTTTCTCGCCAAGGTCATCGCTAGGAAGGCCTCTCCCATCTCCCTCGTATTTCCAAGTGATCTCGACACGTTCCTTGAACTTACCGGATTCGGTAAACTCATTCAACTCGTCCCGCCCGTAAACGGTAATCATTTGCCCTGACTCGTTTTCCGAGAGAGCCGTAAACCATACATCGCTTAATCTCATATTTATATTTTCTATTTATCTATAAGTATTCCTTACTGACTTTACCGGGTAAAAATACGACAAAAAAGGCTGCGTCCGGTGAAGATACAGCCTTTTTATATTTCTCGACGGAAATTTATTATCTCTTTCCTAATCTATGATCCATAATGGCGTAATGGCATTCCCCATAATTCTTCAATTGATCCACGATCTCTTTAGCCGTAGATTCTTCCTCTACTTGCTCGCGTACGAACCAGAACAAGAAATCACGGGAAGCATGATCCTTATCAGCCTCGGCGATATCAACCAATTTGTCGATCAACTCTGATACATAGCACTCGTGTTTGTAAACATGCTCGAATACCTCCAACGGATTTCCCCAGCCTGTCGGAACCACGTTGATCTGGCCGATCGTAATATCGCCGCCACGATCCAAGGCGTAATCGATCAACTTATGAGCATGCTCCAATTCCTCAGCCGCTTGTTTCTTCATCCAATGGGCGAAACCGTTCAACCCTGCTTTCTGGAAATACACGGACATTGACAAATACAAATTCGAAGACCACATCTCCGCATTAACTTGGGCATTGAACGCCTCTGATAAATTTCTACTTAAGATCATAATTTTATCATTGTTTAAAAATGTTGAAGTATTATCCGTTCACGAAATTTCACTATGCAAATATAAATAAAAGTAGGATTCCTTATCTCATTTCCGCCCTTAGATATTGGCTACTTTCGAAAATTTTTCTAACTTACGCCCTTATTTGATAAACATCATGCAATACACCGACAAATATCGATCTCCCTTGGGAGAAATAACCCTAGCCAGCGATGGCGACCACCTGACAGGATTATGGTTCGACGGGCAAAAATATTTTGCCGCCACTTTATCGGCGGAACACCAAGAAAGAGAACTGCCGATATTCGAACAAGCCAAAGAGTGGCTGGATAGCTATTTCATGGGTAAGATTCCCAGCTTCACCCCTCCTATCCATCTGGAGGATACGCCTTTCCGACTTGCGGTATGGGACTTATTGAGCAAAATACCTTATGGCGAAGTCGTAACCTACAAGGAGCTCGCCGGCGAAATCGCCCGGCAAAAAGGTATCCCGAGCATGTCTACGCAAGCGATCGGAGGAGCGGTAGGCCATAACCCAATCAGTATCATCATCCCCTGCCACCGTGTCGTAGGCAGCGATGGCAGCCTAACCGGATACGCCGGAGGTATCGACAAAAAAAGGAGCCTGCTTACAATCGAACGGGCCAAAGGATTCTAAAACCGTATCAGTATGCGCACATTTCGTTCTATCGATGAATTGGTTCGTACGCTCGACCGAGAGAGGGAACTGCTACGTGAGATGTTTCATAAACGGACCTCCCTTTCTTTCAAATACGATTTCGCGGTGGAGCTGACCGATTATAAGGAGGAGCGGGTACAGAGCTTAATCAATCACGGAGTGATACGTAGTAGCGGCGATTTCTTGGAGATGGAAGACATTTACCTAAAGTTCTTCGAGGAGGTGCTGCAAGTGAACGAAGAGGTGAATGTAGCCTATATACAAGGACATCTCAGCAAGCTGAACGAGCAGATAGAGTATTATCTGAAAGAGAATAACGAGAGGCGGCGATATAACTACCATAATGACGTGCGCCGTACGCTCAAGAACATAGTGCTCACCACGGTACGCAACGTGATCGACCTGAAGCGGAATCTGGACAGCACGTATAAGAACGAGCCGAACTATCAGATAAAGAAAGTAAAACTGCAACGACTGGGCGAGAAACTGAAGAATATCATCCAACTCATCAACAAGTGCGAAAATGCGATCGATAAAGATCAATTGCTCTTCTTCCGCAAGGCAATGGATGCCCAGATGCGTGCCACGGTGAGCGACGTGAAGTTGCAACTCATCGACTCCTCCCACAACCTCATGGAGATACAGCGGCAAATCGTTCATTACCTCAACATGATCGAATACCAAAATCGAATCTTCGAGAAAGTACGCAAGCTGAAGTATCTTAAAGAGCAATTCCTGCTGGAGGAGAATACGAATATCAAGCAAGTGCTGGCTGAACGTAACCATGTGTGGATGGAGCCGCAACCTAGTTATCGCATCAAACTTTCAATAGATTACCTGCGCAATTCGGACGAAGCGCTGACACTTATCAAGAAACTCGCCACTAAGCTTAAAAGGCGTGACGATAAATCGAGAGACGTAGCGGAAGCAATACCTACCGAATATCTGGAAGGTAAGGCGGAAGTGATCGATCAAGTGAACTTGAGGGAAGTGTACAACTCGTTTGTGGCTTCCGGCGAGCATCTTTTCGCTTTTGTCATGAATTACGCTTATAAGAATGCGGTAAGTACAGAAGACAAGCTCGTCTTTTTCTGCCAGATAGCCTCTGAATATGCCGAAGATTTGAACTTTTCCGACCGTTACGAATGTAAGGGACAGGTAGAGTATCCCTTAGTTTTCCCTAAATAATTCATCAACCATGAAATATACCGAAGAAATATACAGTACATTGAGCCATGGCGGATTTATCTCGTCCAATAGCCTTTCGCCCGCAGTCCGTCGCTACTACGATGCCATCGAAGAGGAGTTGACCGACTATTATGAATATTATAAAGGCATAGGTTTCTATCTTGAAAGCGGCAATGGCTACTACTTTTTCGCACGTAAAGAAAGCAAGGCGGATATAGATCGTAAACTCGAAGCCGCCGCTCGCTGGATAGATTATCTCTGCTTCTTGAAAACCTACAATTCAGCCTTCGGCCCCGGTTTCGTATTCAGCAAGTCGGACATAGTGACACAAATACGTACCGAAATCGAGCTGAAGGAGCAAGCCAAGGAACTCTTTAGCGACAAGAAAGGTTTCGAGGAAATCGTTGATAAGCTCATCAATGAGTTAAAGACTATGGGATTTATAGAGTATGAAGACGAGGACGAAGGCACTTGGAAGGTACTAACGGCTTTTCATTATATAGAAGAGTTGGTAGATTGTATTAACATAACAGAAGAGGGACAAGATGAGATACCTGAATAAAATAGTTTTCCTGAATAGTGCGCATATCCCTTATTCCGAGATTCAACTGGACGGAAACGTGCATTTCATTGGTACGCAGGGTGTAGGAAAGAGTACGCTGCTCCGGGCTATTCTTTTCTTTTACAACGCCGATAAGCTGAGGCTAGGCATACCCAAAGAGAAAAGAAGCTACGATGAGTTCTACCTTCCTTATGCCAACTCATTCATCGTCTACGAGGTGATGCGTGAAAACGGCCCTTATTGCGTGATGGCTTTCAAGCAACAAGGGCGTGTGGCTTATCGATTTATTGACGCACCCTATCAGTCGTCATGGTTCGTCAACGAGCGT
>NZ_FR885321.1:69790-132913 GCF_000436315.1 Parabacteroides sp. CAG:2 | reverse complement strand
AGGTTCGTGCTGATTGGATCTCTATTCGCAAAGCCATTGGCACAGAGACGCAAATCAGTCGTATCGTCGTTTCTTATCAAGAGTTCCGGGATATTATTTTCGGCAACAATCGTCGTCCCGATCTCATAGGTTTCCGTAAATACGCTATCGTAGAAAGCCCCAATTATCAGAATATCCCCCGAACCATACAGAATGTGTTCCTCAACTCCAAGCTGGATGCCGATTTCATCAAGGACACGATAATCCGCTCCATGAATGAGGAAGAGGTGAATATAGACCTTGATGTCTACCGTAACCAGACGAAAGATTTCGAACAGAATTACAATGACGTTACGCTTTGGCTGGACAATGAAAAACCCGGAGGGTCGCCGGTACAAAGACAAGCCGGGAAAGTGATGCAAAGCTATCGCGACTTATTGTACATGGATAGCCACATAGCCAAGGGACGTGCCGAATTATGCTATGCAGAGAAATCAGCCTTGAAGCAGCGCCCATTAATTGACGAGGAAATATCCAGACACAAAACCGAGCTGGAACGTGTACATCGCTTACAAAGTGAGGAGACAAAGAAATACCAAGAGGGACGGGACAAATTGATAAAAGAGAAAGGCTCGGTTGATGCCGACTTAAAACGTGCCAAGCAGAAACAGCTGGAGTACGAGCAGATGAACATTACCGAAATAATTCGCAGGGTAGAGCAGAAAAGTGCGGTTACCGATGAATTAACACGCCAACAGCAACGGAGGCAGGAACTCACACGTGCCTACGATGATGTCATAGCCAAATACAGCGCACTTATAGAACGGGTAGATACCGACTTTCGAGCCTTTGAGAATGCGCAACACGCATTGGTGAACGAAAGGGAATATGCGACAAATAAGCAGAACGAGAGCTTGATGCAGACACGGCGCAATGAAGAGAACGAGGTATATACGCGTTTTGAGGAGAAATCGCAACTCTCGGCAGACAAACTCCAGCAACTACGAGAGGAGAAATCGCAACAAAACAATGAGTTGCTACGGATAGCCCACGAAGCTCCCTATAAAGAAGAACATGCCAAAGCCGACGAGGAACTGAACAAACTGAATACTCGTGCGCAGGAGTTGAAAATGTCCATTCAGCAACTCTCTACGCAAGCTGTAAGCCTGCGTCAAGAGGCTGGAATGAAGTTACGGGAATTGGAGTTGGCACAGGCTCAGCCTCTCGCTAACGCACAAAAAGAGAAGCAAGAGATAGAGGAACAAATAGCCCGGCTGGAGTCGCTCATCGAACGGCGCAAAGGTTCGCTGGCCGAATGGCTGGACAGGAACAAACCCGCATGGAAAGATACGATCGGAAAAATAGCCGATGAAGAGAAAATACTTTATCGCAATGACTTGGCGCCGCAGGTAACCAACCAAGGGGAGGCTTCCTTGTATGGCGTGCAAATAGACCTTACGGCATTGGAACGCAATTTCCGTACCCCCGAGGAATTGAAAGCAGAACTGGCCATATACCAAGGAGCATTGTCACAGTGCGTCAAGCGGATCAATATGCTACACCAAGAATTGGCAGAGCAAACGGAGGCTTTGAAGAAACAATACAACAAGCGCTTGCGTGAGATAACAGACCGACAGCGTCTGCAAGAATCCGAACAACTTCAGCTTCCCGCATTCATCAAGAACGCCATGGCACAATCCGCCTCATGGCAAAAGAAGACGGACGATTGGCGTGAACAGCGTATGGTTGAAATCCGGATGAAACAGAACGATACGGCTCATCGACTGGCGCTTTGCGAGGAAGAGATAAAGAAGTTGAAGGCTGATCGTGCGCATCGTCTTAAGGTATGCGAGAAAAGTTACAAAGAGAAGAAGCTCCGGCTGGAACAGGAACTGAATAACTACCGCAACAGTATCGAGACAGAAATAAAACTTCACAAGCAGCAATCGCTGGAACGCCGTAAAGAACTGGAGGCTTCCCAACAAGCGGAGCTTAGCGGAAAAGGCGCCGACACGGCAGCCATCGGAAAATATGACGCACGCATCCTGCAGATTCAAAAAGAGCTGGCTTACATCGAGAAACATTTCCCCGACACCATCCGCTATCAAAAGGACAAAGAGGAACTTTTTGATCGTGAACCACAACTTCGCAGTAGAAAGAAGATGCTTGAGGATGAATTGGCCACGCTTGAAGAACGTTTCACTTTGCGTAGCGAGAAACTGAACATACAAGAAAAACATCAGCAAGCCTTATTAGGCAAGGGCATCGAAACAAAGAGAAGCTTGGAGGAAGGTTTGGCACAGGCCGCCAAATTTCACGAAGACTCCACTTTCTGCCCACCCGAAGTAGTAGTGACCGAAGAGAGGCAGACCTGGAAGAGTTGCGCAGAGTTGGTGCAAGAGTTGAAAGACCATATCACCGGCCGCATGAAACAATTGGAAGAATTCAAACGGATGGTTAATCTGTTTAAAAGCAACTTCTCGGCCAAGAACACGTTCAGTTTCCGCACCGATCTGTCTACGGAGGAAGACTATCTGGATTTTGCCTCCAACCTCTGCGAGTTTGTGGATAATAATAAGATCCTCGATTTTCAGAAACAAATCAGCGAACGCTATACACACATCATTCAGCGCATCTCCAAAGCGGTAGGCGAGCTTACCCAGAATGAAGGTGAGATACATCGTACCATAGGCAATATCAACAAGGATTTCGAGCGCCGTAACTTTGCGGGAGTGATACGCAAAATAGAACTCCGTGCACAACCCAGCAGCGACCGACTGATGCAACTCCTCAAGGAAATAAAGAAATTTTGCGATGAGAACGAATTCAATATGGGTGAAGTAGACCTCTTCTCGCAAATGGATCTGCGCGAGGTCATCAACAGGCAGGCCGTGCGCTATTTGCTCAACCTCATGAAGGAATTGCAAAATGAACCGTCCCGTAAGCGGTTGCTGCTCACCGATACGTTTAAACTGGAGTTCCGCATCACGGAGAATGACAACGATACGGGATGGGTAGAAAAGATATCAAATGTAGGTTCGGATGGAACGGACATCCTGGTAAAGGCCATGGTGAACATTATGCTCATCAATGTCTTCAAAGAGAAAGCCTCACACAAGTTTGGAGAGTTTCGTTTGCATTGCATGATGGATGAGATCGGGAAATTGCACCCCACCAACGTGAAGGGTATCCTTGACTTCGCCAACAGTCGCAACATTTTGCTTATCAACTCCTCACCTACTACCTATAATGTAGAGAGCTATCGCTACACATATTTGTTGGGTAAGGACAGTGGAGCCAACACCAAAGTTACGCCATTATTGAAATATGATAATTAATGTTAGGAACCATGATTGATAGAGAACAGAATTTACGTTTGGGCGATGCCCGTAAACTGTCGCAAATGATGCAAGGCGAGAGCGTGCCCTCTTCCGGGCTTTCCAAACAGATGGCAGAAGAACTGCTCTCCGAGGATTTGATTTGGCAGCAAGTCTATGGTAGCAGAAGAAAATTCAAACTGAGAGACGCAAATGCGTTATCTATCTATTTAGCACAGCGATATGGGATACAAGTCTCGCTGGATGAGTGGATCAAGGTAATGGAGAGTGGCGAAACGGTGAGCCGTGCCAGACAAGTAGAAGTTACATCACGTTCTAAGGCGAAAAGTACCCGTAGTTTTACCGGATTCCTCGTTAAAAGTTATCAGCCCATTGAAACGTCGCTGTATGGAGAACCGCTGCTAATCAACCCTCCGCAGGGACTCTCTCTCTTTATAGAAGATTTCACGCATTTCCGCTTGGCGGATGATGTTACGGTGGTAGGTATCGAGAATGGAGAAAACTTCCAGCATATAGAGCAGATGAGGCATTTGTTCAAAAATATCAAGGTATTATTTGTCTCTCGTTATCCCCAGAGTTCGGATCTTCGCACATGGTTGCGGGCCATTTCCAATCCCTATCTTCATTTTGGGGATTTCGATCTTGCCGGCATTCACATTTTCCTCACTGAATTCTTCACTCATCTCGGTCTTAAGGCCCGCTTCTTTATACCTTCCGACATCGAGACGCGTCTTCAAACGGGAAACACCCTCCTTTACAACCTACAGTACGAACGTTTTAAAGAGATGAAAGTAATTGACGAACGGCTGAAACCACTCGTAGCGATGATCCACCGCTACCGTCGTATCTATGAGCAAGAAGGATATCTTCAAAATAGATAAAAGACACGCATTCAAAACAAGCAAGCTTCAATCCCAAAGTAAGTTAACTTACTTCATCATTTAAGTCAACTTACTTGGCCGCAAAGTTAACTTACTTTTTTTCGCCTTGAAATCTTATAAGTTTTCACCTTTATCAAGCTCTTTTGCCATCCAAAAATTAATAAGACAAAGCTGATTAGCCTTGCGTTTTCGTTCCACTTCTACTATATATCTTTTTTTTCAAAGAAAAGGCGAGCGGTTAGGCTCACTTCCGATGTAACTCGTGTGATACCAGCCGTAATCGCATACCGCTCTATATCGTTTAAAAGTATCGTAACGATACCTTTACTTTGGAAGTCCTTGTGAACAAACATCGAATGTAGATGCCCAATCTTCTACCTCAGCTTGCGAATAATCGCACCTGTTCACCACCAATACGGTATTCTGAAATAAAGCTCGAATGCAAAGGTAGGAAAGTTTTTGGAGTAGCAAAACAAAAGTTGCTACTCCTCGCTTACATCACCACTCTCCTCGATGGAATTAATTTCTTGAATGAGTAATGCCTGAAGTTCGTCTTTGGGCAGCAGCAGTTGATACTCGGCAACCCCAATCGGCTTGTTTATATCTTGCAAAGCAATCTCTACATCCAAGTGGTCCTTGTCGGCGCAAAGAATGATACCGATTGACGGGTTCTCATTCTCTCCTTTTTCCAAGCGGTCAAGCAGCGAAAGGTAGAGATTCATCTTGCCTACATACTCTGCCTTGAAGGCCCCGAGCTTCAATTCAATCGCAACGAGCGACCTCAAACCTCTGTGAAAAAAGAGCATATCCACTGCATATTCCTTATTGTTATACTCCAGACGATATTGGTTTCCGATAAAAGAAAAACCTTTGCCCAACTCCAGTATAAACGACTTGATTTTAGATACTAATCGCTTCTCCAGTTCCAACTCCTTAACAGGCTCTGTTATTCTAAGGAATCCTAAGTTGTACGAACTTTTAAATACTTCATTAGCATAGTCGGCATGCGCCATCGGCAGTACGGCATCAAAGTTATTCGTTTTGATTTTCGTCTGACGGGCTGCGTAGGTATTCATCTTTATTGCATTGAGCAGCATATCTCTCGACCAACCTTTTTGCAAGCACTCTTCTGCGTAGAATAAGGCTTCATTAGCTGACAACGACTTATCCAACAGTAGTAAATTATGTCCCCAAGGTAAAACTGCCACAGCTTGTAGCAGTTTTGTATCTTCTTGATAATAACGCTCGTATAGGCGTTTCATATTCCAAAGGTTACGAGGAGACAATCCCATATCCGGAAACTGTTCTTTCAAGTCCACTGACAATCGTTTAACCACGCCACTACCATATCCACTCTCTAAATTTCTATCAAAGAGTAACTTCCCGATATTCCAATATACAGAATTGACGGTAGTGTTTACTTGCCGAGCAACGGTCGTGCGAGCAGTTTGAATCTCAGAAACCGCCTGCTGCAATATTTGAGCGTACTCGTTATCATTTATTCTTATTTCTTTTGCCATATCATGAATCTTTTCAATGCTAATCTATTATATTTTCTTCAGTAACACCTTCTTTGTTATTTTTTTCAACAAATAACATCGGTAACGGAGCACCAGCATATCGGGCATTCTCATGCCTTAACACCCTTTGGGTACGGTGCAAATGTCCGAGTGCCGTGTATGCAATCTTTTCGTCGAATACTTCAGACGAAAAACACTCTAACCTTCCGATAATAGTGCGTTCGGCACGGTTCTTTTCCAAAATCTTCGAACACGTAGCCTGCAAATACCACATTACAATGAAAGGTTTACTTTTGTCCGGCATAGGTAGTATATCAAAAAGTTCTCTGTACATCACTTGCACTCCTTTCAGCCGATAGGTTTGGGATATCAAACAAATCTCCGGCAATAAACAACCCATCCACCTCGTGAACTTTCACTTGCTCTCGAAGCCACGTCAAAAATAGAGTATGTTCACCTTTACGGTCATATTCAAAAAACGTTTGCCCTAAATGCCAATCTGCGGTATGGATTATTTTCATTTATTATTATTTATACCATTCTTTTTTTATCTCATCTATTTTGAGATCTTTCCATTCCTCTTTCCATAATTTCCAATAAGGGATATCATTTGACGATGGTTCTGGGCTACAACGATCTATTTGAACTATTGAAGGTAGTATAACTGATTCACCTATTAATATACACTCTCCGGCTTTGAGTGTCGGCATTTTATCAATAAGATTTCCAAGTGTATCCGGCAACAGTCTCTTTACATAATTTTGATCGTTTGGATTTGTTAATCGCATGGCTAAAAAATTGTTACACTGAGAAAATATTGTTTCTGATATTTCAGAAGGTCTCTGACTAGCTAAGAGTAAAGATACACCATATTTACGTCCCTCTTTTGCTATTCTTTCAATGGAGTGTTTAGATGACCGATATTTTGCCAAATCACTATTGGGAACATATTTGTGAGCTTCTTCATACACAAGTAAGATAGGGACATCGTTATTAATTCTTTCCTCACCATTCTTTGAGCATCTTAGTCGTTTATAAAAATAACCATATTCAAATATTATCCTTGAAATCAAAGAAACGGTAATACTTAACACATCAAATGGAACCCCACTTAAGTCTATAATTGTGATATTGGAATGTTTTGTTTCCTCATAAGCAATTAAATGCTTTAAAGTATCTTCGAATGTAACGTCTTCTGTGATTTCACCTAAAAGAAAATTTAATCTTTTATCATTAACTTTACTTTTTATTCTAGAGATAAATTTGTCAATGCTTCCGTCTGCGTACGTACCCTTTGAATAATTTTGGCTCTTTGGCTCTTCAAATGTATATATTTTCGTAAAGTAATGATTAATTTTAGCTGACTCATCATTAAAACACTGATGCGCTTCTTTTATTGCTATTTCATTTGTCTTTTTATAATCCTTCGTTTCTCTAGAAAGATTTGACAAACAAGTGATTACTTCATTTAAAATAAATTTCACGGGTGTATCAAAAGATATATTTTCTAGTTCTGAATTATATTTTTTCTTGTTTTCAGTTATCACTTTTTGTAACAAAGAAGCCTGATTGTAATTATTAAAATCTCCTGATTCTAAAAAAAGCTCTTCCAATTCATCCCCATTAAGAAGCCAATATGGGAGTATAAGATTATTGATATCAATAAAGTTTGCATCTGGAAATGCTGATTTGTATTCTGAATGAATATCAAATATTATAATATGAGAATTATTCAAACCAGAATATTCTCCTGTTTTTTCATGTGTAGCACTTTGAATTAGTTTCGCTACAGTATGGGATTTCCCTGAACCTGTTGATCCTACGATGGCAATATGCTTATTGAAAAACTTATTACCATTTACAGGAACCGAAATATCTTTATTTGTAGAAAGTTTAGAGAAAGTGAACTTGTCTTTTGCCTCAAGAGATTCTTCATAAATTTTAGAAATTTCTTCTTTCTTAGCAGGCTCAACTTTTTTAGGTGGAATAGCTATTGTATCTCCACCACGCTCAAACTTGTCACCACGAATCAATCCTAAGGGATTAGCTTCAAGAATATACTTTCTTGTTGCATTTCCTTCCTTATCTGCTCCAACTTCAATGGAAAAGTTCTCAATAATGGCAATTAACACAGCATTATCATTGTCTGCGATTCTTAAATATGAACCAACTTTAAGCTTTTCTTCTGCTAAACAGAAATCTTCTAATTTATCTACTGATATTTTTACTTTATTGGGAAATACAGATATTACTTCTGCATTAATTTTTTCTTGTTCTACCATAATAATTATATTATTTTATTGATATGAATTGTTTGTTCAACTAATATCTTGATATGTTCATGGTTCGTATTTTCATAAAAAGGTATTCTTGTATAAAATTGATAAATCTTTCGAGTCTTTTGTATACTATCTATTACAGAATCTAAATCTTCCTTATTGTACAAGATTTTAAGTTTTAATCCATTGTAACAAGTAGCCTTTTTAACAATTGAATTGACTGAAAATTCAGCATCTTTATAATCGTAGCCATCTATAAAAATAAAGTTGTCATCATGTAAACTTTTTAAAATATTTTTCAATCTATTCTCAGGTAAACCATATAGATATACATAAGGGCAGAATGGACTTGGATTTTTTGCTTCTATTTTTGAATATTTATTTCCAATTTGGATTAGTAAAGATTTTATTTCTGTATCAGAAATTATCGAGTCGCACTCTATAACAAAAAAACGTTCAAAAGGAGATAAATTTAAAGGAGAAAAATATTCTCTTTTAATCATTAAGCAATATTCTTTGATGCTTTTTTTTATCAAGAACCACTGGTTGAAAAATATATCCTTACTATTGATTTTATCAATAAATTCACGTTTTGTTATTCTTCTTTGAGAAATATCCGGATTTATCGATAATTCTTTTACTATTCTTAATGAATTATTGTAATAAAAGTATTCTGCTTCAAAATCATTACAGCTAAAGAGTCTTTTTAGTTCATTAAAAATATCAGTCTCTTGCTGTTCAAACTCTCTTGCTGCAATATCTATCTCCAAATTTGATAAAAATGATATTATTTGTTTATCTTCTATCGAAAGACCTTTAAATGCTTTTAGACTTATAAAGTTACTTTTAAAAAATTCTATATTAATAGGTAATATAAGTTTATCTTGACCTGATTTGTAATACCCATAAATCTTATATTTTATACCATTATTAGCTTTTGATAGATAATGATCTAACATATATCGCAATGGTTGAGCTATAACAGAATGATTATATTCTGTTCCTGCATAATATTTGCATTGAATAGCAGTACTTTCATCAACTGTTTTTAAATCAACATCCTCGATGCCTTCAATACAAATGGAATCAGTTTCATTATTGCATTTTAGTAACTGAAGGATAAAATAGTCAAATTGATAATAATATCCTTTGATTGTTGCTATTGCTGAACGTTCTTTTGCCATATTTAAAAGGTTAATTTCGGTAATCCATTCACTATCTCCATCATCTCTATACTTAATAAAATAACGCTGAGGAGCAAATCCAATATATAGCGGGGATTGTCATGTTCCGTTGCCCAGTCATTAGGATTATTAGTGATGCCGCTATCTTTGTGAGTGATGACGGCATAACGCTCCATAATCCATTCGATAGCACTTTTGCCATTTACTATGTATTCATAAGCTGTGGCTGGTAGATTTTCAATCGTTATCTGGCTGTTGTATATAATTTTGCTTTTATCCGTTTTGGAGGGAAAGCGCATCTTTTCAACTTGATAATTGATTGTCTCCATCTCGCCTGATTGCATTACTTTTTCTATTTCGCTCTGCGGAATGGTATTATAGGTCACAATGACTCCGGTTGCCGAAGGACGATTCTCATAGTTCAAATGCAATTCCGCTAAGTTTCTTCCTGCTTTGCTAAAACTCCAAAAATCAAGGGCTTCATCCACTAATGGAATACGGGGCAACATCTTTTTAAGGTCGGCGGCAAAGGCGGTGCGATATTCCGTGCTGTGCAGAATGCCGTAAACATAGTAAAAAATATCTTCTTTACTCACATGTGGACCGTAGGCTTTGCGACAACGTTCTGAAATGAAATCGGAGATGGCATCACGACGAATATAATTATTCTGAATGGTGTCCTCGGCATCATCAAACAAAGTTTTACTCTCAATTTTACGTTCCTCATAGTGATACATTGGGAAACATTGAACTCCAGCCTCAAGAAAATTCAAGTCAACAATCGTTTCAGACATTAAGAAACTGTTTAAAAATGAATTAAAACAATTACTATATAATTATATATCATATTGAATATCAGTTAATTAACCGATATATTATTTAAAACCTAGTGGTTACTAAAACATTAAGTTATGGAACAATATTCAACCAACCTCACTGATAAATAGTGGCAATTTATAGAAAAAATAGTGAATACGCAAAAAAGAAGACGAAAATATTCTGTGGTCAAATTATTATATATCAGCTATCGATATTTAATTTTCCAATTCTTTATTTCTCTTTTTCCACAGCTGATAACTGTTAAAAATATTTTGCCACAGTACATAGCTTCCCGGGCCAACAGAAGACAAGGGGTTCAAATAGGTGTAAGACATCCAGATAGCTAACACGGTATTTTTTTGTCCCAAGGCTTGTCCAGCGCTAATACGGTCATTGTATTTCTTGCCGATGCGCTTTCCCCAATAAAACTGCGCGATACAGGTTATCAAGCCGCCTAAAGCGATCAGGATTTCTACATAAATCTCCGCCTCGCTATTGACCAAGGATTTCACGGTCTGCCCGGTCACGATAGCTAGAGCGACGGCCCAGAGGTAAAAGGCCATGTCTCGAAGCCCCGCAAGGAAGCGATGGATAGGTGGTATGAATCTACGCAAGAACAAAGCGAGGAAAAACGGGAATAACAGCAATGGAAAGACTTTTCCCAAGATCTTCAAGAATGCGGCGAAGAAAGTAATCTCGGCATGCGGTTCCACTAATGGGAAGACCAGCGGCACGACAATCGCTGCCAATAGATTCGATAATAAGGTATAAGTAGTCAGACTAGAGGCGCTTCCCCCTAATTTACCCGTAATCACGGCGGCCGCCGTAGCGGTTGGGCAAATCAGGCAGACCATCGCTCCCTCGAACACATCCCGGTATTCCTCTCTCATTGGCAGCCAGAGCAATAAGGCGGCAAGCACCAAACTGGAAACCGCTTGGATAAGCAATAGCCAACCATGCCAAGGGCTGGGCATCAATTCCCGGACAGAGATCTTACAGAAGGTTAAGAGCAACTGCGCAAAAATCAAAAAGGGCGTCAGATACGCTATTAAAGTGTACATGAACGGCTTTGTAGGCTCCAGAAAAGTAACATTGGCGAAAACAAAATACCCTATCGCACCCGCTAACATGGAGATAGGGAGTGTCCATGTCTTGAAGAATTTCAACATAACGCCTATTCTTTTAATTCGGGATGCAAAATAACATCTTTCCACCGAAAGAGGCAAGAGAAACGGGGATTAATTAGGGATAAAGAGAGACGGGGCATGCCCCGTCTCTACATTAGATATTCTTACAGCTTACTTTTAATGTCCTTATCCCGTAACGAGGGATAGAGAGACGCATTGAACTGGCGCCTTTCTTCTCGGTGACGGTTAAGTCCTCAACCAGACGGTTATCCAATTCCACCAAGCTCGCTTTCACGTCTTGTCCTTGGAAGGTTATCGTTTTAGGGGAGGCATCGCTTTGGGCATTGAATAGGCGGATGTAAAGGTCATTACCTTTATAGACCATGGAGACCAACTCGTAGGCATTATTCTCTATCCGGAAAAGGGAACCGGATGTCAAGGTAGCATCGCCGTCCAAGGTTGCGACCAAAGGCTCATTGCGTCGTTCGCTTTGTGTCCAAATACGGCTTTTCTCCCAAGTTCCGGCATGAGGGATCAAGGCATACGAGATCTCGGTCGGACGGTCTATGATATAATCCCGGCCCCACAAGCCTTTACCGGCGTATTGTACGTTCAAGGCCAATGGGAAATCCTTACCATGCGCATAGCTGGTCGTATGATCCGTGAATAATGACAGACCGCAAGAGTTATCCTTGCTCGCTACATCCACCCAATTCAAGATGATATTATGCTTGATGCTATCCCAACGATTGAAAAAGGTATTCTCCAACCGGCTCTCGCAAACATCGAACGGAGCATCCTTATAAATCTGTTGGTTGGCGATCTGGATAGGCAGATATACCAGAAGTTTGTAACGGTCGTCATAGAATGACTTACGAGGATTATCCGCACGGAATTCGATACCCGGCTCACCAATACGAGGGCTTCCTATCCAATCCAGCTTAACACTCATATCGATGCGAGGCTCTCCCTGCGTTAACCGGATCGTTTGGGTAAATGAATACTTTCCAATCTTGCCTTTCACAGCTACCTTCACGAATAAGGGCCCTTGCTCCAACACGCTCACCTCAGCCGGTTGATCCATACTGGAAAGGAAACCACCCTCATCGATAAAATATCCCCGAAGCTCATTGAACCCACGTTCATTCCGGTTATCCACGAATTCCTTGCCTCGTACGGCTTTCGCTTTCAAGCTTTCTATTACACCTCCTTTAGAGGGGTTTAGCACCAAGGTGTATAAATCACTTTCCATGCGAAACGTACCGTCTTTCTGTCTCTCAGCCTTCAAGGTTCCGGACTGTTTATCCTCTGCCTTCCGGATCGCATAAGAGGCATAACCGGCAGAGGGGACTTGCGCACGAAACAAGAGTTTTGAAACGCCGTCTTCCGTCAGCCATTGAGCCGGCTGTTTCTTCCCTCGCTTATCAAGAACCACCCAATCTGAGTTTCTCCATGAGGCGGGAACTTCCACCGCCACCAATTCATTCCGGTCGGTAGCCAAGGTATTATATACGTACACCGTGGATTCACCTTCCTTTTCTTTCAATAAGGACAAGGCGTTATCAATTATCTGACGGCTGTTTTGAATGGTCACCCCAGTCCAATCCGTAACCGTCTCCGCCCATGTCTTTTTCCCTTGTAGTTGATTGTAAGGAACGATCCAGCAATCATGATGCTGCGACAATAAAAGCGTGCGCCATCCCTCATCGATACGTTCGGTCGGCCATTCCATGCCTTTGTATAAGCGAGCGTAAGCCGCCATTTTCTCCGCACGCACGATAGCGTTCTCGGCTACCCGTACCTCTCCGGCCAAACGCTGCATGACCTGCGTTCCCCACATCAAGCCACCTAGGACATCCTCTTGCGAGAAATGCCAATCATCCTGAGTAGTCCCGACGGAACAGTCTTGGATGTAATTCCGCCAAGTCTTATAGGCGGTCGGCGTATAATAGCCCGTCGTATCCTGTCCCAGCCAAGGGCCTTTATCCCAACCATGGCTCCATGAGGCATCTTGGATACACATGCCGACCGGGTGCTGGATACCGGCATCCAAGCATTTATGGATGTAGTCCTCCGTATTGAACCACGAGATGGATTGCCAGCAAGAGCCGGGTTGTAAATCCTCGCAGGCGTAACGGGGGACGGTGGTAAGTCTCGTACCATCCGGCCCTACCCAATTCACCAACTCACCTCCGTAGGCGCTTACGTAGCCACCCCACATCGTATTCGGGTTCTTAGTAGAGGCATACGAGAAGCCGAATGACTTCAATATATAGGGCAGGCAACTGGTAAAGCAAGGCTCCTCCGCCGAATAGGTGGTGAATACCGCCTCGGGGAAATGTTTCCGGATCAGCCGTATTCCATATTCGAATTGGCGGATAGCGCTCTCGCCGGATGTCCCGAAGAAATAACTTTGGGCATAGGTCGGGTTTACGTACTCGATCCGCCCGCTCTCCACGGATTGATCCTTAAATAAGCGCTTGAAAGCCTCGTAACCTTCGGGGTCTCGTTGCCGTACGACTTCCCATGATTCAGGCTCGATCTCGATATTGATATTCCAGTTGGGATTCTGCCTTAATTTCTGGGCGATAAAGGCGGTTTGTCCCACCGGGTAATGCCCGTAGATACCGCCATGATAGCCATCGATGAAATAGGCTTGTTGGGCATCCGCCCAACCGGCCAACAAGAATTGGCTTAATACGAATATCGCTAGTTTCTTTTTCATATAATATGTACTATTAATTCACATTTAGAATACTTCCAGTCGGTGGAAGACGGGGCACGCCCCGTCTCTACAAGTCTGTAAATTTCTTGATCTCTATTTGCAAGGGGATTGGTTTATTTTGCTCATAGATCCGGTCGACCAGATCCTGTTGCTCATTCACGCAATCCTCACGAATCCCCTTGTGCATGTATTGTAGCCAAAGGTCGCCGTTCCATTGCAAGAAGATGTCGTGGGGACGGTATTTGCGTAAAGTGTCCACGGCAGCCTCGTCGCAGGCCCAAAGCATGCCCGTCTTCCGCATCAAGTTATATTCCACCCAATAGAACTCGCGCATCTTACGCTCTTTCAACCAGCGTTCCTCGTTCATCTGGCGGATCTTCATCGCTTGTTTATACTGCGGGGTATTCTGAAGAAGAGCCATATTGATGCCTCGCTCCAACTCCCTCGCCGTAAAACGACCGATAAACTCCCCACCGATCGTCAACCCGTAATATCCATCCGACAAACCGCTCACGGACAATCCCTCATAATTCATCTCATCCATAAAAGGGATAACACTCAAGGCATCTGCCTGCGTATGTTTCTCATTATCATAATAAGAGGTATCGATAGGATACGGAAGCGATTTCGCCTCGTACGTAAAAGTAAGGTTATCCGAGGAAACAGACAAATCCGAGACACGGCAATTATCCGAGCGAGTCACCTTTTTCCCCGCTCCGTCTATCCGGATATCGGCTACCAGCTTACCGGCCAGGCCTTGCGCTTTCAAGAAAAGATAAGCCATGACCAGATGTCCGTCCGTAGAGGGATGTATACGATCCTTCCCGCATAAGGTATACATGGAATCCGCCGCTTGCTCCCATTGGTTGATCGCTACCATCGGGCGATTGAAATCCACGAATCCCCATTGATTCTCCCGGGCACGGGCATTCAGGAAATCCACGATCTTCAAGATCTGCGTATTCTTCCCCGGGAAAGCGACCTTATTGAAACGGGAAGTCTCGTCATAAGGAGAACTTCCGATCAAGATTTTCCTCACCTCCGGATACTTCTTATAGACCTCCTCGATAAGAGCATAATCCCGACAAGCTTTCTCTACCCGGTTCCGAGCGATCGTATCGGCCCCCGGCTTCCGAAAATCCATATAGCCGACATCGTTCATGCCAAAAGATAGCGTCACCACTGTAGGCTCATGTTCGAAAACCTTATCCAACCGCTGGTAAATCATCTCGGCTACATCCCCACCTACTCCCTCGTTAAAGATATCGATGCGTTGATCCGGGAAACGGGTCATATAGTACAGCCAGATATATGAATGATAATGACCACCGCAAGTAATGCTGTTTCCCACGAAGGCGATCCGATCTCCTTTCTGAAACGGAGCTATCGACTGAGCATATACTCTTGCAAGACCTGATAAAAGCAAACAGACAAACAAAACATATCTTTTCATCTCTATTTCTCTCTTCTCTAATTTTCTGTGATGAATAATATATACCGTGTTAAAAAATATTACTATCAATAGTAATCGTATTTATCATGGATAATAATCCGGATTACTACGGATAGTAATATCCTCCCACACACCTCTAGTCTAGAGAATCGCCCGCTTACTTTTAGCGAACGACATCCTCACCGAGCAGAGGGTTCAGTTCTTTCTCACGCAAAGGTACCGGGAAAACCAAATCCGATTCTTTAAACGGATACGTATGATTAACCGCCTGATAGCCGAATAAATCAACCATTTGCTTCGATACCGGATCAAACGCACGGTGAGTACGCAACATATCATACCATCCTGTAAACTCATAACAGAGTTCCCACGCACGCTCTTTCAATACTTGATCAACCGTGATCGAAGTTGGTCTCGCCTCATCAGGTAACGCACGGTGACGAACTTGGAAATAAGCATCAACCGCCGTAGCGTCAGAAGTAGATCCTCCATCCAAGGTAGCTTTTGCCTCCGCACACATTAATAGAACATCCGCATAACGGTAAACCGGGATATTCGCCCCGCTCTTTCCTGTAGATTCCGCATTCTCATCCCAATATTTGCATAGATAAGGAACATCCAAAGTAATCGTTGTCTCCGGATCACCATATTTGGGTTTAGAAGTATAGAAAAACTCCTCATTCCGTTTACGAATATCTTGGTCATCATAACTTTCATAAAACTCTTTACGAGGAGCCAAACCACCCCCATAAGCCGGAGTAATGGAAATCGGTTGTTCCGGATAAGGCAAAAGGCCAAAATGGAAAGGAGCCCCGGCATCTTGCGCCTCACGCTGGATCATAAAAATATGCTCACCACTATTTTCGTTCTCTAACGCACGTAAATCCTTATAATCAGCGAACAAGCTAAAGGCTCCACTGTCAATAACCTCCTTGGCTTTCTCGTAAGCCAATTGATAATACTCATTTCCTTTTTGAAGCGGATAACCTGCCATTGTCAAATAAACCTTGGCTAAAAGGGTTTTGATCGCTCCCATAGAGACATGGCCTGTTTTATCACTCCAATCCAAACCGGACTGCTCCGCCTTTTTCAAGTCTTCCACGATCTGGTTATAAATATCTTCCTTAGGAGACCTTGGAATCTTCACCGTATTCAAGTCTACCGTAGGTTCCGTCTTCAACGGGATATCCCCGAATAATTGTACCCCTTGAAAATAGTAATACGCCCGCAAGAAATAAGCCTCTCCCAGATACTTCGCTTTCTGGCTCTCGCTAATAATATCCGTAGCGGAAACATTTTGAATCACGCTATTACAATTTTCCAAAGGAAAGAAAGTAGCCTTCCAGAAGTTACGAATAATGCCGTTACTCTCTTCCAAACCGGAAAGCAACAAGAACTGGTTCTGCTCATTACCGGCCGCACGAGGACGATAACTAGTACCTACAAGATATTCCAAGTTAAAAAGGTGAACTGTGGCAATCTCGAGGTCGGAACTCAACAGATCATCAAGCCCGTCATAAGTGCCATCCACAGCCGCCTTTATCTGGTTCTCTGTCGTATAATATTCAGAAGGACTCAAGAAGGTTTTCGGGTCTTCCTCTAAAAAATTCGTACAGGATGTAAAAGCCATTGTCGCCGAAAGCAAGCCACACATCCATACATGCGCTTTATTTTTCATATCTTAGTTTTTTACGAAGTAAAGATTAAACAATTAGAAATTAACACCTAAAGTAAATGAATACGTACGAGGTTTGGGATAGGTATAAAAATCCACTCCTTGCTCAAATACAGCATCATAACTCGTCACCTCCGGATCACTACCAGAATAGTTCGTAATCAAGAACGCATTCTCCACATTGAATCCCAAGGATAAACTCTTGATGTGAGCGGCAGAAAGCATACGGGAACTAAAGTCATATTTCAAGCCGATATTACGTAAACGCAAGAACGAACCCGGCTCACAACTCCAAGAATCTACGTCATTCTCATATCCATCTCCCGGAAGGCGCAAGCTAGGCACCATCGTGTTTTGGTTTTCCGGCGTCCAAGCGTTCACCGGAATGTCCGCATAAGCATTGGAGAATGTCACACGGTTACCCATCAACTGGCGAGTGAAGTTAATCAACTTATTACCATACACCCATTGTAAATCAAACATAAACGTGAAGCCTTTCCACGAGAATGTATTTGTCATATTCATCTCGAATTTAGGAGCGCCATTTCCGATATAGTCTTGGTCTTCACCATCCTTCATTCCATTACCATTTTTGTCCCAATACTTGATATCGCCGGGTTTCTTATTATATTTAGCGGCTTCTTCCGCCTCATCGGTTCCCCATGTACCTAGGCGAACATAGCCGTAAAGGGCATTTAAAGGATGTCCCTCTTCAATACGTCCTCCCCATTTACCAATGATATTATCATTTATATCCAGTACCATCGATCGGTTCATCGTATAATTCCAAGAGGTAGTCCATAAGAAATCACGGCTTTGGATATTGCGTGTATTCAAGCTCATCTCAAGACCTTGATTACGGATCTTACCCAGATTTGTCATAGTTTTCTCATATCCCGAGTTAGAAGGCAATTGTAGCTCATACAATAAATCAGTCGTAATCTTATGATAATAATCCGCCATAAACTCGATACGCCCATTAAAGAAACTCAAATCGATACCCGCATCAAGTTGTCTGGATTTCTCCCAGCGTAAATCCGGATTTGCCATACTTTTCAACGTAACGATCGTCGTCATATCCTTGCCAAAAGGAAGGCGTTTATTCTCATAACGTGCCATAGACGCATAATCACCGATTTCCGCGTTACCCACCGTACCGTAGCTCAAACGGACTTTCATATCATCAATCACCTTTTTTGCGTTCTCGAAGAAATTCTCATTGGATACACGCCAAGCGGCCGAGAATGAAGGAAAGAAACCATATTGGTTATTCAAGCCAAAACGAGAAGAACCATCCTCACGGAAAGAAGCGCCCAATAAGTAACGATTGTCAAAATTATAGTTGATACGGGCATAGTAAGAATTCATTTTATTATCCGTATAGTCTGAGCCAACCTTAGAACGTACGGTGCCGACTCCCATATTATTGTACTCAAAATAATCATCGAAGAAATTCTCGGCCCCTAGCTCGCTTTTCTCTGTTTTTGAGTAATACCAACTGGCTCCCGCTACGACATTCAAGTTATGCTTATTCCAGCTTTTATCAAAAGTCAAGTAGTCCTCATTCGTCCACGACATCGTATTTCGATGTGCTTTCTCCGCTTTACCCTTTTGAGTATCTCCATAGCCGAATAAGGTACTCGGGTTATAAGATGAATTGATATAAGAACCATCCTGGCGGCTGAAGCTAGTCGTTAACTTTAACCAAGAGGTAATCTTAAACGTACCAATCACGTTAGCCAACGTGTACTGATTCTTATCGATATTCTTACGTTCCTTTAAAATCCTCACGGGATTCTCCGTATCTTCCGCACCTGGATAATCTCCTTTACGGGAATAGGTACCATCCTCATATTGAACCGGAAGGAACGGTAATGCTTCCAATGTATACCGAGAGATCGCATTCTCCGAGTTTCGGGCATTACTAGATCCAACATTCAACATGGCCTGTAAATGGAACCATTCTTTCAAATCCCATCCGACATTGATAAATGCGTTTAACTGACGTTTATAGGTCTCCAACATTATACCTTGATTATCTTTGTAACTTACATTCGCCACAGCGGTCAGCTTATCGCTTCCTCCAGAGAAACTAAGTGAATGCTGATGAGAAAAAGCCGTACGAGTCACGGCATCCTGCCAATCCGTATCATATTTCGGAGTCCCGTCCGGATTGAACAGGTCATTCTTATGCGTAAACATATTGCTCGGATCCAGATGGGGAGCGATACGTCCCGGTTGAGCCTCATAAGCACGCTTGAATACATCCAAAGCCTCTTCCGCATTTAAGACATCGACTTTACGAGCTAACGTTCCTGCTGACAGAACTGTATTATACGAGATATTCGTCGTATTTTTCTTACCTTCCTTTGTTGTTATCACCACAACGCCATTCGCACCTCTCGCACCATAAATAGAAGAGGAAGTAGCGTCTTTCAAGATATCGATAGACTGGACAATATTCGGATCAATCTGGTCCGGATCCACGCCAACCACACCATCGACCACATATAGCGGTGTATTAGAAGAATTCAAAGAACCGATACCACGGATTTTTATCGCAGGACTACCACCCGGCGCACCAGAATTCAAGGCGATATTAACACCAGCCACCTTTCCGGCCAATCCTTGGAATACGTTCGTGGCATTCGGACGCTCCAATAACTTCTCCGAGTCTACGGAACCCACTGATGTTGACAAGTTTCGTTTCAACATCGTACCATATCCAACGACAACGACCTCTTCAAGCGCCTTATAATCCTCGGCCAACTTCACGTTAAACAGTGTACGATTCCCGACCTCGATCTCTTGCTCCGCATAGCCGATATAGGAAAATGACAGGATATCGTTATTAGCCGCATCCAAGCTAAACTTTCCATCCAGATCCGTAACCGTACCGACCGTCGTACCCTTTATCACGACATTGGCCCCGATAACCGGTATGCCATCCGGATCCGTAACGATACCGGAGATCTTTTTCTTTTGTTGCTGTACGGCGTCTTTCTTCAAGATCGTGATGTGCTTACCTGATATGCGGTAGGTCAAGTTCGTGTTTTTCAACAACTCATTCAACACGTCGGTGACTTGGCGATTCTTCACCTGTATATCCACCTGCTTACTATTATCGATATCCTCGCTCTTATAGAAAAACATGAACTCGGTCTGTTTCTCAATCTCCGAGACGACATCATAGAACGTCCCGTTCTTTACTTCTACCGTAACTTGAGCTTTTTGCGCATAGGTATCCGCCGAGACATGCAATATACCCAGTATTAAAAAAAGCAATGTGATCTTCATGATTGATTTAATTTTTTTAGGCAATAGCTCATCGCTATTCCAGACTTTTTCCATAAGTTTGTAATTATTTTTTATTAATGACTTACCTTGCTCGCTACTTTTTAGAGGACAGCGATAAAGGTGATTAAACGAATAATGAACGTCTAAGAATCGGGGGTGAGTGGTGTCAGTCCCGATTCTTTTTTGTGATCAGGTATTTGTCATAGGCAATTCGAATGTTTAAGGTTATACATCTATTATTTTGTTATTTGCTCCTCGCCGATATCAGGATATCTTTTCCGTCTTTCGTGAAAGTGAATTGTTTCTCCGAGTTAATAATATCTAGCACCTCTTGTATACCTTGATCCAAGGAGAAGGTTCCTGTGTAGCGGATGTTCCGCAGACTGTCATGCGCCAAGCGGATATTTACCCCATAGTAATTCTCCAGACGTTTTACGATAGAGACTAAGGTCTCATCCTTGAAACGATATTTCCCTCCTACCCAAGCGTTCGAGATCGAGGCATCTGTCTCTGACAAGAAAATAGAGCCGGTCCGGTTATCCGACCGGGCTTGTTGATTCGGCTTTAGCTTCATGCTACTCATTTTCCGTCCTTGAGCGTCAAAAGATTCCAACAGGATACTACCACTTAATAAGGTGGTGACGCTAAAGCGATCATCGTTGAAAGCCTGTATATTGAATGAGGTTCCGAGTACCGTGATTTGTTGGTTCTTTAGTTTTACGATGAAAGGTTTCGAATGATTCTTCGCAACCTCGAAATAGGCCTCACCCTCCAGATGAACCACACGCTCATCTCCATTAAAAGAGGTGGGGTATTTAAAACGGGTGGAGGCATTGAGTATGATCTTACTGCCGTCGGATAGCAATAGCGTGTTCGCACGTCCGCCTTTTTCCACTACGATCTCGTTATATTCCATATCGCCGGCATATAAACGATTGCTTATCCATTGATTCATACCCACACCTATTCCCATAGCGATTACGATAATCGCCGCATATCTCAAGAATGAAAGCCAGAACTGTTTGCCAAGGACCTTGGATTTCACAGATACGCCAGAGATCGCATCCAGCTTTCCAGCCATTCGCTCCCAACTACGCTCCACGGAATAATGGTTCAAGAACGCCACTTCTTTCCGAGTGTCAAAAAGCCCCTTAAGCTCAAAGAAGTGGGCTTTATTAGCGTCACTCTCATGAATCCAAGCATCCAACACTCGAAGTTCATCCTCTTGAATCTCGTTCTGCAAATAGCGTATGATCAGTTCTTCTATCGAATTATTAGATTCCATTTTCTGTTTCATTTATAATATATACGACCGGTTTCCTCTTTTTACTTACGTATTCTACCGTATTTTCATCTAAAAAATAAAACCAGTGCCAGAAGCGCCAACACATTCCGTATGATCTTCAATCCTTTATAGAGTTGCGCCTCTACCGTACGTTGAGAGATATTTAGCATTCCTGCGATCTCCACTGATTTCTTCCCGTCCACATAAGCCAACGTAAAAACCTCTCGGCATCTGTCCGGTAACTTGGCTATTTCCCGGTAAACGGAGTCCAGACGCTCTTTCTCCAGCTCCGCCGCATCCGACTGATTATAATAATCTATCTCCTCTATCTTTAGTCTACGAGCAACCTCATCCGCATAAGTCATTTCTATTGATTTATGCTTTAGGTAATCGAGGCAAGCATTTTGAACGGAACGGAATAGGTATGTCTTCAAGCCTTCTTCCACGGAATAAATCTCTTTCTTTTGCCAGATCTTGATGAATATATCATGCACTAAATCTTCCGCCGTATCGCTATCCACATATTTCGAGGCATAAAAGATCAGTCTGGGGGCATTCTCCAGATATAATAATTTAAATTTATCCAACTCATGGTTCTTAATAATATAGTCTTTCATGCTCAATGTGGACATTTCTTGTATTATATTAGACAGTTCAAGGCTTCTCCTTTATCTATATACGATCATAGAAACAGATCTACTTACGCCCACACGAAAAAAATAACACAAAAACAAAAAGCCCTATCCGAACTTAATCAGATAGGGCTTTCAGATTATTCTATCGCTAGATATTATCTCAACGGGATATATTGTACAAACGCCTCGATCGCCTCATAAGAAGCCAAACCTAATTGGCGATACAACTCTGCGGTAGCACGGTTGCGATCTTCGGCACGCTGCCAGAACAAACGCTCGTCGTCACCCAGATACGGAGCGCTCTCGGCCTGCGATTGATGCTTCAAAATAGCGTTACGTTTGAAGCGCAACTCCTCCGGACTGATAGGTACGGCCATCTCAATATGGTCCATTTCCCATTCTGCCCATGCGCCGCGATACATCCATACACGGCAGTTCTTCATCCATTCCTCGTCTTTCACCTCGTCGATAGCGGCCAGTACGGCATCCAGACAAACCTTGTGGGTTCCGTGCGGGTCAGCCAAGTCACCGGCGACAAACATTTGATCCGGCTTGATCTCGAGCAACAGGGCCTTTACGATATCCTTGTCGACCTCACTCAAATCATTCTTTTTCACTAATCCGGTCTCGTAGAACGGAAGATCCAAGAAATGAACATGATCGTCCTTCACGCCCGAGTAGCGGCAACCGTGACGGGCCTCCTCCCGACGGATCGTTCCTTTCATAAAGAGGACATCCTTCCGCTCCGGCTCGCCGTTCTCCACCTTCTCGTAACGCAGGTAGTTGATGATCTCGTTCGCCTTATCCTTCACGGCCGAGTCGGGAGAGTATTTCTCACATACATCACGCAAATACTCGCAATAACGGATTACCTCCTCGTCGCCTACGGCAATATTACCGGAAGTCTCGTAAGCCACATGCACATCATGATGCTGGTCGCACAAACGACGCAAGGTTCCGCCCATGGAGATCACGTCATCATCCGGGTGCGGACTGAATACGATCACTTTCTTCGGATACGGGTTAGCACGCTCCGGACGATTGGAATCGTCGGCGTTCGGCTTGCCACCCGGCCATCCGGTAATCGTATGCTGGATATCATTGAATATCTTGATATTTACGTTGTAAGCGGAACCATATAACGCCAATAGCTCACCCAATCCGTGCTCGCTATAATCCTTGTTTGTCAATTTCAAGATCGGTTTGTCCGTCAACTGACACAACCAAACGATCGCACGGCGGATCAACTTATTATCCCACTCGCAGCTAGTCACCAACCAAGGATGGCTGATACGAGTCAAGTCGTAAGCGGCGGAAAGATCGATCACGACCTTGGCGTTCGGATGATTCTGCAAATAGCTGGAAGGAACGGCATCGCTAACCTTGCCCTCAACGGTCTTAGCGACAATGCTAGCCTTATCCTCGCCCCAAGCCATCAAGATCACGCTGCGGGCGTTCATCATCGTAGAGATACCCATCGTGATGATACCTGCCGGGACATTCTCCTGCGAAGGGAACGTACGGGCAGCCTCCTTGCGAGAAGCGCCTTCCAACAAGACCATACGGGTACGCGAGCTGATCGTCGTTCCACCCACGTTGAACATGATATTGCTGGAGTTACCGATACCTAGCAACATGCAATCGATACCTCCCACGGATTGGATCGTCTCCTCATACTGGCGACAGAAATCTAGGATAGCGTCTTTCGGCATGCTTCCGTCCGGGCAATAGATATTCGCAGGATCGATATCGACCTGATCGAATAACTCCTCTTTTAAGCGAGCCAGATTTCCGGCGCTGGGATTAGCCAATGGATAGAACTCATATTCCACGAAAGCGATCACGTTGCGAAAACTTAATTTCTCCTCTTTATGCATACGGATCAACTCCTTGTAAACGCTTAGCGGAGAACGTCCGCCGGGTAAAGCGATCACGAAGGGCTTACCGATATCTTGTTTTTTACGGATTTGTGTTGCTATCTCTTTAGCGATAGCGAAAGAACCTTCCTCGGCCGATTCATAAATGTTTGTCGGAATCTTTTCCAAACGGGTTAAAACTGAATGCTCGAAAGCATTTTCCGGGCGATAATACCGCAACGGTATACGCGTCAGAGTAATTTGAGAACTAAGGTTCGTTTTCATGTTTAATTATTGATTTAGTATTACAATCTTACTTGAATCACAAATATATGAAATAAGTACTGATTTCGCCATACGTTGATAGAACAAATTTATTAGCCGAAAGGTTTGATCTATATCGCCTAAAAATAAAAAAGGACCGTCCCGGCCAGCCAAGACAGCCCCTCTCTTTATTATTAACGTGTTTAGACCAATGTATTTGTCTCTGGAACTAAGTTTCCCATGCTCCATACCGCACGCACGTTCAACTTACGATCCAAGATCACGATATCCGCATCCTTCCCTCTTTGCAAGGTTCCGGTGCGATCGCTTACCCCCATCAGGCGGGCCGGAGTCTCGGAAGCCATACGGACTGCATCGGCCAAAGGAATGTCAGCCTTCTGCACCATCGTACGTACCAGTACGTCCATCGTGGCGATACTTCCCACCAATGAAGAATGATCCGCCAACTTGCATACGCCATCCTCAATGATAATGCGGGGATCGGATAACGGCTTACCCTCGTTGGCTGCGCATGAGAGAGCGTCCGTAACCAAGCAAGTACGTTCCACTCCTTTCAGCTTATAGACCAATCGGAGGATCGTAGAGGGTAAATGACGCCCGTCAGCAATCACCTCTACCGTCATATCGTCCATCAAGAAAACACTTTCCACCGTTCCCTCGTACTTATATTCACGACGCTTATGGAAACCAGGCATGGCGTTATAGAAATGAGCCGCATGCGTGAAACCGGCATTGTAAGCGGTCTTAATATCATCAAACTCCGCTTCCGTATGCGAGATAGCGGATAGGATTCCCCTCGACTTCAAGTATTGGGCGAACTCAAGCGCACCCGGTATCTCCGGGCTGGAATCCCAGCGCTTGATGCAATCCGTGCGTTCCAATATCTCTTTATATTCTTTCGGGTCGGCGGGATTCTCCTTATCGATAAACAGGCTCGCCGCCATCTTCGGATTCAGATACGGTCCCTCGATATGCAATCCCAAGATAGGGCCGTCTTTTTTCCTCATCATCTCCTCGCATACGGCCACCGCCTTATCGATCACCCCGATTTCCGGAGCCAACACGGTAGGGAATATCGTCGTGGCCCCATGCTTCTGATGGGCAGCTACCGCACCGTGGAAAGCCTCTTCCGTACATTCGGAGAAGTCGAAGCCCCCACCGCCATGGATATTCATCGCCACGAAACCGGGAACGATCGACATTCCTTTCGCATCCACCACCTTGGCGCCAATCACCGCTAAATCGCTATTTGTAACCTCCAATATCTTCCCGTCGCTAATCAATACGGAACCATCCTTCATCCATCCTTGCGGCGTAAGGATATGGCCATTTATAATCTGTGTCAACATAATCGTTCTTGCTTAGAATAGTTTATTCGTACCTTCAACCAACTTACCCATCGCCCAGACCGCACGGACATTCAAGTCACGGTCCAACAAGACGATATCGGCGTCTTTGCCCCGCTGCAACGTTCCCTTGCGATCGGATACGCCCATGATACGGGCGGGAGTCTCCGAGGCCATACGCACGGCATCCTCCAAGGGGATCTCGGCCTTCTGCACCATCGTACGGATCAGGCGGTCCATCGTGGCGACACTACCCGCCAAGGCCGAGCGGTCGGCCAACTTACACACGCCATCCTCGATGATGACACGGGGATCGAAAGCGACTTGGCTATCACTGGCAGCGCAAGCCAAGGCATCCGTGATCAGACAAGTGCGTTCCACACCTTTTATCTTATAGACCAGACGAAGGATCGTAGGCGGCACATGGATACCATCGGCCACGACCTCGACGGTCATATCATCGAGTAGATAGATACTTTCCACCGTTCCCTCATACTTATACTCGCGGCGTTTATGGAAGCCCGGCATGGCGTTATAGAAATGGGTGGCGTGGGTATAACCTACCTCATAAGCGGTCAGGATATCCTCAAACTCGGCTTGGGTATGCCCTACCGAGGCGAGCACGCCTTTCGAGGTGATATATTTACCAAACTGCATCGCTCCCGGAAGTTCCGGAGCGGCATCCCAGCGCTTGATACAATGCGTTTCCTCCAGCAAAGGGATATATTCCTCGGGATCGGGATTCTTGATGTTCTCAGGGATTTGTCCACCAGCCATTTTCATATTGAAATAATGTCCTTCTAAGTGAAGCCCCAGAACCGGGCTATCTTTCTCGGCCATCAGTTTCTCGGTGGTCTCGGCGGCGGCACGGATCATCGGGATGGTAGAAGAGGATAAGGTGGGGAAGATACTGGTAGTACCGTGTTTCATGTGTGTGGCCACCGCCGCATGGAAAGCTTCCTCGGTGCCTTCCATAAAATCACGGCCTCCACCTCCGTGCACGTGAATTTCCACGCCTCCGGGGACGATGTACATACCTTTGGCGTCTATCAAGGTTGCCCCCACTACCGCTAAGTCGCAGTTTGTCACTTCTAAAATCTTCCCGTCGCTTATCAATACCGAGCCGTCTTTCAGCCAGCCTTGCGGGGTAAGAATCTTTCCATTAATGATCTGTGTTAACATGATATGTGTTTTAAGCTTTCGCGTTTCTTTGGATAGCAAAGTTAAGGACTTTCTTTTTAAAACGAGTAAGCTATTAGAGGTTATTTTCAAAGAATAATCAAAATGACACTTTGTAATCCGAACCTCCGGAGAATCGAATATTCCGGGCCCTAAGTACAGCTCGCCTCTAAATCCGAAAGAAAATTTCAGTAATCAACTAATGGCCAACACCATACCCCAAAACAGCCTTTTATTCTAGCGAAATCAATTCATCCTAATTCATATCAAAGGGAGAGATTGGTATCATTTATAGGGTTACAATACGGTTCTAGCAGGGTAAGAATGCCTATTCACAAGTAGTCATAACCCTATTCTTGAGTAGTCACGATGCCCAACGGCGGCATATGCGTCGGCCGATGGCAGTACTGGCGTAGCCCAATGCGGCCTATCACGCATGGGAAAAGGGATATTCTCCCTTTTAAAAGCCAGCTCTCGCACTCTCTCTTCCGCTATTTCGCATCATCAACGGCAAGCACTTGTCACGAAAACAGGAGTATTTGAATCAAAAAGATCAGATAAGCTGCCTTTCACTGGCTAGCAGCCTTTTCATGAATCCTGCGTATTCAACTCTTCCAACTCCATTGTCCGTTCGGTCCATAGATCCATCGCATCGGAAAGTTCTTTTTTTAGGGCAGAATATTCACCGTAGAGAGAAGCGTCGGAGGCACCTTCCGGCGTAGCCAGCTTCGCCTCGATAACGGCAATGCCATTCTCAAGCTCCGAGATACGGGCCTCGGCCTCGGCAACAGCTTTCTCCGCTTTCTTAATCACTTTACTCAGTTCCTTCCTTGCCTCATAGGAGAGCTTGTTATGGGATACCTGAGCCTCACCGGTACCGGACATGGAAGTACTCGTCCCAGTAGAACGTTCCAATTCACGCAAGCTATCCATTTTCTTATGCTCCAAGAAATTATAGATGCCGCCTAAATGCTCGACGACTTTCTGGTTACCGAACTCATAGACCTTATCGACTAGGCCATCCAAGAACTCACGGTCGTGGGAAACCACGATCACCGTGCCGTCGAACTCCCTCAAGGCGTCTTTCAGCACGTCTTTCGAACGCATATCCAAGTGGTTCGTCGGCTCATCGAGAATCAGCAGGTTGACCGGCTCCAATAACAAGCGGATCATCGCCAAACGGGTACGCTCGCCACCCGACAGGACTTTCACCTTCTTATCGGAGGCCTCGCCGCCAAACATGAAAGCACCTAGGATATCCCGTATCTTCAAACGGATATCCCCTTGGGCTACGTAATCGATCGTATCGAAAACGGTAAGGTTCTCGTTCAATAGCTGCGCTTGGTTCTGGGCGAAGTAACCGATCTTCACGTTATGGCCTAATTGGAGCTTTCCGGTGAAATCGGCAATCTCTCCCATGATACATTTCACCAAGGTAGATTTACCCTCGCCGTTCTTTCCGACGAAAGCTACTTTATCGCCCCGATTGATTGTCAAGGTCACATGGTCGAAGATCAGATGATCGCCATAACGCTTCGCCACCTCCTCACAGATCACCGGATAGGAGCCGGAACGGGGAGCGGGCGGGAATTTCAGTCGCAGCATGGCTGTATCCACATCATCTACCTCGATACGTTCCACCTTCTCCAATTGCTTGATGCGGGATTGTACCTGTACAGACTTCGTGGCTTTATAACGAAAACGCTCGATGAAAGCTTCGGTATCGGCCAGTTTCTTCTGTTGGTTCTCGTAAGCGCGTAGCTGCTGCTCGCGGCGTTCGCGGCGAAGTACGACGTACTCCGAATATTTTACCTTATAATCGTAGATGTTCCCCAACTCAATCTCAAGGGTACGAAACGTGGTATTATCGATAAAGGCACGGTCGTGCGAGACTAAGATCACGGCGTTGGCACGGGTAGCGATAAAGTTCTCCAGCCATTGGATGGACTCGATGTCCAAGTGGTTCGTCGGCTCATCCAGTAGCAAGACATCCGGCTGGCGGAGCAAAAGCTTAGCTAGTTCGATACGCATACGCCATCCACCGCTGAACTCGGACGTCGGGCGATCGAAGTCCTCACGGGAGAAACCTAACCCGATCAACGTACGTTCCAGCTCGGCGTGATAATTATTGCCGCCCATCATCTGAAAATGCTCGGTCAAATAAGTGACACGGTCTATCACCTTTTGATAACCTTCCGACTCGTAATCCGTACGCTCCGCCAATTGGGTATTCAAGCGGTTGATCTCCTCCTCCATCTCATGGATATGCTCGAAAGCGCACTCCGCCTCCTCCCGAACCGTACGGGTATCCACCAATTGCATGTGCTGGGGCAGGTATCCGATCGTGACCTCCTTCGGCACGCTAACGGTTCCCGATGTGGGTGATTGCAGACCGGCGAATATCTTCAACATCGTCGATTTACCCGCTCCGTTCTTGCCCACTAGGGCGATACGGTCCTTCTTGTTTACCACAAATGAAATGTCATCAAAAAGCGTGAAACCGCCAAACTCAACTGTTAGTCCTTCAACCGAAATCATACTGTCTCTTTAATTTATGACCGCAAAGATACAACAGTTCAAGGTTTACTCACAAACTTTTCAATTAATATCAGCACATCCTTATGCAACGGAAGGGCCGGATCGGTATAGGTAGCCATCTGTTTTTGCTGATCCATCGTATCGCAAGTCTTCATCAGATGGTTCATATTCCCGATCAAATGGTAATCGGCCGAAGGTTGGGATCGCTTCAATAGTTCGGCGTCTTTTACGGATACTTGCATATCCTTATCCCCTTGCAAGATCAACACCGGGACTTTTAGTTTCTTGATGATTTCCTGCGGATTATACGTATACCATGAGATCATATAAGGCTGTACCGACGAGCGGAACAGGGCTTGCAAACCGATCGGCACGTCCGGTACGAGCTTCCCTTCCTTCAAGGACGTGTTTATGGATCTCACCATATTCCGGATCACTTCCGGTTGACCGGCCATCTGTTCCTCTATGATCTCATAAGCGGGACGCCCCGCACCCGCCACCGAAATGTATCCTTTCACTTTCGGATTATCCACCGAAGCCGCCATACCGACCAACGCTCCCTCGCTATGCCCCAACACATAGATTCCGGAGATCCGTTTGTCCTTGCTTAAATAATCGATCCAGCCTCGTGCGTCCTTGATCCCGTCCTCGAAACGCATGGAATACTCATCCTTTCCGGCCGAGGCGCTCGAAGCGATACCCCGCTTATCATAACGCAGGGAAGCGATACCCTTCCCTGCCAGCCCTTCCGCCAAATATCTCAAGGAATTATTCTTACCCGGCAAGGCGGCGGAGTTCCCGTCCATATCCGTAGGGCCGGAGCCGGGGATGATCAATACCACAGGATAACCGGACTCCTGATTGGGAGTTACCATCTTCCCTTTTAATACCCCGGTAGACGTATTCAACACCACCGGACGCTCATTCAACCGTACAGGCAACTGGGGCAGACCAGACAAGGATACGAGAAGAAAGCAAACGAAAGCTATCAGTTTCTTTTTCATAACGGAATCAATTTATATACTTAAAGCACACATGAGACATACAATCTCAGTATCCGCCAAATGTAACTAAAAAAGGGGAAAACCTCTCGGCCTTCCCCCTTCTTTATCTAACATCTTTATAGGAAATTAATAACCCGGATTCTGTTTCAAGTTCGGATTCTTATCCATGCTTGTTTGAGGAATCGGCAAGTAACGGTTACGAGAAGAGAACTGGCGAGTCTCAATAACAGCCGTACCCGTGATTTCCGCACGTTTAGTAGGCTCAGACTCCCCATAATTAATCGTTCCTGTAACACGTAACAAATCACCATTCATGACTTTCTCGGCAAGCATCTTTCCATCTTCCTGCCAACGGACGATGTCCGCACGGCGCAAGCCTTCGCCGGCCAACTCTACCGTACGCTCACGACGGATCAATTCACGAAGTTTATCCTTCGTCCCATATTTAGCCTTATCCACTTCCCCCATTCCTACACGCTGGCGGATCTGGTTCAAATAACCATAGATCTCATCAGAAGGACCGCTCAGCTCATTCGCGGCCTCCGCATACGTCAATAGAACCTCCGCATAACGGAATACGATCGGACAAGCTCCCGAACTCCAAACATCTCCATATTGATCCATCGGATCCAAGTATTTCGCCCAAGTCAAAGCACTCTTGGAAGCATTATCTGTATAAGTCGGGAAGTTCTTGTTGACAGTACCATCTTGAAGTTTCTCATCCAAAGTATTCAAGACATCACCTCTCCAGTCACGTCCCGGATATAAAATGGTCATGGCCATACGAGGGTCGCGATTCGCGAACGGATGCTTTGCGTCATAAGTCTTCGACTCTTCTTTCGTCAATCCATCTGACATTTCATACATATCCACCAAATTCTGGGTCGGGACGATAGAAGACCAACCTTGGTCAACATTATTATACATTTGCCCGATGGTTCCCAATCCGTCCAACGTCTCAATATTCTGATCCGCTAGGATTATCTCTTTAGAATCCACTCCCGATACCTTAAAAAGATTCGTATAATCCGGATCCAACTCATACTGCTTCAAATCAATGATTGCCTTAGCTGCGTCTTTTGCCTTTTGCCAATCACCATAATACAAAGCCTCACGCATCTTGATAGCTAAAACAGCACCTTTAGCGATATAGCCACGAGCCTCCGGAGCCTCCGCGATCCCAGCTAAGGCCTCGTCTAAATCCTTAGCTATATAATCGCGTACCTCTTGTTCCGTATTGCGTTCCACTTTAGCCTCGTCCGCACTTGAATAAGAACTAATAATAGGCACACCACCATACCACCAATTCATCAAGAAATACTTATAAGCACGGATCGCTTTAGCTTGAGCCACATAATTAGCTTTTACAGCGTCACTAGAAAACGTCACCTTGTCTACATTCTCCAAGAATGTATTCGCCTTACGAATCGACTTGTAATCATAAAGGATCTGCCCAGGATTAGAACTAGACAATGACCCATCCCCCCACGGGCGGAATCCTTCCCAAGGGAAATTATTATAGCCTATATCTGAGCCACAATCCAGATAAAGCAACGTATTTCCATCTAGCAAATCCTTATAACAGCCTACTATGAAGCCCTTCGCATCCGCCTCTGTCTGCCATGTGGTAGAAGGAGCCAACTGATCCTTAGGCACCGTATCCAGAAAATCTGAACACGAAGTAGATAACGCAGCCATACCAGCCGCCAACATATATATTGATAATCGTTTCATAAAATCTTCTATTTAAATGGTCTTAACTAATTAGAATGTCACATTTACGCCAAAAGAATTTGTCATCACTAATGGGTAGCTAGACAAACGGGAACTAACAGTCTCCGGGTCTACGTTCAATGGCATAGAATCTATCGTAAACAAATTCTCCGCAGAATAATAAACACGTACATTCGACAAACCGATAGCGTTCAGCACACTCTTTGGAAGCGTATATCCCAATTGCAATGTCTTCAGACGCAGGTAACTGGTATTAATTACCCAGAAATCAGACATCACGTTAGAAGCCTCACTCGGAGATTTTCTAGACTCCGCTACACGCGGCATACTTGCATTGGTATTTTCCGGTGTCCAGCTATCCAGCCATGCAGTAGAAGGATGTCCGGCACTACCCGAGAACTCACCAAACGCTTCTTTCGTAAACGCACGGCCTACATTAGCCGCACCGGTGAAGTTTAAAGTCAAGTCAAATGCTTTATAGCCTACATTCAAGTTCAAACCAAATGTAACAACTGGATTGATAGTCTTAGACAATACACGGTCATCCGCATCCAGCTTTCCATCTCCATTCGTATCTACATAACGTAAATCACCAGCTTGGAAATCCTGTCCGAACGGGTAGCCGTCTTTTCCTTTATAGGTATCCATCCATTGCTGTGCCTCCGCGTCAGATTGGAAAAAGCCATCAGCCTTATATACATAGTAAGAATCGATTGGCTTTCCAACAAAACGCCACAAATCACCGTCATCAGGATTTGTCATACGGTCTACACCTCCTAAATCCTCGATCTTGTTCTTATTATAGGCCATATTTCCCATCACATTCAATGACCAGTCATTCCACTTATTGTTATAACCTAGCTGTACCTCGACACCTCGGTTACGCATAGAACCCACGTTATCGAAATAAGGATCCAAGCCAAACTCAGTCGGGACCGGTACCTCCATGATGATATCCGTAGTCTTGCGATCATAGTAATCAAACGTGAAAGTCACATGATTAATAACCGCATCCAAGCCAATGCCCCAAGTCGTAGATTTCTCCCATGACAAATCCTCGATACGATAGGCTTTCTGATAATATCCCGTCGTCAAGTTGCCTCCCATAGGATAATTACCATCCAAATTATAAGTCTGCATCCAAGGATAATATTGGTTCTCCCAAGGATTCGATTTATTTAAGGCGTCTTGATTACCTAACATACCCCAAGAAGCACGAATCTTCAAACTGCTCAACCAATCATGCGTACTTTCCATAAACTCCTCCTCGCTGATACGCCAAGCACCGGAGAAAGAAGGGAAATATCCCCAACGATGTCCCGGAGCAAAACGAGAGGAAGCATCCGCACGGAAGTTTGCCTCTAATAAATATTTTCCCGCAAAATCATAATTAATACGCCCAAAATAGGAAAGCATGGCAAGCTCTCGGCTCAAACCATCATTTGTTTGTGTAGAAGCCCCACCGGCATCCATATCATTCAGGCTATTACTCGGGAAATTATTCCTCTGCATCTGATTCTTGCTAACCTCATACTTCTCCGCATGATAACCTACCATCACTTTCAAGCCATGCTGACCAAAGTTCTTGCTGTAATTCAGCAAAGCATCGAAATTATAACGTTTCCAATTCACGAAACGTTCAACCAAGGAAGTGGTACGAGACGCAGATGCCGGATCATCCGGTATGCTCAGAACTCGCTCCGTATGACGTTGGTCCTCGTTCACATAGGCACCCGTCACAGTAGCCTTCAGCCCATCAATAATATCATAATCAACAGAAAGTGCCCCCGTAAAATTCTGGTTACAATTATCCACCGTCTGCCCGGAATCCAACCATGCGATAGGGTTACCATCGTTAGTTTGTCCGTATTTGCCATCCTTATCCTTGACAGGAATCATCGGACTAATAATATTCAATTGACGGATAATCTGGTCGGAAGAACCACCATAATAGCTAGCATTCGGATCCGAGAAGTCATTCTTGATGAAAGACATGTTCATCCGAACAGCCAGTTTCTTCGTCAACTGCATATCCAGATTCGTACGTCCGTTAAACTGTTTACGATCTGAGTTAGGAAGGATACCCGTCTGCCCTAAATATCCGGCCGAAGCCATATACTTCACGTTCTCCGCACCTCCTGTAATACTAACATTGTGCTTATGCAACAAACCTGTCCGATAAGCCTCATCATTCCAGTCCGTATTAGGATGTCCGTAAGGATCAGAGCCATCTTCAAACATCCGGATGTCCTCGTCACTATAACGTCCCGGCTCGAAACGATTCCACAAACGTGCGTAATCGGCTGAGCTGACACGATCAATCATGGAAGTAGCTTTCGAGGCACCCACATATCCGTTATAAGAAATACGAGGAGCACCCGTCTTACCACGTTTTGTCGTGATCAAGATAACACCATTAGAAGCCTTCGAACCGTAAATAGCGGCGGAAGAAGCGTCTTTCAATACAGAAATACTCTCAATATCATTCGGATCGATATCATTCATGGAGCCACTCTCGATACCATCGATCAAGATATATGGGCTGGCAGAGTTCAAAGTACCGACACCACGGATACGGATCGTACTACCATCCTGTCCCGGACGGCCTTGACCCGAGGTAACGGTTACACCCGGCATCATACCTTGAAGACCGGAAGACACGTTGGAGATAGGACGGCTTGTCAACTCCTTGCTATCCAATTGGGCTACCGCTCCCGACAAGTTCGCCTTCTGTTGCGTACCATAACCGACAACGATCACCTCATCTAATTTCTGGGTATCTTCCTGCAAGGACACATTGATGGAAGGCTCTCCATTATATTTGAATTCTTGAGTTAGATAACCGATAAAGGATACTTGGATCACATCCCCATTCTTCACATCCAACACGAAATTACCATTCATGTCGGTTACAGTACCATTCGTAGTACCTTTTACAACTATTGACGCTCCGGCCACAGGGCCAAAACTGTCACTAACCGTTCCCTTCAAACTACCTTCTTGCTGGGAAATACCTACCCTCGGAGTTATCGCCGCACGATCAGAAGCATGAACCACACCCCCGGAACAAAACGCTGCAGACAATAGAACAAAACTGACAGGTCTTACAATTTTCAACATAAGAATCGTTTTTTGTTTATTAAATAGCTGTTACTATTATAAGACTTAAGGCATACTATTTTAGATCTCGTTTCTTATAATATTCACTCTTCTAAATCATTAATGTATAATTATAAATCCTCGGTTAACTACCATGAAAGCACTTCTTCATCGTTCTGGCGGAACTTATAATCATTAGACGCAGCAAATATAGCACTATTTTTAATTATAAAACAAAAAAGACTAATTTTTCGCATACGAATCTAAAACAACACCACCTAGTTATTAAAATATTTAACAAACAATCTTTCCAACCATAATCTTTTTTAGTATGGAGCTATGGGCATCAAAGAGGTATATGGTTTGAAATTCAAACATGAAGTTAGTGTATATTAGTAATAAACGGAGTTCCGCCAGAACTACGTACTTAATAGAAGCTTGATTAATATTAAGGCACTTATTCCATTTATTCCTTTATAACCACTATTTATCATGAAAAAGTTGTTATCTTCGTCCCTTGTAATAACTAATTATTAAATTATGAAAAAGAAAAGCTTAACTTTATTACTAGCGACTACGGTGGCAAGTAGTATCCTATTTTCGTCCTGTATAGGATCTTTTGGTTTAACAAACAAACTTTTAACGTGGAATAGAAGCATCGACAGTAAGTTTGTTAATGAGCTAGTGTTCATTGCTTTCTGGATTGTCCCGGTTTACGAGATTTCCGCTTTGGCTGATGTCCTTGTGATCAACTCTATCGAATTTTGGAGCGGAAGTAATCCTGTAGCAGATGTAGGTAACGTTAAAACAATCGATGGTAAAGACGGTGTTTATACCGTAGAAACAAAAGTTGACGGATACCATATCCAAAAGGAAGGCGACGAGAAAGCGCTTGACTTAGTTTTCAACGAAGCAGATCAAAGCTGGAATGTAGAGGCTGACGGTGAAAGCACAAAATTGTTAAAATTCAATGGCAATGACGAAGTTGTCATGTACCTACCGGACGGAAAAGAAATGAATGTCGAGTTAAGCCAATCTGGGGTTTTAGCATTCCAGCAAGTAGCTAACGGATATTCTTACTATGCAGCTAAATAATTGAAAATTGAGAATTGAGAATTACGTAGAGTCACTTCTAATTTTCAATTCTCAATTCTCAATTTTCAATTCCCCAGTGCTAATCTAAATAAAATACGATGAATATGAACTCTATCAAAAAAATGATGCTTTCCGGAGCATTAGGTTGCCTTATTTCCGGAATGGCTTATGCGGACGGTTCTTCACCCCAACCCGTAAAACCTTATTGGCAAGACATTCAAGTCGTAGCCGTAAACAAGGAAAAACCCAGAAGCTCCTTCATGAGTTATGCGGACCGGGAAACCGCCCTCACCTCTCGATTTGAGAAAAGCCCGTACTATTCCCTATTAAACGGTACTTGGAAATTTTTCTTTGTCGACTCTTACAAAGATCTTCCTCAAAATATCACAGATCCTTCCGTTAATACCTCTTCATGGGATGATATAACCGTTCCCGGAAACTGGGAAGTACAAGGACATGGCGTAGCCATTTATACGAATCATGGTTACGAGTTTAAACCAAGAAATCCCCAACCTCCATTATTGCCGGAAGCGAATCCGGTTGGCGTATACCGCAGAGACATCGAGATACCCGCAAGTTGGGATAACCGGGATATTTATTTACACATCGGCGGAGCTAAATCCGGCCTTTACGTATATTTAAACGGGAAAGAAGTGGGTTATAGCGAGGATTCCAAAAATCCCGCCGAGTTCCTGATCAATAAATACCTGCAACCCGGAAAGAATGTGCTTACATTAAAGATATTCCGTTGGAGCACCGGTTCTTATTTGGAATGTCAGGATTTCTGGAGAATGAGCGGTATCGAACGTGACGTATTCCTTTGGTCTCAACCCAAGGCCAGTATTCAAGATTTCCGTGTCGTCTCAACCTTGGACGATACGTATACGAATGGAATCTTCAAACTGGCGGTAGACTTAAAGAATCATACCCAAGAAACGAAAAATTTAAATGTCGGATATGAGCTTTTGGACGCAAAAGGTAATCTTGTGACCTCCGAGGCTAATGATATATGGGTAAGTCCTGCAAGTCCTCAAACAGCATCTTTCGAGTATGATTTAAAGAACGTAGCCCCTTGGAGTGCCGAGCATCCGAATCTATACAAATTATTGATGACGATAAAAGAAGAGGGTAAGGTAATCGAGGTAGTTCCATTCAACGTTGGTTTCCGCCGGTTCGAGATGAAGCAAATTGACCAAGTAACGGAAGACGGAAAACCTTATACGGTCTTATTGTTCAATGGGCAACCGGTTAAGTTCAAGGGTGTCAATATCCATGAGCATAACCCGGAAACCGGACATTACGTAACCGAGGAACTCATGCGTAAGGATTTCGAGCTGATGAAGCAAAACAATATCAACGCTGTCCGCCTATGCCACTATCCGCAAGACCGTAAATTCTATGAACTCTGCGACGAATACGGATTGTATGTTTACGATGAGGCGAATATCGAGTCTCACGGTATGTATTACAGCCTGAAAAAAGGCGGCACTTTGGGTAATAATCCGGAATGGCTGATCCCGCATATGGACCGTACGATGAATATGTACGAACGAAACAAGAATTATCCGAGCGTTACTTTCTGGTCACTCGGAAACGAGGCTGGAAACGGATACAACTTCTATCAAACTTATTTATATCTGAAAGACAAGGAAATAAATAGCATGAATCGTCCGGTGAACTACGAACGTGCCCTTTGGGAATGGAATACGGATATGTACGTACCTCAATACCCGAGCGCTGAATGGCTAGAGGAAATCGGGCGTAAGGGTAGTGATCGTCCGGTAGCTCCTTCGGAGTATTCACATGCGATGGGAAACTCTTCCGGTAACTTATGGGATCAATGGAAAGCTATCTATAAATACCCGAACCTGCAAGGCGGATTCATCTGGGACTGGGTGGACCAAGGTATCTTGGAAAAAGATAAGAATGGACGTGAATATTATACCTATGGTGGTGACTATGGAGTAAACGCCCCTAGTGACGGAAACTTCCTTTGCAACGGTATAGTAAACCCGGATCGTACCCCGCATCCCGCTATGGCAGAGGTTAAATACGCCCATCAAAATATCGGGTTTGAGGCGATCGATTTAGCGAACGGTTTATTCCGCGTCACGAACCGTTTTTATTTCACAAACCTAAAGAAATATATGGTCCACTATAGCGTAACAGCCAATAATAAAGTTGTACGCTCCGGTAAAGTCTCTTTGGACATAGAACCGCAAGCTTCTAAGGAATTTACGGTTCCCGTAGGCAACTTAAAGCCACAAGCAGGTACGGAATATTTCGTAAACTTCAACGTAACGACCGTAGAAAAAGAGCCGTTAATCCCTATCGGACACGAAATCGCTTGCGATCAATTCCGCTTACCGATCGAAAGCACCAAGAAGGCGTTTAAGACCAGCGGCCCTAAATTAACGGTTTCAACCAATGGAGATAACTTATCGGCATCCTCCTCAAAGGTAAACTTCGTGTTTAACAGGAAGACAGGAATCGTTACTTCTTATAAAGTGGATGGTACGGAATATTTCAGCGAGGGTTTTGGTATCCAACCGAACTTCTGGCGTGCGCCGACCGATAACGATTACGGAAATGGTATGCCAAAACGCTTACAAGTATGGAAGGAAAGCAGCAAGAACTTCAACGTGACAGACGCTACCGTCACTATGGATGGCAATAACGCCGTGGTTAACGTGAACTATTTATTGCCGGCAGGAAATCTATACATTGTTAATTATACGATCTATCCAAGCGGAGCTGTAAATGTGGCCGCCCGTTTCACATCCACGGATATGGATGCCGCCCAAACCGAGGTATCGGAATCTACTCGCACGGCAACTTTCACTCCGGGACGTGACGCCGCCCGTAAAGAGGCTTCCAAATTGAATGTTCCCCGTATCGGTGTTCGCTTCCGCTTACCGGCAAGCATGAATCAAGTGGAATATTTCGGACGAGGACCTGCTGAGAACTACTTGGATAGAAACGCCGGTAGTATGGTCGGCTTATATAAATCTACAGCCGAGGAATTATATTTCCCATATGTACGCCCGCAGGAAAACGGTCATCATACCGACACTCGTTGGGTATCACTTAGTACCGGCAAGAAAGGCTTGTTGATCCAAGCGGATAATACGATTGGATTTAACGCTTTGCGTAATTCCATAGAGGATTTCGATGACGAGGAAGCAACTGGGCTACCCCGTCAATGGAGTAATTTCACACCAGAGCAAGTAGCGAACCATGATGAAGCCGCAGCAAAGAGCGTATTACGTCGCCAGCATCATATCAACGATATCACGCCTCGCGACTTCGTTGAGGTTTGCGTCGACTTGAAACAACAAGGTGTAGCAGGTTATGATAGCTGGGGTTCACGTCCGGAACCAGCTTATACATTACCCGCAAACCGGGAATACAACTGGGGCTTTACCCTTATTCCGCTTAAATAAAGAAAAGTCATAACTTATCCATAAAAAAGGGAGTGTATTAGGCTTAATCCAATACACTCCCTTTGTTTATACTACTGCAACGGCTTTGCAGCACTACTGCAAGGCGGGTTGCAGTAACGTATCCTTATTTAATCACTTCCTTCAAGGTATTCTGTAAGTCTTCTCCAGTGATATTCTTGGCGATGATCACCCCATTCGGATCCAATAACACATTTGCCGGAATACCTCGTACCCCATAAAGAGCAGGGATCTCAGAATCCCAATATTTCAAGTCGGAAACGTGAGCCCAAGTCAGATGATCGTCTGCGATCGCTTTCTGCCATTTAGCCTTATCCTTGTCCAAGGATATACCTACGATCGTAAAGTTCTTATCCTTATATTGCTGGAAGGCATTTACCACGTTAGGGTTTTCCTTGCGACACGGGGGACACCAAGAGGCCCAAAAATCCAATAACACATATTTTCCCCTAAAGTCCGACAATGACACAGAAACTCCTGCAGTATCCGGCAAGGAAAACTCCGGAGCGACTTGTCCGATCTGTACGTGTTCTAATTGTTTGATAATACCGTCCAAGTCCTTCACATAAGGACTATTCGCCAATACCGGGGAAATCTTCGCACGAGTCGCCTTCAAATCATCCAAAGATAATTGGTAGGTAAAATAACGATATAGATAGAACGACGCCGCCGGAGAATCTGGATATTTCGAAATCAAACTGTCAATATCATACCCTTCCTCAAATACCTTCTCCGCATTTTCTTGAAAGACATCATTCACCGGTGAATTCTGTACGGTAATAGTCTCCCCGTCATTCCCGATCTTGACATTCATATCCGTATTCTCCAAGAAAAGTTGAACCGGATAGTTCATGCTCTCGGTTGCCAAACCGAATAGTAAAGGCTGATCTACCTCACCTTTAAAGGTGAATTTCCCATCTTTGATCTCCGCCGTATCCACGTCAAAGAACATTTTATTACGGAATGACTTCAAGTAAATTTTACCGTCGGGCATATTCTCTACCTCACCATTGATAACATATCCTTTTGGAACTTCTTGGCAACCAACCACCAAAAGGCCGGCAAGCGCCATCATACAAAATTGCTTCATTTCTCTATTCTATTTATTGATTACTTAAACCCAGGGTGATGATAACGTCCCTTTTTCAACGAGATCTTACCATATTCTATCGCACGCACCGGGCAACGATGAATGCAGGCAACGCACTGAACGCAAGAATCAGCCCATTCCGGTTTTCCGTCACCCGACAGGGAAATCGTACCGGTCGGACAGACCTTCGCACAGATACCGCAAGAGATACAGGCATCCGTAGCATAAAATCGGTTGCCGCCTATCGCAAAGTGAGTGAACAACGGATAGACCATATAGCTCTTCAAAAGAGGGACACTTCCCGCATAATACAAAGAGGGATTTCTCTTCTGCCGGATCGCCTCTACGATCTCGCCTACACGTTCCGGCGCTTTTTCCAGTTTCTCAGTCTCTACCATCTTACTATCCACGTCGAAGCCGGGCATCAAGACATAATTGTTCGGCATTTGTACAGAGAATCCTCCGGTTACGGCAATTCCCCGCCTCGCCAAGATGCTCCGCATGATCCGATCCGTATATCCACAATCATCACCACAAGTACAGACGAAATAAACCTCTTGCCCCTTATATCCGGACAGGATCAACCGGGAAATAAAGCGGGGCACCAATACAGCCGGCCCCCAAGAATGGACAGGAAACACAAAAAACACTTTCTCCCTCTCCCCCAATGGATAAGCATTCTTACCCTCATTCAACGCATCGGCAATGGAAACCAACGGCTCATCGAAAGCCGTCCCTAACGCTTCCGCAACCCAACGGGAGTTTCCTGTCCCTGTAAAGTAGAATATCATGCGCTCATTTTTTAGATGCAAAAATACATAATATCCAAATATATACGCTATCTTTATCTAGTTTAAGAAACCTAAAAAACAAATCTTATGACAACGATGGAATTAAATTTACGGAAAGAATATCTCTATGACTTGATAAAAGGCATGGATGAGGAAAGATTATCGAAAGTGGAGACCTATATAAAACGTTTGTGCTCTCCTACTTCCAAAAAGGCAACGAACTACCCTTGGACGCCATCGGTAGAAGAATTAGAATCTATGATAGCCGAATCTGAAGAAAACTATGAGAAGGGACTTTATATAGAGGAAGAAGAGATGAATAAGTTTTTTGAATCGATGAGATGAAACAAGCCATTACAAAATATTGTATTGTATAGAAAATGATGATTTCATCCACATTGTAGTCGTTTTCGATTGCAGGCAAACCCCCAATAAATAAATATCTTTTTTCAAATAAAAAAACAGCTATATCAAAAGTATTATAACCGGACGTTGGTTTCACAGAAAAACATCTATTTGTAAAGTCTACGTTACCAACGCCCGATTATAAAAACTTACACTCTTAGGAGATGATCAGATCTCAATATCCCAAATACCCGCCGAACGTTCTAATTCGACCAAGGCTGAGCTGTAATTAAACAGCGTCTCAATATACTGAGCTTGTACTTCATCGTAAGTACGCTGGGCGTCCAAGACTTCCAACAAAGAGACTTCCCCCCTATTATAGCTGTAAATCTTGCCATCCATCACCTCACGGGCTTGCCTTAAAAGCCCATCCTGATAATGATTGACTTGCTCGGCGAAAGATTGATAATTGCGATATGCCTGCATCACCTCCGTCTGCACTTGCAAAAGAGCCTGCTTATATTGCGCTTCCGCTTGTTGCTCCCGATAACGAGCGGCACGAACCGTCCCCTTATTGAAATTAGAGAATTTCAAAGGAACAGCGATACCTGCCGTCACTCCGGTAAAAGGAGGCGCCGGGGCTTCCTCATTATAAACCCGGGCATTACGGCTTACGGCGATAGACAAATCCACATCCGTATTCCGCTCCCGGCGAGCTACTTTCAAGGCTCTAGCGGCCACTTCCTTGTTTTTTAAGGCAGCTACCAAATCCGTACGCCCCTCGCTTGCCGCCGTTATTAAGTCAACAAGGATAAAATTCCGAGGCTCCATACGTAACTCGGCCTCTGGGTGAAATAAAGTATCCATACTGAAAGTCCCCGTCAAGAGGTTTAAGTTCGAGAAAGCATTCTTTAATTCCGCACCGGCTTGCAACAACTCGTTCCGCAAGACCCCGGCCTCCACCCGGCTCTGCGTAGCGTCCACCTCACGGATTTGCCCTAAAGAGAAACGGATACTGTCGCTCTCCGCCAATGCCCGGATATTCTCATAGGCATTCTCCTTTACTTTATACAACTCATGTTGCTTTAAGGCTTCCATATAGGCAATCGTAGCGTCTGCCCGGAGATTCCGGAAATAATCGGCCAACAATGCCTCGGTCAACTCACTCTCGCTACGTGCCAATGAGATATTCGCACCCCGTTTCCCAAAAGAGAAAGTTTTGCTCAGTTCTACCTCAACACCTTCTCCCATCTGCAAGGAATTATTCTCATTATTGAAATAAGACACGGAAAGATTCGGATCGTTAAACACCTTTGCCGCCGTTACCTCGGCCTTAGCGGCCGGCACATTCAATTTCTCCGACGCATACTCAAGGTTACCTTCCGCAACCCGCTCCATATATTGCCGATACGTAAGCGGAACCATGGTCTGGGCATTCGCGGATAAGCATCCGCAGAGTAACGACAGGATTATATATTTCTTCATATCTTCTAATCTAAACATAGTACATCTTTTTAATTCCACCGCCGGATTAAGCGTGCAGCTCTTTTTCCTCCGATACCGGCGTCAAATCCTTCCCCTCATAATGCTTCTCGATCATATAGTATAAAGCGGGAAGCACATAAAGCGTGATTACCGTAGCAAATAAAAGCCCGTAAACGATTACCGTAGCCAAGGGACGCTGCACGTCCGAACCGATCCCCGTACTGACAGAGGCAGGAAGCAATCCCAAGACCGCAACCGTAGCCGTCATCAAGATCGGACGGAAACGGTGCTTGGTTCCCGTTATCACCGCATCTTTCAAATCCCGCTCCCTCGTACGTAAGTTATTGATATGGGAAATCATGATCACGCCATTTTGGATAGCGACACCGACCAAGGCGATAAAACCAACCGCCGAGGAAACATTCAACGTCATTCCCCGCACATTCAACGCCAGCATACCACCAAACAAAGCCAAGGGAACGACACTCATCATCAAAGCCGCCTGCCGGAATTTACCGCAAGCCGCAAACAACAAAAGCAGCATCAGCCCCAACGCCAAAGGAACCACAGCCCCCAAACGGGCATACGCACGATGCTGGTTCTCGAACTGTCCGGCCCATTTCAAATGCACGGAATCATGATCGTATTTCACCTCTTTATCGATCAACGCATTCGCCTTATTCAAGAACGCCGTCAAGTCCACGCCACGTAAATTAACCCGTACCGTCAAGTGCCGCTTATTCATCTCACGAGTAATCGTACTGGCACCAGTTGTCATCTTAATCTCCGCTACTTGCGAAAGAGGAATCTTTGTTCCGGAACCGGTAGTCAGCAATAGATTTCCGATACGTTCGGGAGAATTGCGGCTAGCGTCATCGAAACGACAAATCACGTCATAACTTTTACTTCCGACAAATATCTGGGAAATAGAAGCTCCACCGATCGCTAACTCAATCAAATCAGCCACATCCGACACGTTCAAGCCATACTGGGCGATACGGGCACGATCCGCGATAATCTGCAATTGCGGCAACGGAGGCTCTTGATCTACCGCTACGTCGGCAGCACCCGGTATTTCCTTCAACACATTAGCGACTTGATCCGCAATATGGCGACTTTCCGTAATATCATCGCTATAAATCTTCAGCGCCAAATCACTATGAGCCCCAGCGATCTGATCCATCACCATATCGATGATCGGCTGGGAGAAACCGACCGAGTAGCCGGGCATAGTCTCCAACTTAGCCGCCATTTCCTCGATCAGATCCGCTTTCGTCTTACCGAACTTCCATGTACTATAGGGTTTCAATCCCACGCCACACTCCACATGAGAGAGTGAGAACGCTTCCGCCCCCTCATCATCGCGACCGACTTGAGTCATTACATATGAGACTTCCTTAAACTCTTTCAAAGTCTTCCGAAGCTCCGCCCCCATCTCCTTCGATTTCTCAATGGAAATACCCGGAGGAAGCTGTACCTGTATCCAGATCGCCCCCTCATCCAACGGAGGCAAGAAGTCTTTTCCTACGGTATAACTTAAAATCCCCGCTCCCAGCAATATCGCCAGTAACGGTACAATAACCCGTCTTGGCTTCTCCATCAATCGGACAATTTGTGAATGATAAGCCGTGGAAAGTTTCTCCAACCAACGATTATGGTAAATCTTTCCCGGCTTACGATACGCATAAAAGGCCAATCCCGGAATCAAGAACAAGGCCACGCACAAAGCGCCCAGCAAAGCATACCCTACGGTATAAGCCATCGGCGTAAACAATTTTTTCTCAATATGCTCAAAAGCGAACAAAGGAAGATAGGCGGTTATAATAATTAATGTAGAGAAAAAGATCGGGCGAGCCACCTCAGTCGTACGGCGCAAGATCGAATCCTCCGTCAATACCTCATCCGGATGCCGTTCCCTTTTCTTCAAGACCGTCTCCATCATCACGATCGCTCCGTCTACCAAAATACCGAAGTCTATAGCGCCTAAGGAAAGTAGGTTTGCGGGGATATTCGTAACATGCATCAAGATAAAGGCAATCAATAGAGACAAGGGAATAGTTAAAGCCACTAACAAAGCGCCACGCCAACTCCCCAAGAATAAGATCAGTACTAAGACGACCAGTACCATACCCTCGAACAACGTATGCGATACAGTATGCAAGGTCGTATTAACCAAATCCGTACGATCCATAAACGGATGGATACGGGTTCCCTCGGGAAGTGTCTCGTTATTTAGTTCTTCTACCGCCTTATGCACATCATCCAACACCCGGGACGGGTTCTCCCCCCTGAGCATTTGCACGATACCTTCCACGCCATCGGAATAATCACGGGTATCGTCCGTAAAACCTAAAACACCCTTACGCTCCAAGTTTCCGTATTTCAGTTTACCGATATCGTTTAAGTAGACCGGAACGCCATTCACGGTCTTGATCACGATATGTCCCAAGTCTTCCAAGTCCTTAACCAGACCGATTCCACGGATCACATAACTCAAATCCCCCCGGCTTAACATACTACCACCGGCGTTCACGTTATTCTTCTCTATCTTTTCCGTAATATCCCCTAAGGTAATGTCGTATTGCTCCATCTTATAAGGGTTCACCTCGATCTGATATTGGGTAGTGATACCGCCGTAATTACTTACATCCGCTACACCCGTAACCTGTTTCAGTCTCGGAATAATTACCCATTTATGCAAATCGGTCAACTCCCTCAAGTCCAAACGGTCACTTTCCACCACATAACGAAAGATCTCTCCCGTCGGCGAAGTCAAAGGATTTAAGCCGGGAACCGCATTATAAGGAAGCTCCACGTCTACCAACCGCTCTTGTACACGTTGCCGGGCCCAATAATCCTCAATACCATCATCAAAAACCAATACGACCGTAGATAAACCAAACGTATTCTTGCTACGCATTACGTTTAGTCCCGGCAGACCATTCATAGCCCGCTCGATCGGAATACTGATTTGTTGCTCGATCTCCTCGGCGGCCAATCCGGGAACCTGCGTCACGACTTGCACGGTGGTATCGGCGATATCCGGATAAGCATCTATCGCCAACCGCATCCAAGAATAATAACCAACGATCGCTAAGAACAGAAATAACACGAACATCAGTCCTCGCCGATGTATCGCCAAGTAAATAATCCTTTTCATAATCCGTTAGCGTGCGTCAAGTAAATAAAACGCTCCCGTAACTACGATCTCGTCACCTACGTTCAAGCCGGATAAAACCACCGTCTTGCCATCTTCAGTAAGGCCGGTCTCGATCTTTTGTTTCCGGTAATCGTTATTCCCCAATTCCACCAATACGTACATATTCTCCTCTTCCTGCAAGATAGCGGAAGTAGGTATACGAATCACCTCCGCCTCACGGTCGCTCAACTTGACCGTGCCGTACATCTCCGGTTTCATCAAACGGGTACTGTTATCGCACTCGATCAAGACCTCCACCGAACGGGTATCGGGGTCCAGCATCTCGCTGATATGATAAATCTTTCCCGATATCGGTTTATCCGGCATGGCTACCAACCGGATTTCCACCTCATCCAAAGCCTGTATTAAACTCAAATCCTTCTCTTTTACATGGGCGACCACCCATACCTTTCTCAAATCGGCGATGACAGCTACAGGCTCGGCGTCCTCTTTCATATATTGCCCGATTACGATCCGATCTTTCACGACCTCACCGGCTATAGGCGAGCGAACGATCAATGGTTGCCCCAAAGCCATTTCATCCGGATTAATCTGAAAGACTTTCAATGCCGCTACCATATTCTCATAGTCTTTTTTCTTTAACTCGTAATTCACCTCGGCCTCTTCCAATTCCTTTTGGACACCAACCTTGTTTTTCATCAAGTCTTTCTCCCGATTCAAGCTTTTCAAGGCCAGTTCCATCTCTTGGCGAGCTTGGTAATAAGATTTCCCCGCCTCATAAACTGCGGGAGCGCTAATCTCGAAGATCGGACTACCCGGGCCCACTTTTTGCCCTAAGCGAACGAACGATTTCGTAATTCGCCCGCTTACAGGTGAAGCCACCTCCGCATAATTAGAAGGAATCGCCTGTACGACCCCCGAGGTGGTAAACTCCATACGGTAAGGTTCCTGTTTAACCGTTTCCTTTGTCAACTTGGATAAAACAGGAGATTCGGAACCGATATGTATAATATCTCCTTTGAGTGTTACGGCATGCGCAGACTCATCCTCTTGCTTTTGGGTATGGCAAGAGCATAATACTATCGCTGGAAGCAATAGTAAAAATATAGATTTCATATAAGATGCGTAAAATGTTTAGTATAAAAAGTGATTCTAATGCTTGATTCAAATTACTATACCAAACGAGGGAGGCGCACGGGATTCGCCACGCCGCACAAGACGCAAGACAACCTCATTCTTTAGAAAGACGAGCACTACCATCAAAAGCGCCCAAGCCATAACCAAAGGCAAGTACGGAATTAACTCCATACACAATTCGGTCAGCTCTTCAATCGTATTAAACGCTACCGTACTATGCTCATGATGAGGCAAGCCATCGGCTCCCGGCAGATAGGGATGAGAGTGAGTGATACTATAGTTTAGGAAATGATGCGTATGGGTAAAGGCCGTGCCACCCACGTAGTAACTCATAAAGAGTACTATCAAGAGGGGTCTTAACCACTTCAAGCTACGCATTGTTTTCATTCGCCATCTGTTTACTCCGCAAAGTTATAAAAGAAACTGCCATTTCATTTGCAATAAGTCAAAATTTATTCCTTTATTTGCATACACTGAATAATAAACAGTCATATCAATGAAATAAACACTACTTTATGAGAAAAATCTTACTTGTTTGTGCGGCATTAGCCTGCATGACAGTCTCCCCTGTACCAGCTCAGGACGCTGCCGTAAAAAAAATCATCGAGATGGGTCAGAACGATAATCAAGTGATGCATCAGCTGGATATCCTTACGAACCGCTTTGGCGGACGTTTAATAGGTTCCGACGCTTATGAGAACGCCGCCGAGTGGATGGTGCGTGAGTTTAAGAGTTGGGGACTCGATGTCCAATTAGAAGAGGCCGGTACCGTCCCTGTCGGCTTTAATCGAGGACCTTGGTTCGGACGCTTGTTGAGCGACAACGGAATGATCCTGCATTTCGCCACCCCTTCTTACACTTCCGGAACGAAAGGCGTGCAACGTGGGCATGCGGTGATGGAGCCTCGTAACGACGAGGAGTTCCAGCAAATCAAAGGAAGATTGAATGGTGCTTGGGTTCTTATCTCAGGGAAAAATGTAGGTTGGCCTATCGACCGCTCCGCCTCGGGAGATTCCATCCGTGCGGAGATCAAGAAAGAGAACAACGAGATCATGAAGAAAAACAATGATCTAAGACGCCGCAACTGGGAAAACGGGGAGAAAAACGAGATGTTGTCTTATAAGGAATTCCCCGGATTATATTATAAGGAAATGTGCGAGGCCGGAGCTTTAGGTTTTATCCAATCCTCCACCGTACCTATCCGTGCGTTATACGACCGGAAAATGATGAACGACCCGAATACGAACTTCGACAATCTGCCGGAACTTCCGGATATCAAATTAGACGAGCATCAATTCGCGATCATCGAACAAATGGTGAAAGAGAGACGTACATTCGAACTAGAGTTCGATATTCGTAATCATTTTAAATTAGGCCCGGTTAAATACCATAATGTCGTAGCGTCTATCAAAGGCAGCAAATACCCGGACGAATATGTAATTATCAGCGGTCACCTAGATGCTTTCGACGTGGCTACCGGAGGCATCGATTGCGGTACTGGAATCGGACCGATGATGGAAGCCGCTCGCATGATCGCCAAATCCGGAGCCAAGCCTAAGCGCACGATCTTATTTATCGGATTCGCCGGTGAGGAATTTGGCTTATTAGGAGCACAAGCTTGGGTGAAAGCGCATAAGGATAAATTACCCAAAATCGCTAATTTGTTCAATCGTGACGGTGGCCCGGAACCTCCTGTCGGTATCTCCGTCCCTCAAGCCATGTATGATGATTTCGTGAAGATCAGCGAACCCATCCAAAAAATCCGTCCGGACTATCCTTTCGAGGTAAAAGTTCGTGAACCCCGTAAACGCCCGACACGCATGGGGGGAACAGACGCATCAGTTTTCGCCATCGAAGGTGTCCCCACATTAGGTTTCACCACAGAGGATTTCAAAGGATATGATTTTGATTACGGCGAAATCTGGCATACGGAACGGGATTTATACACAAAGAACATCCCCGAATACCAAGAACATACGGCTACGGTTACCGCTATCATAGCCCTCGGTGTAGCGAATCTGGATAAGCAATTATCAAGAGAAGGTTTATATACCGAAGAGTAGGTCAGCACGATCGCTATTATAAGGAGTTTACAATGCCTATTGTAAGCTCCTTATGATGGGCATCATAAAAGACTTACAATGCCCATTATAAGAAATAGAAAAAGGATATGCCCTAATAGACATATCCTTTTCTCATTCTAGGGTGAAAGATGGGGCTCGAACCCACGACCCTCGGAACCACAATCCGATGCTCTAACCAACTGAGCTACTCTCACCATATAAAAAAACCTTTCATTCTTCACAGACGCCTTGGTTCATAAAACCTTGTTTTATTCATAACAAGATTTTTATCTAAAAAACCACAATGGGTGAAAGATGGGGCTCGAACCCACGACCCTCGGAACCACAATCCGATGCTCTAACCAACTGAGCTACTCTCACCATATCCGCCTTTCAAAGGATTCCCCCTTTAAGACGGCGCAAAGATAGGTATAAATTCTGATTACACAAACCTTTTGCGAACTTTTTTATCCATCCACTTACTTATAGATCGCTTTCTTTCCCGCTAACAATGTGTTACGCATCAAAGAAATGATTGTCATAGGCCCTACGCCACCCGGAACCGGAGTGATATAGGAACATTTAGGAGCGACCTCGTTAAACAAGACATCTCCCGTTAACTTAAATCCGCTCTTGGTTACGCTGCTTGGCATACGGGTTGTTCCCACGTCAACGATCACGGCGCCTTCCTTCACCATATCCCCTTTCAAGAATTCAGGAACACCTAAAGCCACGATAATAATATCAGCAGACAAGCACATCTCCTTCAAGTTCTTAGAACGGCTATGGCATACGGTCACCGTACAATCGCCCGGATAAGATTTCTGCATCATCAAGGTAGCCATCGGCTTGCCGACAATATTGCTGCGTCCCAAAACCACGCAATGCTTTCCTTGCGTCTCGATATGATAACGCTTCAATAATTCCAAGATACCGGCAGGCGTAGCCGATACGAAACAAGGCAAACCGATAGACATACGTCCCACGTTAATCGGATGGAAACCGTCCACGTCTTTACGATAATCGATCGTCTCAATCACCTTCTGCTCGGATATATGTTTCGGAAGCGGAAGCTGTACGATAAAGCCATCCACATCCGGATCATTATTTAACTCATCGACCTTACGAAGCAATTCTTCCTCCGTAACATCCTCCTCAAAGCGAATTAAGGTAGACTTAAAACCAATCTCCTGACAAGTCTTGACTTTACTAGCCACATAAGTCTCGCTACCACCGTCATGGCCCACCAAAATAGCGGCCAAGTGAGGGATCTTACCTCCGGCAGCCTTGATCTGGGCTACCTCCTCAGCCATCTCCTTCTTCATCTGAGCGGAAACGGCCTTACCATCCAGCAATTGATAATGTTGTTCTTCCATATTATTGATTGTCTCCTGTTAATTAACGTCTGAACGAGGGCTTCATCGAAGGTAGCTTCATCTTCCCCGACTTTGCGGAAGTAAGCATACGCATCATCTTACGGGTCTCATCAAATTGCTTGATCAGCTTGTTTACCTCCTGGATGCTCGTACCGCTACCTTTGGCGATACGCTGACGGCGTGAGCCATTCAAGATAACCGGATTGCTACGCTCATCCGGAGTCATCGAATAAATGATAGCCTCGATACTCTTGAACGCGTTATCATCGATATCCACGTCTTTCAATGCCTTTCCTACGCCCGGGATCATGGATGCCAGCTCTTTCAAGTTACCCATCTTCTTGATCTGTTGGATCTGGGAGATAAAGTCGTTAAAATCGAACTGGTTCTTAGCGATCTTCTTCTGCAAACGTTTCGCTTCTTCCTCGTCATATTGCTCTTGCGCACGTTCCACCAAAGACACGATATCACCCATGCCCAAGATTCGATCCGCCATACGTTCAGGGTGGAAAATATCCAAGGCATCCATCTTCTCGCCCGTACCGACAAACTTAATCGGCTTATCAACAACCGTACGGATCGACAAAGCGGCACCACCACGGGTATCACCATCCAACTTCGTAAGTACGACGCCGTCGAAGTTCAGCCGCTCATTAAATTCCCTTGCGGTATTCACGGCATCCTGACCCGTCATGGCATCTACCACGAACAAGGTCTCATCCGGCTGGATAGCGCTCTTGATAGCGGCGATCTCGTTCATCATCTGCTCATCGATAGCCAAACGACCGGCGGTATCCACGATCACGACGTCATTGCCTTTAGCCCGTGCCTCGCGGATAGCGTTCATAGCGATCTCCACCGGATTCTTATTCTCCAATTCCATGTATACCGGAACACCTACCTGCTCTCCGACTACACGCAACTGCTCGATAGCTGCCGGACGATACACGTCGCAAGCGGCTAATAATGGTTTCTTATTTTTCTTGGTCTTTAATAAAGACGCTAGTTTACCTGTGAAAGTAGTCTTACCCGAACCTTGCAAACCGGACATCAATATAATGGCGGGATTTCCCTGCAAATTCACGTCAACCGCCGTGCCACCCATCAAGCTGGCCAACTCATCGTGAACAATCTTAACCATCAACTGACTAGGCTTAACCGATGTAAGCACGTTCTGTCCTAAAGCCTTCTCTTTTACCGTATCCGTAAAACTCTTGGCAACCTTATAATTGACGTCGGCATCCAACAACGCTTTACGCACATCCTTCAATGTTTCCGCCACATTGATCTCGGTAATCTTGCCTTCGCCCTTCAACAGTTTAAACGATCTGTCTAACCTTTCGCTTAAGTTCTCAAACATAATTCGTATGTGTATTTATATTATTTTCTACTGGATTAAGGGGCAAAGGTACGAAAAAGAGATGAGTATGCGATGAAAGCGATCTCGAAATTCTTCACTTCTCAACGTTTTAGTATACGGACCGAATTAAGAACCGCCAGCAGAGACACGCCTACATCCGCAAAAACAGCTTCCCAAAGCGTGGCAAAACCGAAGGCTCCCGCCACAAGGACTATCACCTTCACGCCAATAGATCCCACGATATTCTGACGGACGATATTCCGGGTAGCACGTCCGATAGAAATAGCTTCCGCTACTTTAGAGGGCTGGTCCGTTTGGATAACCACGTCCGCGCTCTCGATGGCCGCATCCGATCCCAATCCTCCCATCGCAATACCGACATCACTTAAAGCCAGTACCGGCGCATCGTTCATCCCATCGCCCACAAAGGCAACCAACTTATCCGACTCCGCCGTCAATCGCTCTATATAAGCGGCTTTATCCTCCGGCAGCAGATTACCATACGCTTTATCGACACCCAAACGCTCAGCGAATTGATTCACGATCTCTTGCTTATCCCCGGACAACAAGCAAATATCTTTAACATCCAGATCCTTTAACCGACAAATCGCATCCACGGCATCCTTCTTCAAGGTATCCGAAAGGAGAAGATGCCCCGCATATTTCCCATCGATCGCACAAACCACCACGGTAGATACACTATCAGATAATTCCTTCGGGACAGAAATACCACGTTCGGTCAATAGACGGATGTTACCGACAAGTACCTGCCGACCGTTCATGATAGCCTCGACACCATGACCCGCCAGTTCCCGCATGTCAGTGATCTCCATAGGTACGCTATCTTTTCTTTCCGCATAACGAACTACAGCCTGCGCTACCGGATGGGTACTTTTCCGCTCTACTGATAACAAAACACTCAAAAGATCAGAAGCCGGGATACCCGTGCTTTCCACCGTTATGACCTCAAAACGCCCGGTAGTCAATGTACCAGTCTTATCGAACGCTACCGTATTTACCCGTGTGATCGCATCTAAATAATTACCGCCCTTAAATAATATCCCGGCACGAGAAGCGGCGCCTATACCACCGAAATATCCGAGCGGAACACTTATAACCAAGGCACAAGGACAAGAAATAACCAAGAAAACCAATCCCCTATATAACCAATCCGAGAAAACATACTGGAAAGAAGGTGTCACCATCCCTACCAAGGCTGGAACCGACACGATTAGAAACGACAGAAGAATCACGATTGGGGTATAAATCCGTGCGAAACGCCGAATAAACAATTCCGCCGGCGCTTTCCGCTCCGAGGCATCTTTCACCAAAGCCAAAATACGAGCCAAGGCACTCTGCTCGTACGGCCGATTCACTTGTATACGTACCGCCTGCCCCTGCACGATCATTCCGGCAAGCACCTCCTCACCCTCACGGATAGAACGAGGCATACTTTCCCCGGTTAATGCCGAGGTATCGAACTGTGCCTCGGCTTCCAATAAAACGCCATCCAAAGGCACACGTCCGCCGGGTTTCACCTCGATCCGCTCGCCTACTTTTACATCCTTCGGAGATACATTCATATATGTACCCGTCCGCCATACATCCGTTCGTTCCGGCCGGACATCTAACAAGTCACTGATATTCTTCGAGGCTTTATTCACGGCTAGAAGTTGCAACCTCTCTCCTACCGTATAGAAAAGCATCACGGCTACGGCCTCGGGATACTCCCCAATACAAAACGCCCCAATCGAGGCGATCGCCATTAACGAGAACTCACTAAAAAAGTCTTTCCGCAAAGCCGCTTCCCAAGCTTCTCGCATAACAGGAAGTCCTACCGGCAAAAAAGCGACCAGAAACCAAATGGCCTCTATCCAAGACTCAGCAAACCAACTTATCCCCGAGTACTTCCCGATAAGTCCTATCACCAACAAAACGAAAGAAACCGTCGGCATCCATAAACCGGAACTTCCGTGCGAATGGCAATGTTCGCATCCACATGTTGTACTCATAATCTTATCTATTTTAATTATTTACTTCTTGATTACGGTACAAAGGTAAGAGAAGGGAGTTGCAACTTGATTGCAAATTATCAGGGTTTCTGGGAACGTCGCTTATTACACAATGGGCAAACACCCTTTACCGTATAATTAATGGTATCCATTATATATCCTTCCGGCAATTGAGCGACCGGGATCTTGATATTATTTAAACAAGAGGTTTTACGGCATACCTCGCAGAAAAAATGAATATGCCTATCACCCACTGGGCATGTCTCCGAACGGCTCTGGCATATCTCATATTTTATAGAGCCACTACCATCTTCGAAAGAATGGATCGCATGATGTTCCAATAACAAGGCCAATGAACGGGAAATGGTCGATTTATCCAACGTCTCCAACTCCGCCTCCAATTCGAACAGGGAAGCCGGGCTGGTTCGTTCTGATAATTTTTGCAAGACAAGGATCCGTGCGGCAGTAGGCCGTACTCCTTTTCCTACCAACATATCTTCACATTGCTTCGTGGACATGAGTTACCTTTCTTATTTGATTACAATACAAAAATACGAACAATTTCCCAATATTCACAGTTCAAAAAAAGACGTACGTGTTTTTTCCCCTCATATACTTATATTCTTTTATTTTGCCAAGAGGCTTTCTTTAAATAGATTACGCTAGCGACGAGCAATCCACTATAGTAAATAGCCTCTGTCAAGAAGCATACGGCTACCGGCAAACGTAAACGCATCCCCGCGACATATACAAAAAGCACATACAGAATCAATACCGCCGCTTCCATAAAAAGCGCAGAACGTGTATTTCCCGTACCCGACACCCCGTTGAACGCCACATTAGCTACCGATCCGATCAATAAAGAACCGACAATCACGTAGACGGATGGAACCGAGGCCGCCACTAATGAAGCGTCATTCGTATAAACAGACACGACCCATCCCGGCATCAAACTGACAATAGCGGCAAACACGACCATAATGCCCAACGATAACTTACAGATCTTCCAGATAGTCGGTATAACTTGATTGATCGCTCCCGCCCCGATACTATTACTCACGAACGTGTTTGTCGTGGTCGCCAAGGAATTAACGGGAATCAACATCACGACGTAAATACTACGTACGATATTCGCCACCGCCAACTCCCGTTGCCCCAAATGCTCCACAGCGATAAAGAACATAAACCAAGTAGCGATAGACAAGAAATATTGCAGCATCGTGAACACGGAAATATCCAGCACCCGTTTCAACAAGCCAAAATCGAAAGAACGAATCTGGTTAAGCGCATATTTACGTATATCTACGGTAAGTCTCGTGTAAACCACGAAAAAGAGAATCGATACCGCCTCGGCTATGACGGAAGCGATAGCCGCCCCTTGAATACCCATCTTTGGAAATCCGGCATGTCCGAAAATCAAAAGATAATCCAGTAAGACATTCGTCATTGCCATCAAAACTGCGTTCAATGTCAACACCTTTGTACGGGTAATACCTATAAAAAGAGCCCGGAACATCACGTTCACGAAAGAGAAGAAGAAGCCAAACACACGCCAATCCAAAAATTCCTCCGTGGCATTCAAGATAGCGTCCGAAGAAATCAATACACGCATCACGTCTCCCGCGAAAAAACGAGAAAACAAGAACAATATAGCAGCCAGCGACAATAGGAAGAAAACGCCTTGTATCATGACAGGCCCTATCTGGTCATAACGTCCCTCTCCGTTTCTACGGCCAATCACGATTTGAGATCCCGTACTAAAACCAAAGGCGATCGTAAAAGCGCAGATATAATAAAGTCCTCCCATAGCGGAAGCCCCCAACTCGACTTCACCAACCCTACCTAGAAAAGCCGTATCAGTCACGTTTATCACGTTTTGCGCCAACAAGCTCAAAAAGATCGGGTAGCTAACATTCCATATATTCCTGTTCGTGTACATAACTCGCTCATTACTTAAATTTATGAAGATAAAAAAAGCCCGCCGCATCCCGACGAGCTTTTCTTATGATTAGAGATCTCTACAAAGCCTAGCGTCTGCTATATCAACTTATTTGTCGCCGTATCGGGAAATACCACGGAAGGCTTGAATGTTTTCGCCTCCTCGAAATCCATCATGGCATACGACATAACGATAATAATATCTCCGGGTTGAGCCTTACGGGCAGCCGCTCCGTTCAAGCAAACCACTCCCGAGCCACGTTCGCCCTTGATAATATACGTCTCAAAACGTTCTCCGTTATTATTATTCACGATCGAGACCTTCTCGTTCGCAATCAAATTAGCGGCGTCCAACAAATCCTCGTCGATAGTGATGCTACCGATATAGTTTAAGTTAGCTTCCGTTACCGTTACCCGGTGAATTTTTGACTTTACTACCTCTATAAACATGTATGACTTATAATTAGTATTTGATATTGTCGATCAAACGTACCTCTCCGCAATATACCGTGATGCAACCTACCGGATAATCGGTATCCGACCAGTTCTTGATAGACTCTAACGTATTGCCATCTACGATCTCGTAGTACTCAACTTCCATGACAGGATCGCTATTAATCGTATTGACAACATAGTCAATCACTTCTTGTACGCTTTTTCCGGGCACAAAGGTAGTACTTTCTTTTAATGTATGAGCAATTAACGGAGCTTTTTGACGTTGTTCCGGTGTCAAACGGGTATTCCGGCTACTCAAGGCCAAGCCATCGCCCTCACGAACGATCGGACAAGCATTGATCGTTACAGGGATATTCAATTGTTTCACCATCGCCCGGATCACAGCGATCTGCTGGAAATCCTTTTCCCCGAAATAAGCGTTATCCGGCTCTACGATATAGAACAACTTACTTACTACCTGCGCTACACCGTTAAAATGCCCCGGACGCTTAGCGCCTTCCATTACCTCAGATACCGTTCCCAAATCAAACGTACGGGTATCTGGCTCCGGATACATCTCTTCTACAGAGGGAGCGAATACATAGTCACAACCGGCAGATTCTAATAACGCACAATCAGCCTCCAACGTACGGGGATACGTTTCCAAGTCGTGTTTGTCATTAAATTGGGTTGGATTTACAAAAACACTGACTACACATACATCATTGTTTTTCACGCAATGTTGTACCAAGCTAAGATGTCCATTATGCAGTGCTCCCATGGTAGGAACAAAGCCAATTTTCTTATTATCCTGCTTTGCCTCAGCAAGATAAGCCTTCAAATCTTTAATACTATTTACTATTTTCATCAGATAGATGCTTAATTGACGGTGCAAAGCAACTAAATAATTACCGTAAATAAAAGATTTTTCGTATCTTTGTAGCGTCTTTATAAAACTAGTTTACAGAATGGATGCAAAAAAAATCTTGTTTATAGCCCAAGAAATCACTCCCTACCTTCCCGAATCCGAGATCGCGACAATATGTAGAAATTTGCCGCAAGGAATTCAGGAGCGTGGTCGCGAAATCAGGACATTCATGCCAAAATTCGGAAATATCAACGAGCGCCGCAATCAGTTGCACGAGGTTATCCGTCTGTCTGGTATGAATCTTATTATTGACGACACGGACCATCCTCTGATCATTAAGGTAGCATCCATTCAATCGGCCCGGATGCAGGTTTACTTTATTGACAACGAGGATTTCTTCCAACGGAAATCCACGGTCAGCGATGAGAATGGAAATGAGTATGAAGATAATGACGATCGTTCGATCTTCTATGTACGCGGAGTATTGGAAACCGTAAAAAAATTGCGTTGGATTCCTGATGTAATCCATTGCCATGGCTGGATGTCAGCGTTAACGGCTCTTTACATCAAGAGAATGTATGCCGATGACCCGTGCCTGCGTAACGCGAAAATCGTTTATTCGATCTACAACGATGACTTCAAGAACCCGCTAAACAAAGATTTCGCGACAAAACTGAAGGCGGACGGAGCCAAAGAAGCTGACTTGAAGTTAATCAAGGCAGATACAAGTTTTGTGGGCCTAACCAAATTAGCGATTGATTTCGCTGATGGTGTAATCCAAGGTAGCGAGACGATCAATCAAGAAGTCCTTGATTATATCTCTGCCAAGAAAGATACTCCTTTCCTTCCCTATCAGTCACCGGAAACTTATATGGACGAGTTCAATAAGTTCTACGACGTGGTATTGGATTCTAACACGAAATAATAAATGTAGTAATGAAAATCAAGCTTTTAATACTTGGACTTGGCCTTGGTGCTAGCATTTTGGCCGGGTGTAATGATGATTTTAGTTCGATAGGAACAAGTATTCAGCCAGGCGACGATACAATTGCGGTATATATGGACACGTTCCAGATACAAGCCACTACGGTGCAATTAGATTCTATTTACGCAAGGTCTACTAGCGCCCAGTTGGGTGAACTCTACGATCCGCTGTATGGTAATCTTGTATCGGATTTTATGTGCCAATTCTATTGTCCGAATGATTTTCAATTTGCACATACACCTTATGAGGGAAAAATTGATTCAGTGGAATTCAATATATATTATAATGGTTCCAATAAAAACGGTGTATGGGTAGGAGACTCCTTGGCGCCTATGCGTGCGGAGATCTTTAAAATTACAAGTCCGTTACAAAAGAATTTCTATACAAATATTGACCCTAAGCAATATTGCAATATGCAAGAGTCAATGGGTGCTCAAGCTTATACGGCTTATAACACAAGTATATCCGACTCCCTTAGAAACTCTGATGGTTACAGCCCTCATGTAAGCATTAAAATGCCTACTGAGTTCGGACAAAAATTTTATGATGAAACGATTAATAATCCGGGTACATTCAAGAATCAAGAAACTTTCAATGAGTTTTTCCCGGGGCTTTATGTAACAACAACCTTCGGTAGTGGTAATATATTGTCCGTGGCTAGCTCTGTCCTTAAGATATATTATAATTATGCGGTTAAAAGCACAGCAGGAAAAGACTCTTTAATAACCACGTGGGAAGCTTTCTCCGTCACTAAAGAGGTTATTCAGCTAAGTCGTTTCAAAAATACGGATATGAGTCAATTGCTACAACCGAACGACAGCTATGCATTCTTTAAGACTCCTGCCGGCGTTTGTACACGCATCGTTCTTCCGACACAGGAAATTACTCCGATCATGAAAGAGCGTATCGTGAATAATTTACCACTAGAGTTAAAAGCGATGCCGCAAGAAGATTGGCAATATGTGCTGGCTCCTCCTCCTTATTTATTGATCTTGCCGGAGGATTCTGTAAAGAGTTTCTTTGAGGGTAGTCAAATTGACAATAATGTAACCTCGTTTCTATCCAAGGCTTACGATGCGACTACTCGTACGTACTCATTCCCGAATCTTGCCAATTTATTAAAATATCAGATGGAGAATAATCCGGACAAAGATTTGAGCCTACTTCTTATCCCTGTTCAACGAACAACTACCACAAACAACAGTTACGGTCAAAGTACAGTTGTTACAACAGCCATCACGAATTATCTAGCTCCTTCAGGAGTAAAGATACGAAAGGATGAAGAGGTGATGAAAATTGGTATTACATCATGTAAATATGTCAGATAGCAAAGAATCTATATAATAAAAAAGCGAGATGAAAAACATCTCGCTTTTTTTATATCCGTATCTCTAAGGCAAAAAATAACGGGTCCCTAAAAGGACCCGTCACTCTCCAAAAATAGTCTAGTCAAATCAATTAACGACTTATTTCTTCGCCGCCTTCTTTTTTAATTTATCTAATTCTTTCTGTAGACTCTCGATTTCCTCTCCTTGATTCTTAATCGTAGAAAGCAATGAATTCAATTCCTCATTCTCTATATTCTCCGGGAATTCCGCATTTACACGAACAATGAAATCGGAAAGAACATTCATATAGTTATTAAATGCATCATACGGATTATCGTAAGGGCTAAAGCCACCTTGTCCCATATGCTTTGTACTCATATAATAGAAATGGTCACTGCTCTGCAGATAGTACCAGTCCTGACGGATACGACGAGTCTGAGACAAACGAACACGTTCACCGATCTCATTAATCTTACGGAACGCTTCCTGCTGCAATACATTTCCTAACCAAGAACTACAATCTCTCTCCTCATCTACCCAAGAGATCGGATAAGGAACGGAGATAGAGTCTACCGGCTTGATCAATGTAAATACTTCCGATGGAGTAGAGAAGCTAATCCCCTTATCCGCAGCAAAACGAGGCAAAGCCTTGAAGAACTCAAAAATACCGGTTGAAGCTGGATGCAAAGATCCCAGCACCTCATAATTCATAAACAAATTAATGATTTGCTCTGAATCCGGAGTAGCAGCGATCCATGACATATACTTATCGGCTGTCAAAGGATACTCATTCCAACTATAATCACTGAAACGGTTCGATAAATCCTCGCTGAAACGGTCATTCTTCAATAATAAACTCAACTTCGGAGCTACGCAAGAAGAATACATATAGTTCGGACTCTTCCAACCTAAGATATGCTTAGCACCCTCCGTCAACATCCCCTTATAGCCCATCTCAGAAACCATAGCGGAAATATCATCCGAGTAAATCAACTCCGTATTACGGAACACTTTCGGTTTAACCCCGAATAAAGTCTTGATCTTATCTTCTTGTTTCTTTACTTGATGCTTGAACTCCTCCGGATCTCCCAAGGAAGAAAGAGAATGAGCATAAGTCTCAGACAAGAATTCCACATTCCCCGTAGCCGCCAATTCCTTAAAGCTATCGATCACTTCCGGAGTATAAATCTCCATCTGCTCCAACGCTACGCCGGAAATAGAGAACGCTACCTTAAACTTACCACCACTGGTCTTAATCATCTCCAAAATAGTCCGGTTAGCCGGCAAGTAACATTGTTCAGCTATACGATGGATAATCTCCTCATTCTGGAAATCATCGTAATAGTAATGGTCGTTACCTATATCGAAGAAGCGATATCTTTTTAAACGGAACGGCTGATGTATTTGAAAATAAAAGCAGATCGTTTTCATAATATTGTTTGTTTTATTTTTGTCTTGTCGTTAATTTATTTGTTACCTATCACATTGTCGTAAATACGACGAACCTTTTGTCCGGCATATTCCCATTTGATATTATCCACCTCTTTCTTACCTTCCACTTTCAAGAACTCATGCATGGCAGGATAAGTAATAATAGAATACATGGCATCCGCTAACGCCTCAATATCCCAATAATCCACCTTAATCGCATAATCCAAGATCTCGGCGCAACCGGATTGTTTAGAAATGATAGAGGGTACACCACATTGCATGGCTTCCAACGGAGAGATACCAAAAGGCTCAGAAACCGAAGGCATCACATATACGTCACTGGCTTTCAACACCTCATAGACCTGCTTGCCCTTCATAAATCCGGTAAAGTGGAAACGATCTGAAATATTACGTGCTGCGGCCAAACGAATCATTTGATCCATCATATCACCACTACCAGCCATCACGAAACGTGCATAAGGAGCCTTAGCCAAAACCTTTGCGGCAGCCTCAACGAAATATTCCGGCCCTTTCTGCATCGTGATACGACCTAAGAATGTAATAACCTTATCCTTTACACCCTTTTTATCTGGGATCGCTAAAATCTCAGGACTTAAAGGCTCTACGGCGTTATGTACGGTCGTTACCTTAGCGGGATCTTGATGATATTTCTCGATCACCGTCTGACGAGTCAAATTACTCACCGTTATGATATGATCTGCATTGTCCATACCATTCTTCTCAATCGCATAGACATCCGGATTCACATTACCACGGCTACGATCATAATCCGTAGCATGAACATGGATTACCAAAGGCTTACCACTCACATTTTTAGCGTGAATACCCGCCGGATAAGTCAACCAGTCGTGCGCATGGATGATATCATACTCTTCCGTACGAGCGATTACTCCCGCAACGATCGAATAGTTATTGATCTCTTCCAGAAGATTATCCGGATAACGTCCGGAAAACTCAAGGCACCCTAAATCAGTCACATGACGATAACTGAAATCCGCATAAATATGATCCCTGTACTTATAATACTGGTCAGCGTTCATTCCCGCTTTGGAAACCCGTTGCTGCACATATTCACGGTCAACATCCTTCCAAACAATCGGAACTTGGTTGACACCCACTATCTTTAGAAAGCTCTGGTCTTCATCGCCCCAGGGCTTCGGTATACAAAAAGTAATATCCATATCGGGCTGCATTGCCATGCCTCGTGTCAAACCGAAACTGGCCGTTCCTAAACCGCCCAAGATATGAGGAGGAAATTCCCATCCAAACATTAATGCTTTCATAATGGTACTTAGTTTTATTCGGCGTTATACTTCTTCAACAAATCCACAACACGGAGGATAGCCGCAACATTCATCGCAAAAGAGACAGCTCCACGTCCGGTAAACGGTGGGTTACCATCAAACAATTCCGGGATCGTCCCGATACAGTGTAATGACATCTCCTCCTCCAAGCTTATCAACATACGTTCAGCAAAAGCAACGCCACTCTTTCCGAATACTCT
>NZ_FR885321.1:0-69773 GCF_000436315.1 Parabacteroides sp. CAG:2 | reverse complement strand
CTCTTTCCGAATACACGCAAATAAGCTTCCAAATAGGCGCCTAACAACCACGGCCAAGCAGTACCTTGGTGATAAGCCAAATCTCGTTCATATTGCGGCCCCACATAATACGGGCGATATCCTTCGCTCTTCGGACTCAAGGAACGCAAGCCCTTCGGGGTAAGCAACTCTTTCGTCACGATATCCACTACGGCACGTTTCTGCATCCTCGTCAATGGGGAATAAGGCAATGCCACAGCGAAAATCATATTAGGCCGTACGCTCCAATCTACCGTAGAACCATTCACGGAATCGAACAAATAATTATACCCGTTCACAAAGGTTTCCGGGAACGATTTATCCATCGACTTGATAATCGGATCAATACCCTCGACAGGTACTCCCCCCATCAATTCTGTATAGAAACAAAGAGCATTATACCAAAGAGCGTTAAATTCCACTATATAACCGGAACGAGTTACAACAGGTTTTCCGTTTACGGTAGAATTCATCCAAGTAATCGCCTTATCTTTTCCATTAGCGAAAAGTAAACCATTCTCCATCAATTTCATATCGGGATGTTTCTGGTCCCGTATATAATCGATAACTTCTTTCACGAAATCGCCATATAGCTCACGTGCCTTTTCAACGCCTTCATGCTTAGCATACTGTTGGATCGCCCAGATCGCCCATAAAAAGACATCCGGATGCTCGATCTCACGAATCACCGCATCGAAACGCCCATTCTCCATATACGCCCGCATCGCCGGCATCGCCGTATGCATGATCTTCTCAAAACGAACCGGATCATCGATAGACAACGTACTACCCGGAAGAGCTACGAACAAATCTCTCGCACGTACTTTAAACCATGGATAGCCCGCTAATAGATAAGCGTCGTCTTCCTTGGGACGAAAATAAAATTGCTGAGCGGAATTCTTCAAGCAATTGAAGAAGCTAGTACGAGGTGTACGAGCTACGACCTCATTCTCATACAGTGCCTTCAAGCGGGTAGTTGCCACTGCACTATCGCCAGCGCTGAAAATAATAGTCTCCCCTTTTTTGATAGGGACCTCGAAATATCCGGGAACATACAAATCCTCCTGATAAGGATATCCCCTCTCTTGTTCTTTCGGATACTCGATGCCATTGTACCAATACGGCTCATACACAAATTTAACTTTCTTGTTAAATTGCATATACAGTTCCGGATAACCGGGATACATACATGTCTTGATTCCGTTTGTGACTTCCTCGTAAGATTGGTTCACGTTACCATTGGCTTGCGTTAAGTTCTTCACGCTACGGAAAGCGAGGAAAGGACGGAAACGTAAGGTCGTAGCGGAATGAGCATCTTCCAACGTATACTTAATCATGATACGATTCTCGTACATGGAAAACACTTTCTCTTTCGAGAAGATCACACCTCCTACACGGTAAAGCGTACGAGGTACTGTCTCTGAGCTATACTCGCGGATGTACTTATGTCCCTTGGGACTGAAATTATCACCTGCATATTTATGCAACCCAAGATTAAATTCGGCACCATGTTGAATTACCGTCTCATCAAAAGAAGACAGTAACACATGGTTGTCATCATCAATCGCAGGCACAGGCATAACGAGTAGTCCGTGGTATTTCCTGGTATTACAATCAACAACAGTAGTGCAGTGATAGGCTCCCAAACGGTTGGTTCGAAGCACCTCACGAGTCAGCGACTCTTCCAGGTTTATCATTACTGTTTTGTCAAATTTAAGATAACTCATATGTGTATTTGGGTTTTAAGTTACTTTCTTTAATATCAAAATGAAATTATTTTCGTTTCTGAGAATCAAAAGTATTATTTAATAACTAAAAAAACAAACTGTCTTTTATATTTATTTAGAAAAAAAGGCATCCTTCTTCTACGATAAACTTATAGATCAAGGCTTTAAAAAGAAAGGTGCTCTAAAGGAGTGTTTTCAAACATATAAATTTTTGTTAAATCAATCCTATTATCATATTCATCAAAGCTCAAAATCAAGGTACAGCCCCCCGAAAACAAGCCTCGGTTTAGTCATAGGAAATGTTCTATTTTTCATTTTAAATCAATCTGAATATAAAAACAGATGCCTATAATGTTCCTGTGATTAAAATGCCTACCTTTGCGGAAATTTTCAAACAATTTTTAATATGAGGAAGTTATTATATAATGTAGTAATTTTATTAAGCGCAATTCAAATGACACACGCAGCAAATAACCCTTTCTTCGGGAAGTTTAAAACACCGTTCGAGACCCCTCCTTTCGATAAGATCAAGATCGAGCATTATGAGCCCGCTTTCGACGAAGGAATCAAGCAAATGGAAAAAGAGGTGCAAGAGATCGCCAATAACCCGCAACCGGCTACTTTCGAGAATACGGTAGTAGCTCTGGAACGTAGCGGCAAATTATTAGAAACAGTCTCTTCTGTTTTTTTTAATGTATTAGGGGCAGAGGCTAACGACGAAATGATGGAAATCTCGCAACGTGTCTCCCCGAAGTTATCCCAGACATCCAATAACATCTTCTTAAATGAGAAGCTACTTGCTCGGGTCAAATCAATCTATGATAAAAAAGAACAATTGAACCTTTCTACCGAGGATGCTAAATTGCTGGAAGACCTTTACGAGTCGTTTAAAGCGAATGGGGCTACGTTAAATAAAGATGACAAGGAAAAATACCGCAAGCTAAGTATGGACCTAAGCATGTTAACCTTGCAGTTCGATCAAAACGCCTTGAAAGATAAAAACCGGTTCGAATTACTAATAACGGACGAGAACGAACTATCCGGCTTACCCGAAAGTGCTCGTGACGCAGCGGCCATGTTAGCCAAAAGTAAAGATAAAAACGGATGGTTATTCAATCTCTCGGCTCCGAGTTACATTCCATTTATGCGTTATTCCGACAAGCGTGATTTGCGAGAAAAAATGTATCGTGAATACATGAGCGTAGGAAATAAAGGGGATGAGTTCGACAATAAGGACATTATCAAAAAGATCGTTAATATCCGCCTAGAGATCGCCCAGTTGATGGGATTCAAGAATTACGCCGAATATGCGCTGGAACACACGATGGCTAAAAACTCAGCGAACGTATACAAATTATTGAATCAGTTACTCGAAGCTTATAAACCGATAGCGATCAATGAATACAATGCAGTAGAAGGATTCGCATTAGGTACAGAGAAAGAGAATATCACCGTTATGCCTTGGGACTGGAGTTATTATTCCGAGAAGTTACGGGATATCCGCTTCAAGGTAAACGACGAGATGACTCGCCCTTATTTCGAGTTAAGCAACGTAAAGAAAGGCGTATTCGGATTAGCTACCCAGCTCTACGGTATCACCTTTAAGGAAAACAAGAAAATCCCGGTTTATCATCCGGAAGTAGACGCTTACGAGGTATACGATGCTGATGGCAAGTTTCTAGCGATCCTTTACACGGACTTCTTCCCTCGTGACGGAAAACAATCCGGCGCTTGGATGAACAATATCAAGGCTCAATACAAAGATAAAGACGGAAAAGATAGCCGTCCTCAGATCGTTATCGTGATGAACTTTACCCGTCCGACAGACACGAAGCCCTCTTTGTTAAGTTTCGACGAGGTGAACACGCTCTTGCATGAGTTCGGGCACTCCTTGCACGGCATGCTAGCGCAAGGAACATATTCCAGCCTTTCGGGAACCAGCGTTTATCGTGATTTCGTAGAATTACCTTCCCAGATCATGGAGAACTGGTTGACTGAAAAAGAGTTCTTAGATCAGATCGCCGTTCATTATCAGACCGGAGAGAAAATCCCGCAAGAGATGATACAAAGCTTGGTAAACGCCTCTAACTTCAACGCCGGCTACCTTTGCTGCCGCCAATTAAGCTTTGGCTTGCTGGATATGGCATGGCATACGTTGGAGCAACCTTTCGACGGTGACGTAGCGGCATTCGAGAAAAAAGCTTGGGCTCCGACCGTAATCATGCCGGAAGTACCGGAAGCCTTGATGGGCACAAGCTTCGGACATATCTTCTCCGGAGGATACGCGGCAGGCTATTACGGATATAAATGGGCCGAGGTATTAGATGCCGATGCTTTCTCCGTTTTCAAATCGAAAGGAATCTTCAACAAAGAGGTCGCTAAATCTTTCCGTGACAATATCTTATCCAAAGGTGGTACAGAAGATCCCGCCGTGTTATACAAGCGTTTCCGTGGACAAGAGCCTACGATAGACGCCTTATTAATCCGTAATGGTATTAAGAAGTAATAATTTACCGGGCTTATCGCCCGGTAAATCTAAATAATCACTACCTTTGTGTCTGGATTAAAAGACAAAAGAGTAAACAAATGTGCGAGAAAACAGAAAAACAGCACGAATTAGATAAACGTTACCTGCGAATGGCCGCTATCTGGGCCGAGAATTCGTACTGTAAACGACGCCAAGTGGGCGCATTATTAGTAAAAGATAAAATGATCATATCCGACGGATACAATGGAACACCCGCCGGTTTTGAAAATGTTTGCGAAGACGAGAATAATGTCACCAAGCCTTATGTTCTACACGCGGAGGCTAACGCCATCACAAAAGTGGCAGCCTCATCGAACAGCAGTAAAGGAGCGACCATTTATGTGACCTCCTCCCCTTGCATTGAATGCGCAAAATTAATCATACAATCCGGGATCAAGCGAGTGGTCTATTCCGAGAATTATCGCATAGCGGACGGCTGCGAATTATTGAAGCGTGCCGGTATCATAGTAGATTATATAGATTTGAACGAATAAATAAAACGTTTTTATGGATAAAAACAAAAGACTGACCGTATGGCTCCCGGTTATCATCGCGGCTAGTATCGCTTTAGGTATCTTTATTGGGAACCATTATTTATCTATCAGTCAAGGAAAAAAACGGTCCTACTCCAGCGGTAACAAGATAAATGCCATCTTGGACATTATCGACGAGCAATATGTTGACACGGTTAGCATGTCTAAGCTGGTAGAGAGTACGATCCCGAAAATATTCAGTGAATTAGACCCTCACTCCGTATATATCCCCGCCGAAGACGCTTCCGTGGTGAATGAGGAGCTGGAAGGTTCTTTCAGTGGTATTGGCGTATCATTTAATATGCAAACCGATACGATCCTAGTGATCAGCGTAATTAGCGGTGGTCCCGCAGAGAAAGCAGGTTTACTGCCCTTCGACCGGATCATCTCGATCAATGATTCTATTTTCTCCGGTAAGAAAAAGAACCAAGGAGAGATCATGAAGACACTCCGGGGCGCAAAGAACAGTACGGTGAAACTAGGCGTACAGCGAGGAAATTCTCCTGAGTTGCTCTATTTTGACGTAACCCGTGGAGATGTCCCTGTTAATTCGGTCGATGTTTCTTTCGAAGCGGCTAAAGGTATAGGTTACATCAAGGTTAGCAAATTCGCCCGGAATACTTATAATGAGTTCATCACGGCGATCGCCAAGCTGAAACAAGCGGGCTGTACCTCTTTCGTGATCGACTTACGGGGTAATACCGGCGGATATATGGATGCCGCTATCAATATGATTAACGAGTTTATGCCGGAAGGACGCTTGATCGTCTACACGGAAGGTAAGTCGTTCCCCCGTTCCGACGTATACGCAAACGGAACCGGAACTTGTAAAGACGCCCCGATCGTAGTATTGACCGATGAGATCTCGGCTTCCGCCAGTGAGATATTCTCCGGAGCGATCCAAGATAACGACCGTGGTACGATTATCGGACGAAGAACGTATGGCAAGGGTCTGGTACAAACTCAAATGTCATTGAGCGACGGTTCAGAGATGCGATTGACCATCGCCCGTTATTACACGCCGTCCGGTCGCTGCATCCAGAAGAAATATGAGATGGGTAATACGGACGCTTACGACCAAGATATCTATAACCGATATATGCACGGCGAGTTCGACTCGGCCGATAGCATCAAGATGGATGATTCCTTGAAATACCAGACCGTAGGCGGACGTACCGTATACGGCGGGGGCGGTATCATGCCAGATATCTTTATCCCTCGTGACACGAGCGGCGTTACCTCTTACTACTCAAATGTGGTAAATAGCGGCGTGCTTTACCTGTATGCGCTCGAGTACTCAGACCGCCATCGGGAGAAACTAGGCTCATTCAAGACTTGGGAGGAATTATATAATTACTTGCAGCAACAACCGCTCCTTTCCGACTTCGTGAACTTCGCCGCTACCAAGGGCATCAAGAGACGTCCTACATTAATTAATATATCCGGCAAGTTAATCGAGAACCAATTGCAAGCGTATATCGTAAGGAATTTCTTCGACGAGGCGGGCTTCTACCCCATTTTCCTAAAAGATGACGTTACCTTATTACGTGCGATCAAGATCTTGCAAGAGGGAAAATCTGTGCCGAATGCGGAACTATTAAAACAATCAGCGAATGGAGACTTACACAGCCAAGCAGGCCCTACGAAAAGATATGGCCTCTCGAAAAAAAGAATATTCGAGGATTACCTTGTGCGAGCTATCGGATAAGATCATGGACCGCTTGGAACAGACGGAACTGTTCCAAGCGGCTTCTTGCATCGCCCTTTATCACGCCATACCGGGAGAAGTACAGACCGCCGGCTTTATCGAGAAATGGTACCAGAAGAAAAAGCTTCTGTTGCCCTTGATCGTCGGTGATGATTTGAGATTGCTTCTTTACGAAGGACCGGAATCCCTAAAACCCGGACCTTTCGGAATATTAGAGCCTAAGGCGGACGGCATAGAAGTTCCAAAGAATGAGATAGACTTGATTATCGTGCCCGGAGTCGCCTTTGACAAAGACAAGAACCGCATGGGACGAGGGAGGGGATTCTACGACCGCCTTCTTTCCACGCTCAACGCTCCCAAGGTTGGCATATGCTTCGGGTTCCAGATGATACCACAGGTTCCGGTAGAGCCACTCGACAAGAAAATGGATTACGTAATAACAGAAGACACCATCTATTGATCTCTCCGCAGAATATATACTTACTGGGTCAAGCCATATATACTTACCGGGGCTGGGCAGTATATGTTACTTGACCCAGTAAGTAATATTGCGAATGGTAAAGCCACACTCAATGAAAAACGATATTGGTAATGACCGAGGCACCCGCGTAATCATTCAAGCTTTTCACCAACCGTTCCCGGCAAAGCGTCAACTCGCTACGAAGTACAGAGGAAGTCAATGAGACATGAAGCACCTTATCACGTACATATATATTACGTGTGTACTGCATGATCGTAGGCCCTAAAACTTCTCCCCACGCACGTTGGACCCGGATCTCCATCATTTTCTCGTACAACTCGGTATTATCCTCGAAAAAGTCACGAAGCACTTCCCCCAATGTCTGTGTATTTCTTCTCTGCATTCTTATTCCTCCATAGGTTGTACCTCGCCACGTTCCACACGGAAGAGAGCATAGTCATGATTCATAGCCAATAAGATCTCATCCAGATACTTCCGGTTCGTATCCGTAATAAAAATCTGCCCGAAGCCATTCTCGCTGACCAGTTTGATGATCTGCTCCACACGGCTAGCGTCCAGCTTATCGAAAATATCATCCAACAGCAAGATAGGTGTAGTCTGTCCCCGTTTATTTAGGAAAGCGAACTGAGCGAGTTTCAAGGCGATCAGATACGTCTTATTCTGTCCTTGCGAACCAACCCGGCGAATCAGGTACCCGCCCAACGTCATTTCCAGCTCATCCTTATGGATACCGGAAGAGGTATAGCCCAATATACGATCCCGTTCCCGGCTCATCGCCAATTTACCGGCAAGCTCCGTTTCCTCCAATTGCGAGATATAATGTAGCCCTACCTCCTCGGCAGAGCCGCAGATCGTCTGGTAGTACTCATTAAAGATCGGGGTAAAATCCTCCACCAGTTTTTTCCGCTTCTCGTAAACGATTTGGCCGTACATACCCAGCTGCATCTCCAATACCTCATAAAGAGAGGCATCCATGCTCTGATCTTTCAGCAACGTATTCCGTTGGAGCAACGCTTTATTATATTGGATAAGCGCATGCAGATAAGGCTTGTCCTGCTGCGAGATGATTAAGTCCAGAAAACGGCGTCGCTCATCGCTTCCCCCCCGGATCAAGTCGGCATCAGCCGGAGAAACCATGACCAACGGTAATAGGCCGATATGCTCGGACAGCTTGTCGTACTCCTTCTTATTCCGTTTGAACTGTTTGCGTTGCCTACGCCGCATGGCACAGAAAATCTCCTCCTCACGTCCCTCATAATCATAGTTACCCTGCACCACGCAAATATCTTGATCACTGTTTATTATCTGGCTATCAGGCGTATTGACATGACTCTTGCAAAATGAGAGATAATGAATGGCATCCAATAGATTCGTCTTCCCCATCCCGTTATTGCCGAAAAAGCAATTCATCTTGGGCGAGAAAATAACCTCAGACTGAAGTATATTTTTGTAATTGAGAACAGAAAGCTTCTTTAGTATCATCTAAACCGTATTAATCGTACAAAATTAAAAAATATACTTCTAAGTATAGATTATATCAGTAAAAAAAACTACTTTTGCGCTTTGAATCGCCAACCATATGGTATGGCTTAAAATCAGCGATAAAATTAATAAATAACTATAACACATTATGGCTACTAAAGAAAAGGACACCAACAAGGAGTTAGAAGTAGAAGAGATTGTCTCCAAATCGGAGCAATTCATTGAAAACAATTCAAAGAAGATTATTTACGGTATAATAGCTGTCGCACTCGTTGTTGGAGCTGTTTTGGGAATCAAGCATGGTTATTTAGTTCCTCAGGAGAAAAAAGCCGCCGCCGCCATGTTCAAGGGCGAGCAATACTTCGCCAGAGATTCTTTCGCCTTGGCTTTAAACGGCAATGGAGCTGACTATGAAGGTTTCGAGGCTATCATCGACCAATATGGAAGCACGGACGCCGGAAACTTGGCGAAGGCTTACGCAGGTATCTGTTACTACAAGATGGGCGATACACAGAAGGCGCTCGATTTATTGAAATCTTTCAGCGGAAAGGACCAAATGGTATCTCCGGCGGTTACAGGCTTGATCGGTGATTGCTACGTGAACATGGGTAATACGAAAGAAGGAATCAGCTATTTCGAGAAAGCCGCTAAGGAGGCCGACAATGAGGTTATCAGCCCGATTTACTTGAAGAAGGCCGGTATCGCTTACGAGAACTTGAAAGAGTATGACAAGGCTGTAAAGGCTTACACGACTATCAAGGACAAGTATTACACTTCCATGGAGGCATCCGATATCGATAAGTATATCACCCGTGCTTCGGCAGGAAAATAAATAAACAGTATATTATATAGTATAACAGAGGATGTCTCGGTCAAACAAGGCATCCTCTTCTTTTAAAGAGACAAGTATGGCTACAGCTTATCAGAATTTATCCGAGTACGACTTCAACAGCGTACCCGATGCTTCAGAGATGAACATCGGCATCGTAGTTGCGGAATGGAACAAGAACATTACCGAGAAGTTATTGGAAGGTGCTTGCAACACGCTTGAAAAGCACGGGGTGAAACCGGAGAACATCGTAGTTAAACGAGTTCCGGGTAGTTTTGAACTGACTTTTGGAGCCAAAAGATTGGCCGAGACTAAAGAATTAGACGCCGTGATCGTTCTGGGATGCGTCGTAAGAGGCGATACACCACATTTTGATTACGTTTGTTCCGGCGTTACGCAAGGCATTACAGAATTGAATTTAATGTACGATATTCCTTTCATTTTCGGCCTGTTAACTACCGACACCATGCAGCAATCCGAGGATCGTGCGGGAGGTAGATATGGCAATAAAGGGGACGAGGCAGCGGTTACCGCAATAAAAATGGTAAATTTTTCTGCCTAAACGCTTGCAGGTTTCAAAATAAATCGTACCTTTGCACTGCAATTAAGAACAAGGGGGCAGTTACCAGAGTGGCCAAATGGGGCTGACTGTAACTCAGCTGGCTTTCGCCTTCGGTGGTTCGAATCCATCACTGCCCACCTTAATTGATCGGTTCACTATGTGAACCAATTCTTTCGAAAACCGAAAGAATACATATTGCGGAAGTAGCTCAGTTGATAGAGCATTAGCCTTCCAAGCTGAGGGTCGCGGGTTTGAGCCCCGTCTTCCGCTCTAGGAAAAGAGGAAAATCGAAAGGTTTTCCTCTTTTTTTATATCCTCACGATACTATATATCCGGGATAATGTCTACTTTAGCCCCCAATACAACAAATAACAAAAAGAGAGATGAAGATGGTGAAAGGGATATACGTGTTGCTGACAATGTTCCTATTGATGGGATGCGCTACGGTAATGAATCCTTATAAAATGGATAACCGGATGCATAAGATAGAGCTAGGGATGACCAAGCAAAAGGTTATATCGATACTAGGAAAGGATTTTGAGTCGGCTGGCGCACGAATAACCCCGGACGGCCCCATAGAGAGTATCAGTTATAAGACGGTCACCATGACGATAGCCGACTACTCTGAAGGCTACTACATCCTAAGCTTCAAGAATGGGATACTGGTAGAATGGTTCAAGGAAAAGACACCGATCAATAACAATACAGCGAACTAAGGTCTCCTTTTAGGCTACTAAAAACAAATAAGGCAGATGCCTCTGGGCATCTGCCTTCATTCTTTTACGATTATAAACTTTCTTCGATACATGAATCCGGTTATGACTGACCGGTCTGCCGTGGTTTTCTAACTCGGCCTCACGACTGCCTTTCCGGTTAGCCTTTATGTACTCGACTAACGGATCTTGCTTTTTTCTCTTTGTCTTCATAGCTTTATTGCTTTTATATCGCTTTCACGAGCGCAAAGATACGAAAAGAATTCATTTCACCTCACTATCGTCCCAAGGGTATTTTCTTTTCGGATTTCTAGGGAACCAACCTTTCTGCACACGCTCCTCCTGCTCGAAAATCTCCTTGATCGTCCAGAACGATGAGAAGGCGAATACGCCGCAAATAGCGGACACAAACACGCTGTCTATAAACAGGGAGGCTATCACTCCTAAAATCCCCAAGACAAGGAATATCCACCAGCATTTCGTCCCCCAATAATACTCGGCCTTCACGACTACCGGATGAAACAGACCGATAATCAAAAATGTAACGATACCGATCAACAACCCATCAAAATTTATCATATCCATATCTGAGTATTTATACTTATTACTATTATATGTAACAAATATACGAACAATATTCCACTTAACTGATCATTTCTTTCTATGAAGAGATAGAAGCCCCTATTCGCAATAATCGTCTCACAAAGATGAAACGATCTTTTCATATACGTGATACGATCTTTTCACCCTTGTGATACGATCTTTTCACATAGGTGAAAAGATTAAGAGATAAAGAAGCTTCCACTTAAAGTAGCACAAAAAAAGCCACATCCATTGTTAGTGGATATGGCTTCTATATTATTCTCAAATACAATCTTATTTGTTGCTTTCCTCCGCAGGTGTAGTAGTAGCGGGAGTTTCCTCTGCCGGAACTGCCGGTTGTTGCGCTGTACCAAAGTCCGGAGCGATCGTATTCGGATCGATAGAGACAGCGTCGTTCACTTGTTGCTTGATCTCTGATTGAGCGGCATGCTCAGTTCTGGGGATAAATGCGGTAATCACGATACTCAGTACGATTACGGCACCCGCCAAACTCCAAGTAGCTTTCTCCAAAAAGTCTGTGGTCTTACGTACACCCATGATTTGGTTAGAAGAAGAGAATCCTGAAGCCAAACCTCCACCTTTTGAGTTCTGGATCAACACGATCAAGATTAATAGTATAGAGGCAATCAGGATTAAGATAGAAATAAATACGTACATCTTAGTTTTATTTTTTAGTGTTAATAATCAACTTTTCCAAAAATCTGATTTGGTCTGCAAAGTAAACATTTTTTTCTGGATATTTCAAGCTTAAGTTTTTAATAATTTGCAAAGCCTTATCATATCGCTTCTGTTTTATATAAATCCGGGCTAAAGTTTCCGTAAGGCACGAGTCTTCCAGCGATTTGGACTGTTCATCATCCAAATCTTTCACCGACTCTGGAGTCTCCGCACGGCTGGTTTCCTCACGGATTTCCAGCCCGCTACCCGGCATACGCTGTTGGTCATTTTTAATGAACGAATCGATCAAGTCGTGATGTCGAAGCCTATTCTCCGCATCCTCTCCAGATGGCTTCTCTTCTTCCTCTTTCGATAATGACCAAAACATATAATCTGACGATACCGATGGCTGGAACAGGAACGGGGCTTCTTTCTTAGGCTCCGGTTCCTCGTTACGGTTAGAGAGGAATGCGTCTATCAAGGAGAAAGTATCCTCTTTTCGCATATCCGGCTCATGCTCCACACGGGAGTTCAAGCCATATTTATCTCCCTCTATCAGTTGGAACAGCTTTTTCCGATCCGGCAAGAATATCGCCATCTTCTCCAGCTCCGAGGTAAAACTCATATCATTTAATACGGCCAGATTCTTTAGATACAACATCCGTGCCACTTGAAAATACGGGTAATCCTCCACGATTCGTCGCAACTCAAGAAGAGTCCCCTCGGTCAATTCCGAAGGCTCCTCCATCAAACGATATAAATCCTCCGCCCTCATTCTACCAATTGGCAACCGTAGCGTTATAGATTTGGTCTACTATTTCCTCTATGATTTCCTCGCATAATGTTCCCTCTACCTGCTGCGGCATCAAGTTACTGTCGAACTCGCGGTAAGCGGAGAACGACTGCTCAAAATCCTCATCCGGGTTAACCCGGTTGGAGTAACGAACCCGCACCGTGATCGTCAACCTCGTCTGCGAGGCGATAGCATCCTCCTTCACGGCCATTGGAGCGAAATCGTAACCAGTGATCTCACCCTCCAACTCAAGGTCGCCATTGCTCGGAACCAGTTGCAGACGAGTCTGACGGATGTAAATATCCTTCAAATCCTCCGTAAACTGCGGCGCAAGGGTCGGATTCACGTAGGGAGCTTGGTTCGTGAAGTCACGAATCGTAATGGTCTTCACCTTCGTATAATCGATAGAGGCTCCATTAAACTTATAGGAAATAGAGCAAGCCGTAGCCAATACCGTCAAAAATGAGAGTATAAGCCAATTGGCTGCCGACAAACGTATGTTGACAATCTTCTTTAGCATATTTTTATTCCAAATTGTATTCCTTGATTTTTCGATATAACGTACGCTCCGATATCTTCAAGTCGGCCGCCGCGTTCTTCCGTCGCCCGTTATGCTTCTCCAGAGCCTTACGGATCATCTCCTTCTCCACCTCTTCCAAGGATAAAGTCTCCTCTTCCACATCCTCGGCATCTTGGATCGTCGGGTGCATGGCATGAACCGCCGCCGGATGGATCGGATGCGCGTAAGGGGTATCGTCCGCCACCGTTGGCATCGGGATATTCCCTCCCATGATATCATGCACTAATTTCTTTAGCTCGTTCACGTCCTTTTTCATATCGAACAAGACTTGATAAAGGATCTCCCGCTCGCTGTTAAATATCTTTTGATCCGGATCTTGCTTCACCAATACCGGATATTTCTCAACATTTACGTTCGGCAGATAAAGGCGCAGGACATCCGCCGTTATATCCCGTGTCTCCTCGATTACGGAGATACGTTCCGTGATATTTTTCAACTCACGCACGTTACCCGGCCAACGGTAAGAAACCAATAATTGACGGGCCTCATCATCCAAGCGGATCGGCGGCATCCGGTATTTCTCGGCGCAATCACTGGCGAACTTACGAAATAATAAGACGATATCTTCCGGACGCTCCCGCAAGGGAGGCACTTGAATAGGCACCGTATTCAAACGATAGTACAAATCCTCCCGGAATTTACCTTCCGAAACCGCCTGCACTAAATTCACGTTCGTAGCGGCAACGATACGAACGTTCGTCTTCTGTACCTTGGAGGAACCGACCTTGATAAACTCACCCGTCTCCAACACACGAAGCAAGCGTGCTTGCGTAGGAGTTGGCAACTCTCCTACCTCATCCAAGAAGATCGTTCCACCGTCCGCTACCTCGAAATACCCTTTACGGTCGGCCAACGCCCCGGTAAAAGAACCTTTCTCGTGCCCGAAAAGCTCCGAATCTATCGTCCCTTCCGGAATAGCGCCACAGTTTACGGCTATATATTGTCCATGCTTACGCTGACTGTTCTGGTGAATAATTTGCGGGAAAGTCTCCTTTCCGACACCACTCTCTCCTGTAATAAGAACAGATAAGTCGGTTGGCGCTACCTGGAGCGCAACATCGATCGCACGATTTAATCCGGGGTTATTACCAATAATCCCAAAACGCTGTTTTATCTGTTGTACATCAACCTTCATCACTCTTTCACTTTTAAAATCTGTAATTATTTCAGTTACTCTGCCAAAATTACAAATCTTAATTCAAACTACCACTATTGATAACAGATTCTATCGGTCGTTTCTTATTTTTTAGCACCATATGTACGTTTATACAAGAACTCGGCAAGATCCTTGTCTTCCGGGATGGCGGCGATCTCTTCCGGCGAGATAGGCTCACCGATATATACATCCGCTTTCTTTCCACGCTTATTGAAAGCCTCTGTAGGAATACGCAAGGTACGTATTTGCCAGCTGATATTCCCTAGCCAATAGAAAAAATGGGTATTTTGGAAATCAAAATAAACAGGGTATACCGGTGCTTTCGCCTTACGAACTAAGCGGATCACGCTATGCGCCCACGATAAATCCCGTACCTGTTTCTCTTTTTTATTATAAAATGAGATCGCTCCAGCAGGGAAGAAACCCATCGGATGACCTTCTTTCAAGCGTTGCAGGGATAGTCGAACGCCATTGACATTCGCCGGATTCGCCCCTCGCTTGTGGGAATCGGGCACCACGGATATGAAATTATCCTCCATCGCCCCGATCTTGGTCAAGATGCCATTCACCATCACCTTAAAGTCCGGACGGCGGGAAGCGAAAATATCAATCAGCATGATTCCATCCAACGACCCGATCGGATGGTTGGAAACGGTAACAAAAGCCCCTTCCGGCAGATGATCTAAAATCTCCTTATTATGAACCTCATAGCTGAGATCGATAATGGGGTCATGCAATAAAGCGGAAGTAAACTCAGCGCCCCGTAAATGACAATTCCGGGCATGTACCTTATTAACCAGATCCACACGTAAGCACTTTATCAGCAACTTACCTAACCATGTCCCCACTCGCCCCTTGAAGAACGGGGCCATCTCTTGCAAATCGTAAATGTCAACAACACTCTTCTTCATACTTTATCCTAAAAACGAGGCACACATCTTCTCATGTTTCCTCATCACTATCGCTAGTACGATGTTCAACACGATGATCTCGTATAGGTAATAAGCCCAGACCTGTCCCGTTAGTACGATCACAAACATAACCATCGTCCGGCCATTAAAGGTCAACAAGTCTATGTAACGCATTAAATGACGACTCTGTTTACGAAAGTCCACACGGATATTCTCCGGAATATTATCCCCATACTTCGCGTGCAAATTTTGTAACATACTCTGTAAGGTAGGCGTAGCCTTCACTTGCAACATCGTATACCAACGATATAAGAAGTAGAAAAACTTGTTAATGCCATACTTCATCTCCTTATGTTTCGCCTCCACCTGTTCCAAAGACTGAAACTCCGAGCCTTTATCCTTACTGATAAAATAAAGGTGAAGCGTCTTATAATAATCCGTGATATTCGCTTGGACTAAATGAGACAGACCGGATAAGACCGCCAAGGCAAAGAACCAATCCGTACCGTAATCATGAGACAAACGAAGAGCGAATCCGATATAGATCGAAGCGAACCAGATATCCCCGGCGAATCCGTCCAAGATACGCCCGATAGCGGACTTGATCCCTGTAAGACGTGCCAGCTGCCCATCCACGCAGTCGAGGATATTGGCAAATACCAACAATAATATACCGCAGATATTATATGTCAAATTATCGTGATAAAACATAAATCCGACCGCCGCACCCACGAAGATCGAGATAACCGTAATCATATTCGGGGTAATCCCTGTGCCTCGCAACATACGAGCAATACGAAATCCTATCGGACGATAAAAAATTCGGTCTATCTTATTTTCTGTTTCTATCGACTTTAACGATGCTTCGTATTCCTTATCCAACTCGCTCATTTGTTTCTTATTTATACGAGTAACCGCCATCCACAACGACTACCTCGCCATTAAAATAACTATTCTCTATCAACATTTTATAAACTTCCGCCAATTCATCCGGGTCGCAGAACCGTCCCAAAGAGACCTTGTTCTCTATATTCCGACGGATCTCGGCAGGCTTTGTTTTCTGCCATTCCGTATCGACAAAACCGGGAGCCACGGCATTCACACGCAGTTCATAGGGAACTAAGAACTTCACCATGTTTTTGACCAGCGCATGAACAGCACTTTTCGTCACCCCATATGCCAAGGATACCGAATGAGGCTGTATTCCCATCAAGGAACCCGTAAACACGATACTTCCCCCCTTATTAATCCGTCCAACAATCTTCTGTAAAAGGAAGATCGGGAAATGGATATTAGCAAAGAAAACCCGGTCCCAATCCTCGAATGAAAGTTCCTCAAAAGGATCCCGACAGGTCATTCCCGCATTGAACACAAGGCCGTCCAAACGTAGCCTATTCTCCTCCAAGAAAGAATCGATAACCCCGATCGTATTCCGATCCGAGATATCGGCCCGCAGAATAGAAACCTGTATATCGAAACGCCCCACCAACTCGCTACGTACCTCCTCGGCGGTCGCTTGGTCGGAAGCATAAGTCAGTATAAGGTTATATCCGGCCTTTCCTAAACAGGACGCTACCGCCTTTCCTATCCCTTTTGTCCCACCGGTAATTAAAATAAATTTATCCATGAAACTGATCGTTATTTAGCGGCAGATCCTTTCACTGTTTCCGGCTTCGCCTGACGTTGGGTTGTCAGATTCGCCTCATAAGAATCATGTATCGTTTTTTTCAGATTCGAGGAGGAAACCCCCGTTCCGTAAGGGAAATAAAATACCTGAACGCCTAAATCTTTCAGATAGTCGTACTTTCCGAACCAGTCATCACCTACCACGAAAGCGTCGATATTCAGCTTCTTCACGATTTCCGTATGATCCAAGGAATGTTGTGGAATAACGATATCGGGAGTCTTCAACGCCTCGATGATCTGCAAACGTTCATGGAACGGAATGATCGGCTTCGCTTTATAAGAAGAGACCAACTCATCTGTACTAACCCCGACGATCAATATATCCGCCAAACTACGGGCGTAATTGATCATCCTAAGATGATTATAATGGAACATATCAAACGTCCCGGATGTATATACTATCGTTTTGTCTTTAAACATAATCGTAATTTTCGTTTTAAACCGCAAACTTACGCAAACTTTTCCTATCTTAAAAGTTTAAAACCAAAAAGCGTCCCACGCCCCATACAAAAATGTCATGTCAATAACATCCATTCGTTATTAACATGACATTTTATGTATTTATTGAAACTTGTCAGGAAAGATCTACTATAATCCGTCCGTATCGTCGTCTTTCGTCAAATCCAATTTCTCATTATCTCCCCCCCTATCGAAATATTGCTTACGCAACGGGTTGGCGGTAGCCTCCTGATAACGCAACCGGTTCCGGTAGATATCCAACGCCGCATATAAGGCTTGGCGGAACGACTCTTCCGAGGCCACGTTCTGCCCGGCTATGTCATAAGCAGTTCCGTGTGCCGGAGAAGTCCGTACGATCGGCAATCCTGCCGTATAGTTCACCCCGTCATCCATCGCCAACGTCTTGAAAGGAGCGAGCCCTTGATCATGATACATCGCTAAGACACCATCAAATTTATCATACATCTGCGAACCAAAGAAACCGTCAGCCGCATAAGGGCCAAATGACATTACGCCTTTTTTCTCCGCCTCTTGCATTGCCGGTATGATAATCGTCTCCTCTTCCGTACCCAGCAATCCGGCATCACCCGCATGAGGGTTTAAGGAAAGAACCGCGATGCGTGGCTTCACAATACCGAAGTCTTGCTTTAACGACTGATTGAAAATACGCAGCTTATTCACGATATCGCCCACGTTGAGGGAAGACGCAACTTGCGACAATGGAATATGCCCCGTCACCAAAGCGACACGAAGATCATCTTTCATCAAGATCATCAAGGCTTTTTTATCCAAGCCACCGAAGCATTTCTCCAAATACTCAGTATGCCCGGGAAAATGAAAATCCTCGTTCTGGATATTATGTTTATTGATCGGGGCGGTAAGCAGTACATCCACTACTCCCCGCTTCATATCCGTAACCGCCGCTTCCAACGCCTTGAAAGCCGACTCACCGGCAACCGGCGTAGATTTCGACAACTCCACCTTGGTCTCGTCCTCCACGCAGTTAATAATGTTCACCCGGTTTACTCCCGCATCCTCCGCATGTGAAATAATATTCATATTGATAGGAGGAAGCTCCAATGCCTTCCGGTGATAAGCGGCTATCTTGGACGAGCCATAGATAATCGGCGTGCAAAGCTCCGCCATGCGGGTATCGGAAAAGGTCTTTAATATCACCTCATAGCCGATACCATTTATATCTCCGTGGGTGATCCCCACTTTAATCAGTCGTTCTTCCATATATTTTGTTTGTTTATTACTTTTTCTCTTTTGGGATATCCAATGTCTCAGTTACCGGTTCATCAAATTCACCCGGCAAACGTAACGTAAATAAGGCAGCTTCTATTCTACGCATGAAATTACGCTTGTCTGTCTCCGGAGCATACACAAATCCCTCGGCTACAACCACACGATGATTCTTTTCATCCAAGCGGGTGTGGCTTACGAACGGGCCTCCCATCATATCGCCTTGCATTCTCCACAAACCGCGCATCACGCCACAATATTTACCATTTAAGGTTATTGGCGTATACTCCACTCCCGCACGCGTTTCTGTTTGCATATAGGAACCCGGGAACGAACCCGGCAGATTCGCCTTCAATACAGAATCTCGTTTAGCGACCAGATATTCCTCCGTAAACGTATTCGGATCAGTATAAGGGAAAGTATATACGATTAAGTCCATACGGCCTGTGTTAGCGTTATTGGAAGACCAGAAGAAATCTGTCGTATCCTTATAGTACGTGAAGTTTGCCGGAGCGTTTAACATCACGTTCAGGTCGCTTTTCAGGTTATCCATAACCACCATACTATATTCCTTTTGTAATTGCTCTATCGCACGATTCATCTCCACCTTTACGAAGAAGTTGACCAACGCCTTCTCATGGGTCTTTGAATACTCGACGATCGACTCCGTATTAGGAGCTTTCAGCGAAACAACCACCTGTCCTCTAGCCCAGACATTATTCTCGTAGCCTACAGAAACTTTCGTATAAGCGGTGGGATCTATCGTAACCACTAATATATTCCTTACATACCGTAACAGACCTGTAAAATCCTTTGGTTGTACGTAGGTAATCTTCAAAGAAGGCTCGGCTTGCGGCAGTCCGGGCACCGAAGAGGCCAACTCAGACTTTATGGCTTCTCCCGCAGGGCCTTTCCAATCCTTTTGATCCATAACCACGACAACCTCATATGCGAAGCCCGTAGCTTGAGTCATCACAGAACCCGAATTACATGCTCCCATCAAAACAAGAAGCAGCAACATACCGATGAATAAAGAACGTGTTTTCATACCCGTGTGTTTTATATTATACAAATGTAACATTTTTTGCGGTAGAAAGCATTCCACAAGCGGCGAAAATATCCTCCCCTCGTGATGCCCTTATCGTACATACAACTCCTTTGGCGTTTAAGAAATCCCGGAACGCCTCCATTTTAGCGATATCGGAAGTCTCTAAAGACACATTCGGTATCGCATGAAAACGGATCAAGTTTACCCGACAAGGTATTCCACCTAATAAACAACTCAAAGCTTCGGCATGTTTCAAGCTATCGTTCAAATTTTTAAAAACAATGTACTCAAAAGAGACACGTCGTTGATGCGAAAAATCATATTGTTTGATTAAATCGATCACCTCCCTCGCTGGGAATGCCTTTTCAACCGGCATCAAGGAAAGACGTTCCATAGGATAGGGCGAGTGCAGACTTACGGCCAGATGACATTCGCTCTCCTCTAAAAAGCGTTTCAAGCCTTTCGTCACACCGATGGTTGAAACCGTGATACGCTTCGGGCTCCACGCATATCCATACGGGGCCGTGAGTATTTCCAAAACCTTGAAAAGCTCGTCTACGTTATCCAGTGGCTCCCCCATTCCCATGAAAACGATATTCGTCAATGAATCGTTTTCCGGCAAAGACTGGATCTGGTTCAATATCTGGTTCGCTGTCAGGTTTGCCGTGAAGCCTTGTTTTCCCGTCATACAAAACAAGCAATTCATTTTGCATCCGACTTGAGAAGAGACGCAAAGAGTCGCCCGATCATCCGTAGGAATATAAACAGACTCAACAAAACGCCCCGGTCCGGCAGCATATAGATATTTGATCGTACCGTCTTTCGACTTTTGATACTCAGATGGCGGATAAGCCCCGATCTCGAATGAATCCTCTAATAAAGCACGTTTGGCTACCGCTATATTCGTCATCTCCGAAATCCGGGTTATTTTCTTCTTATAAATCCAATCGGCCATTTGCTTAGCCGCATATGCGGGAAGACCCACCTCAGACGCTACACCTTTCAGTTCCTCCAAGGTCATCCCTAATAATTGTCTTTTGTCAACCATTCTATCGATATTTTCTTATTCGCGAAAGTACGAGAAATATTCCACAAAATAAAGATCCCCTGTTTTGTCGTCAAGATATATTTATTTTGACGGCAAAACAGGGGATCTTTTTTATCTTAAGTATAAATACTCTTTATTAATAGAAACGGATACGGTTGTCTTCCACCTTAGCGTTGTTGACCATAGATTGGATAGCTTGGAATCCTACACGATACGCATTCGAAGCATCCAACGCACGGATTTCCTCAGCCTCGTTGAACTCCTTACCATCTTTATTTCTTGCGTATACTTTGAACACATATACACCGTTGTTACCTTTAACCGGAGCACTTACTTGGTCAACTTGAGCCATAGAAACCATAGCGTTCAAGTTCGGTTCGATACCGATACCAGCGATACGGCGAGTACCAAAGTTCACGAACTTCACAGAGTCTACAGAAGAACCCATCGTTTCAGCATATGCCTCAACTGAAGTTAAATTCTTAGCAGCCAATTCCTGAGCGATCTTATCGCCTTTCTTCTGGGCAGCCAATTCAGCTCTCAAAGCCGGAGCGACCATATCAACCGGACGATACCCCTCGGAAATACTTCCTTCTACAGCAGCCACGACAAATTTATCACTACACTCGAAGATCTCAGAGATAGAACCTTTATCGTTCTGGAACGCCCAACGAATTACCGGACGTGAATTCTTGATAGAACCTAACAACTGATCATCTGTAGTAACCGTTGCACCTGAAATCAAGTTATAACCGGCTTCCTTCGCATTCTCCTCCAATTTAGCCATAGAGTTGTTCTTAGATACGAACTGATTCAACTCATTGTAGATGTTGCTATAGGTCTTAGAGCTAGGAGATACAGTCATGTCGATATCTGCGATCTTATATTTTTCAACATTTCCTGTTTTCTCTGTTACTTTTACAAGGTGAGTACCATATAAAGATTTCACAACCGCTACCTCATTCAATGGAGTTGAGAAGACAGCCTTCTTAAAATCATCATTCACACCTCTCAAAGCGGTAACCTCTGTAAACCAACCTAGTTCACCACCATTCTCGGCAGCTTGGTCTGCTGAGTATTTCTTAGCTAATTCAGCGAAATTAGCGCCACCTTTCAACGCCCCCATCAAGCTATCAGCCAAAGCTGTTGTCTCAGCCTCAGATTTACCGGCCAACATGATGTGGCTAACTTTTACTGAGTCCGGAGCGACCGTCTTATCGACTAGCTTAAACATTCTGTATTTGTCATTCTCGAATACAGGACCATAAACAGCGCCAACCTCAGAAGTCGTAGCGAATTGTTTCATCTCAGGATCCAAAGCCTTCTCCGTGAAGAAAGCGTCAACATAAGGAACCTCAGAGTTCTCGTTTACTACATCAGCCACTCTTTCAGACGTAGCTAGCTCCTCTTTCAAGCTCTCGATCTCGGCCTGTGCCTTATCATAATCCTCTTTACTCGGACGGATATCTACGGCGATATATTTAATTACCTTAGATTCTTTTTGTTTATAAAGCTCCTTGCGTTGGTTATACAATTTCTCGATCTCGCTCTTGCTTACCTCAATCGTTGAATCCGGAATCGTAGCATATGATTGCATAGCGTAAATGATATCCGAATTCTCGGCATTATCATTATAAGCTTCCTTAGCGTCCAATGAATTCGCGGAAATAGCCTTACTCAATAATGTCGTATATTTTTGCTCCAAACGTTGACGTTTGATGTTCTTCTCCCAGAACAACCAGAAGTTCTTAGCTTGAATCAGCTGTGCCTGTTGATCTGCCGGATAGCTAGCGATATTATCGGAATCGATTTGTTTCAAGAAATTCAACAAAGCGGCCTTATCAAAAGCACCAGTCTGAGGATTCGTAAACATTTGCATTTGTTGGATCAACGGAGAGATATTCTCACCTTGAACCATATCAAACAATTCTTCCGGACTTACTCCCATACCTAATTTAGCAGTAGCCTCGTCCAACACGACCTCTTGTACCATCGCATCGAATACGGACTGGCGAATCTGTGTCATATATTCCTCGGGCAGGCTGGCTGAACCGGATTGCATCTTATACATCTCGGCCATCTCATCAACGCGACCTTGATAATCTTGAATTTTTACAACCTCTCCATCAATCTCGGCGATCCGTTCCTGTGATTGCCTAAAATAAGTAGAACCAGAGTTTAAAAAGTCTCCAATGATAAAAGCGAACAATGCCAAACCCACCACGAGTACCAGCAGTCCTGCTTTGCTTCTAATTTTTTCCAGCGTAGCCATTTATCTTTATTATTTTTTAAAGTTTATTATTTCACATTTTAAGGGCACAAAGATATGAAAAAAAGGAAATTCCACAGCATATAATCCTTTTTTTTATCAAATCCCTACTTTCATACGTACAAGTTCGATCTTCGTAGCCGTTACTTTGATTATCTTAAACGAATATTTATCGATCTGGACAGTCTCGTTCAATTTCGGGAATTTTTGATAGAAGTGCAAGATAAAACCGGCGATGGTGACATAATCATCCGACTCAGGAAGATCCAACCCGAACATTTCGTTCAAGGTATCAATCTCCATCCTACCCGACAGCAAATACTCATTGTCCGATACTTTTTTAGCCACATGCGACTTCATATCGTGCTCGTCCTCAATCTCTCCGAAAATCTCCTCCACCAAATCCTCAAGTGTCACGATACCCGACGTACCGCCAAACTCATCCACGACAACAGCCAAGCTCTTCTTCTCTTGCATCAGCAGTTTCATCAGTTTATTCGCTGCCATCGTCTCCGGAACGATCGATACGCTACGGATATGCTGGGTCCAATCCTCCGGATTCTTGAAAAGCTCGGAAGAATGGATATATCCGATAATGTTGTCAATATTCTCGTTATACACCAATATTTTCGAAAGTCCTGTCTCGATAAACTTAGAACGCAATTCCTCCATCGTAGCCGACGTATCACAGGCTACGATCTCCGTCCGGGGCACGATACAATCCCTCAAACGGACATTCGAGAAGTCTAAGGCATTCTGGAAAATCTTAACCTCCGTATCCATATCCGAATTTTGAGGTGCATCTTCCAGACTTTGCTGTATAAAATAATCCAAGTCTACCTTGCCTAATGCCTGAGGTGAACTTTTCAAGTTCTTCACGCCCCCTAACTTCAAAATCAAAAAAGATAGCAGGGAAGAGAACTTGGAGACCGGATACAGGATGATATATATAATAAATAATGGTATCGCAAATATATTGAGTGATAAATTAGGATTCAACTTAAATATGGTCTTGGGAATAAACTCCCCGGCAAACAAGATCAAGATCGTAGATATCACGGATTGGATAAAAACGATCAATGCCTCATTCGCAACCACCTTGGCTATAAACGGCTCCAATACGATTGCCATCTGAAGACCATAAACGACCAACGCAATATTATTTCCTACCAACATGGTAGAGATAAACAAATTTGGATTACGATAGAAAATACCCAGTATCTTACTGGATAGACTACGTTCCTTCTTATCCAGCTCGAAACGAAGCTTATTGGAGGAGATAAAAGCGATCTCCATCCCGGAAAAGAATGCGGAAAATGCGAGGGAAATTAAAATATAAGTCAGCGTCCCCACCTTAATTACTTTTTATTGAATCTATTTGTGACACATCTCCCCGGGCACTATCCCCCTGAACTGTCCGTGTCGTATCGGCCAGAGCATCGCTCACCGGGAAAATACCTTGTGAGTTAAATATCTTATACTGAGTCATATCTTGGTTCGACTCAAAGCCTATGCCTGTTATGATCTTATCTTCTTGCTCGATACGCATAAACTTATCAGAATAAACCTTCTCCTGCTTCTGGTCCCAGAACAATTGGGAAGTCTCAAAATGCTCCCCTTGCAGACTTTCCACCTCTACATTACCGATCAGCTCCCAAAGCCCTTTTTTATCATAATAATAGGCTGTATCCGCCTTAATACTCGCTTCTGTCTGGAATAAGGTATCGAACTTCTCCACGTAGATCCCCTCGGGGAAATACCAATGGGGTTCCGCCGCCTTCCCGTAAATCTGCCACTCTTTCGCTTTCAAGCGATATCTCGTGATACCAGAATCGGAGATCAAGGATGACACATCCGTAGCCTTCATCGTATAAGTCTTGTCCGGATCAAACTCAACATCAACCACCTCCTTATGTTCCTTACTGCAAGAGGCAGAAAACAAAAGAAGCATAACAACCACCACGAAGGTAGTTGTTATGCCCATATTTTCCGTTTTACAATGAAAACGATTTCCTATCATAATTACCGAATCGTTGTACGCTCTCCGATCCAACCACCGACAGTGAAAGGTTTGCCCTTCTCCAAATCCGGGTGCATGAAGATCTCCTCCGTAGAAGGAAGGTGAGCACGATAAGATGATATCAAAGTATTAGCCTCTTCAGCAACACTCGGATCTACCTGTTTCGCTTTCTCAAATTTATCGATAGCGGCATTATAAGCAGCTCTTGCCAACACTCCATCATTCGGGAAGACAGATTTAGAAGTAGCGGCATACATCTTGCCGATCAATAAATAAGCATTACCATAGTTTGGATTTACCTCCAAAGCTTTCTGGCAATATTGTCTAGCCTTCGAATAAGCATTTTGCTCAAACAGCAACAATGCGATCATATAATAATCATCAGCTTTTGAAGTCGCGTCCGTTTCTAAATTCGCGGCCTCATCAAAGTATTTAATAGCCGTATCATAATCCTTTATCTTAACGGCTTTCTTTCCTAGCCCAACAGCTGCCTCGGCACTAGGTTCTTGACGATAAGCATAGTCTGATGCCAAAAAGTAAGCCTCGATTTCTTGGCAACCTGTTCTTCTCAACAAAGATATAGTCTCTTTCAAATAAGGTAAGTTATCCTTATTCTCCTCGATCTTAGCAGCATACAAATTCTGCAAAGTCTCGCAATCGGCAGCACCACTATTTGCAAAGGCATTATCAACACCACTCTTATATGCGGTCAAGGCATTCACTTCTTTTTGATTGTTTGCAGCCTGCGCAGCTTTTAACTGAGCATCCAAGCCAGCAGAAACCTTCAAATAATCTTGAATATACTGCTCTTTGAAGTTCGGATCGTTAAGCATTTTCTTCATAGAAGAGAAACTAAACAAGGAGAGACCTAGAGCCTCCGTATCAGCACCTTTCTCATCAACGATCTCCTTCAACCAAGTATAGGCCTGATTATAGTCGGCATTATCGCCTGTTTGCGCTAAATAATCTTGCACTTTTCGAGCAACGATCCAGTCTTTTCCATACCGGCGATCATTTCCAAAATATTTCACACGCTTGTCGTAAACCCCCATCAAATCATCAATAAGAGCATTCTTCTTAGCGGGATCTTTCTCTTGGGCGATCTTCCAGCCCATAATTTTCACACCGTACAAATAGATATCTTTTGTAGCGGCAGGACACTCATCGTACACGATCTTCCAGAAATCATAGGCATCTTTGAAGTTTCCGGCTTTCGCGTAAGGAACGAACAAGCTGATATTGGTAATACAACGCACGCTATCCTCACCGGAACCGAACTGTGTACCATTATCTACTCCTTTCTGCGCATAAGCACCCAATGTACCCATAGTACATCCAAGCGCTAGTAATAAAACTTTGATCTTCATATCTCTTTCTATTAAAGTTAGCTATAAATTTATATTCCTTCAAAAAAGTATCATACTCATTAGACCCTTTCGGCCATTCCCGGTTTAATCCACTTTTCGTTTAAAAAACCATAATTCGTTAAATGTATAGTTCACCGTAAACCGGAAATACTGCTCATCAATCATTGTACGTAATTCCGGACGGATCTTCACGTATTCAAATGACAGGTTCACTAATGAACGGTTATCGATCAATGGAAGCCCAAAACCGATACTCGCCCCATATTCATTATAACCATGTCCTTTATAACCATTCTCCTCGGAGCGACTGACTCTTAAGTACGAATTGCTATAATGAAAACCGGCACGGTATCTGATACGTCCCAGATAATTACGATTATCATAACGAGGAATAAATTCGGCACCAGCCGCTACACGTGTACGATTCTTGAATTGACCTTTCTCGTTATCAAAATAAGCGTTCGCCCAGTCCTCATATAAGAAGTCCGCAGCTAACGTCAACCGGTTCTCCTTCACATAAGAGATACCCGCTCCATAAGAGTTTGGCATATCAAACCGATAATTCTTAATTGTATCGTTCCTTGTATATCCGGATGTAGCCGAAGAACCGACAAGTTGAGTATCATACACAGTCGTATTCAGCTTTTTCCCAGGAGAATAAACGAAACCTACCGTGACATGCTCCGTCTTGCTCAAAGGATGCGTATATTGAATACCAAAATCTAACTTTAAATCACGAATCTCATAACGTTGGTTTCTATACACATCGTCCGCCCCTGTCGAACTCGGGAAAATCAAGTTGCGGGAATGTGTTATATTTCCAAATAAAAATCCGGCGTTCAAACCAATGGAAAGACGCTTCTTCCAAATATCATAGGAGAGCCCTAAATAGGCATCGCTTAAGCCACCTTCGCCACTAAAGCTTTCTCCCCAACTTAAACCGCCCTCAGTACGGCTCTCGCCGAAATCATATCCTACATATGAATAAGGTAATAAACCAATACTCATCGCTAAACGCCGGGTGATCGGAAATTGCATAGCGATATACTCCACGTTTCCATTCATCTGTCGTTGCTTATTCGTACCGTCATAGAACCAAGACACCTGACCGGACGCACCAAAATCAAAAAGGAATGTCAACGAATCCATACAACTATAAGATGCTGGATTTAATGGATTTATCTGTTTAGAGGACCTTAATCCATAACCGACTCCACCCATCGCCCTTCCGGCACCAAAAGATCGATCCGCCAACTCTCCATATCCAAATCGCGTATAAGGCGAGTTCGTGTTATTTTGAGCCCACAATGGCAATTGTGTAAAGATAAGAATACTTATTATTACTACCTTATTAATTTTCAACATTATACTCTAAGATTCTGTTTAATCCTGTCAACACTAAATTAATGTCTGCAAAGATGGAGTTTTTTAGCCGTCTTTCAAAATAAAACGAATGACCGCCTGTTAAAAAAACCAAAAGATCCGGATATTTTACTTTCAGCTCGTCAATATATCCGTCCATCTCGTAAACAATCCCATTCACCACACCCGCTTGGATAGCCGTTTCCGTACTTCTCCCGATAAGCGGTATATCATCCTCTTCCGTTACCAAAGGCAGTTTCTTCGTAAAATGGTTCAACGCTCGAAAACGGGTTGTCATCCCCGGAGAGATATTCCCTCCCAGAAAGATACCCGGCGCTTCTATCACCTCATACGTGATAGCGGTACCGGCATCGATAACCAGCAGATTTTTTCCCGGCCGCAAATAATTCGCCCCCACGACAGCGGCCAAACGGTCCTTGCCTAGCGTTTTCGGCGTCCCATATTCCACCTTGATCGGTAAAGCTACGTGTTCATCCAGAAAGACAAAACGCTGAAGCTTATTTTTTAGATAAGCGATCAACTCATCGTCCGTATCTATCACCGTCGATAAAATGCCTTGCGTAAAAGCGTACTTCTCAAAAAGAGCAGCGACCACAGATACACCGAATTGCTTGTATACAAAAGAAGCCTCTATATGCCCATTTTTATACACAGCGACCTTTGATGACGTGTTACCTTGTTCTATAATAAGATTCACTTCTCTGATATTTTCCGCAAAGAAAAACAAAAATGATGAAATAACACGCAAAAACATCGTATAACCTCTAAAATTCTTCTTGAACAAAAAGGATCGCATCTCTGTTTGAAGAAAAATCTAAATAAAAAACAAGTTATGAATTACGGGATTAGTGTCTTATTCAGGGCGATTCCATTGCTAATGGCCCTCTTTTGTTTCGGTTATGGATTTTTTGTCTTTAACTATGGAGTGGACTCCAGCAGATTCGTCGCCGGACCTGTCGTATTCTCTCTTGGCTTTATTTGTATAGCCTTGTTCGCTACGGCAGCGACCATTATTCGTCAAATTATCCATACATATAATAATGTAGCCAGATTCGCCTTGCCTATCCTTGGATATCTCTCGGCAACCATCACTTTTCTGGCGGGCTTTATCTTACTCATGTCCTCACCGGCGCCAGCAGACTTTGTCGCGGGCCATGTCATTTGCGGGGTGGGCCTTATAACCGCATGCGTAGCAACAACGGCTACCGCCTCTACCCGATTCACCTTAATACAAATGAACGCCAAAAGCGACGATCCCAGAATACCAGACAAAGCGTTCAACTTTTGGCAGGGGGTATTCTTGATCCTTGTAGCATCATTTATATCCATAGTCGCATGGATTTGGGCTTACCGGTTGCTAGCGCATAGCGACGAGCATTCCCAATACTTTGTCGCCGGGCATGTGATGGCCGGACTAGCATGTATTTGCAGCAGCTTAATCGCTTTAGTCGCCACGATCGCCCGACAAATAAGAAACACATATTCCCGATTGGAAAAAAGGCTATGGCACCGTTTTGTCATCCTGATGGGATCTATCAGTCTGATATGGGGCCTCTTCGTATTAGGAGATAGCGACCCGGCTAATGCCTCAACCGGATATATCATGATCGGCCTTGGATTAGTTTGCTATAGTATCTCCAGCAAGGTGATCTTGCTGTCTAAAATATGGAGGGAAGAATTCAAGCTTGCCAACCGGATTCCATTAATTCCCATATTCACGGCTTTATTCTGCCTTTTCCTCTCCGCTTTCCTTTTCGAGATGGCGGCCGAGCATAGTTATTATGCCATTCCCGCACGGGTATTGGCCGGACTGGGAGCGATCTGCTTTACGTTGTTCTCCATCGTCAGCATATTGGAAAGCGGAACCTCTTCCAAGTAAACTGTTTTTTCATCGTGATGAAAATACTTTTTCTTCACGGTGAAAATACTTTTTCTTCATGATGAAAATATTTTTTCCTCACAATGAAAAAATCAACATTCTTTGATAAACCATCGGCCACAACACATAAAACATTCTTTAACACTACCAAAAGCATAAGGTTTTCAATTCTTTATAAACAATTATCATCCCAAGAGTAAGAAAACGCTTGCAAAGTAAAAAATAATATCTACTTTTGCACCCGGGTAAGTCCTACACGGCATGCTCCCTCGGAATCCCCCAGGGCTTGACCGCAGCAAGGGTACTTGGTCGTAGCGGCGCGATGTAGTAAGCTTACCCACCTGCCTCTTTAGCTCAGTTGGCCAGAGCACGTGATTTGTAATCTCGGGGTCGTTGGTTCGAATCCGACAAGAGGCTCAGATAAGACACATCTTAAAGAAGGAAGCTTATAAGTAGGCTTCCTTTTTCGCATTTTAGGCATAATATAGTTGCGCATTTGCATTAATATATTAATTTTGCTGATAAGAATTCAAAACTGCAGCATCATGGAAGAGAATAAGAATTTACTTTTAAAAGGCGCTATGACTTATGGTTTGGCCATGGGTATATATTGGGTAGTGAAATACATCTTTTTCATCTTCAGCGTTTCCGTCCCCTCCTTAAGTCTTGTCTATTGGCTATTGACGCTCGCCGTCCCTTTCATCGCCTACTACATGACGAAAAGATATCGGCACGACATCGGTGGAAGGATCAGTTTCTTTCATGCATGGAGATTCGGCACGATGTTGTATTTTTTCGCCGCATTGATCGTCTCGCTTGAATACTTTGTCTTTTATCAGTTCATCGCCCCGCCTGATTTCGTGGCAAATGCGATCGGGCAATTAACGACTGTACTAAAGGATAGCCAAGTCAGCTCGGAGATGATCGACTCGCTCAGCAAGATTCGTATCTCGCCAATCCACATGGCCATACAAGGAATATTTAATAACGTATTTTACGGCATCATACTTTCTATACCGGTAGCGGCTCTCTTGTGCAGGAACAATTCGACAGGTTCCATCACTGAAAACCGCTAAAAAGTTAATTACAGACAAATAATGGACATATCAGTTGTTATCCCGTTGTATAACGAAGCCGAGTCTTTACCCGAGTTATTCTCGTGGATAGAGCGGGTGATGAAAGAACATAATTATACCTATGAAGTCATTTTCGTGAATGACGGCAGTACGGATAATTCTTGGGAAGTGATCGAGGAGTTGAAGCAACGTTCTCCACACGTCCGGGGAATCAAGTTCCGTCGCAACTACGGTAAGTCGCCGGGATTGCATTGCGGATTCCAACGGGCTAAAGGTGACGTGGTCATTACCATGGACGCCGATCTGCAGGACAGCCCGGATGAGATACCCGAACTTTACCGGATGATCACCGAAGACGGGTACGATCTGGTATCCGGCTGGAAAAAGAAAAGATATGACCCGTTGTCTAAGACGATCCCCACGAAATTATTCAACGCAACAGCTCGTAAATTCTCGGGAATAAAGAACTTACACGATTTCAATTGCGGATTGAAAGCGTATAAGAATGTTGTCATTAAAAATATAGAGGTGTATAACGATATGCACCGTTACATACCTTATTTAGCTAAGATTGCCGGATTTCACAAGATTGGCGAGAAAGTAGTGAAACATCAAGCCCGCAAGTACGGAACTACTAAATTCGGGTTGGATCGCTTCGTGAACGGTTATCTTGATTTGATCACGCTTTGGTTTACTTCCAAATTCGGAAAGAAACCGATGCACTTCTTCGGTTTATGGGGAAGCGCTATGTTCTTCATTGGTTTTATCGCTCTAGTAATCGTACTCAGCATGAAATTGATCTCGATGTACTCTGGAGATCTAAGACCTTTGGTTACAAGTTCCCCTTATTTCTATATTTCATTGACAGCGATGATTCTGGGAACCCAGATGTTCCTAGCGGGCTTTATCGGGGAGTTGATTTCCCGCAATTCTCCGAATCGCAATAACTATAAAATAGAGGATGAGATATGAGTTTCCTAGAATTAGCGAGAAAACGTTGTTCTATCCGAAAGTATGCCCCCAAAAACGTAGAGCAAGAAAAGATTGATTATATCCTAGAAGCAGCTCGTTTGGCCCCTTCGGCGGTAAATTATCAACCTTGGTATTTTGTATGGGTTCAAAGTGCGGAAGGAAAAGCTAAATTACAAGAATGCTATCCCCGGGAATGGTTCAAGCAAGCGCCTTATTACTTGATCGTTTGCGGAGATCATCAGCAATCTTGGAAACGGGGCGATCATAAGGATCATATGGATATCGATACGGCTATCGCCACGGAACACATTTGTTTAGCCGCTGCCGAACAAGGATTGGGTACTTGTTGGGTTTGCAATTTCGACACGGAGCTTTGCCGTAAACATTTTAAAATTCCGGAAACGATCGAGCCTGTTGTACTGATACCGTTCGGCTATCCTTCCGACCCGGCATTATTCGATGAGACTCCAAAGAAACGTAAGCCCATAGAAGAAATTATTAAACGGGAATCATTCTAGTATGTTATACATTGAAGTTCTGCTACTAGCGATCGGCTTATCCATGGATAGCCTAGCAGTATCAGTTACCGGCGGCGCAGTTCTTAAGAACAAAGTACGGGGGGGGCGATATACAAAAAAACAGCGCCCCCGCCGGTAATATTATTAAGATAGCGAGCGTGCTCGGTATATTCCAAGCCGGAATGACCGTGATTGGTTATACGATGGGATTAGGATTCGAAAAATACATTTGCGCCTTCGATCATTGGATCGCATTTACCCTCTTGCTTTACTTAGGTGGAAAAATGATATACGATAGCACGAAGGAAGAGGAGGAAGACGGGAAATTCGATCCTCTATGTAACCGGACATTATGCGGATTGGGAATAGCGACAAGTATCGATGCCCTCGCCGTAGGAATCTCTCTGGCGATCTTAAAATCACCGCTCTTGCTGCAAGCCTCGACTATCGGTGTTGTCACCTTCGCTATCTCTGCCTTCGGCGTCTATTTCGGTAACCGATTCGGCAAGAGAATCGACTTGAAGCTGGACCTCATCGGAGGTTTAATCTTAATCGGTATCGGTACAAAGATTTTGATAGAGCATGTATTCTTTAGCTAGGGATACCTTATTGAATAAATAACCTTATACATTAATTAATAGACATGAAAAGCCAGCAATTACGAAAACTAGCGCCGGAGCTGGATTCACTCCGGCTAGGCAGCGGTTGGAAAATCGACGAATTGAGTAAACCGCAAATCATTGTAGAAAGCAGTTACGGACATAGCCATCCGGGAAGCGCCCATCTGGATAAATTGGTGGACGAGGCCGGAATCGGTATAAAGGAAAAGGGGGGACGTGCCGCAAACTACTTCGTCACTGATATTTGTGATGGAGAGGCGCAGGGACACGATGGTATGAACTACTCATTAGTCTCCCGTGATATCATGGCCGCCATGATGGAGATTCATGTAAAAGCGACTCCTTTCGACGCTGGTGTCTTTATAGCCAGTTGCGACAAATCCGTCCCTGCGCATTTGATGGCGATAGCCCGGCTAGATATGCCTGCTATATTCATGCCCGGTGGTATAATGAAAGCCGGTCCCAACCTACTCACGTTAGAACAAATCGGTACCTATAGCGCCCAATACGAGCGAAAAGAAATAACGGAAGAACAATTCATGGTTTATAAGCGTGACGCATGTCCGGATTGTGGAGCTTGCTCTTTCATGGGTACCGCCTCTACGATGCAAGTAATGGCAGAAGCGCTTGGCATCGCTTTACCGGGCTCCGCCTTGATCCCCGCCCATTTACCCGAGTTAAAAGAAACCGCCCGTAAAGCCGGAGAACATGCACTCGGACTAGCGAAAGAAGAGTTAAAACCCTCCGATATCATGACGATACAAGCGTTTGAAAATGCGATCATGGTACATGCCGCCATAGCGGGTTCCAGCAACAGCCTGCTTCATCTTCCAGCTATCGCCCACGAACTGGGAATCCAGTTATCACCGGATTTGTTCGACAAGATACATCGTAAGATCCCCTACCTTTTAAATATACGTCCCAGCGGTTTTTGGCCCGGCGAATATTTCTGGTATGCGGGAGGCGTACCGGCGATCATGGAAGAAATCAAAGAATTCCTCCATCTCGACGTCATGACTGTTACCGGCAAAACATTGGAAGAAAACTTAAAAGATTTACAACTCAACGGCTTCTATGAGAATTGCCATAAATATCTTCCTGCCCTAGGAGTAAAGGTTGGCGATATTATCAAACCTCTTCATACACCGATCAAGGCACAAGGAGCCATCGCTATATTGAAAGGAAATTTAGCGCCCGAAGGGGCAGTCGTAAAACATTCGGCGATTTCACCCCGCTTGATGCAAGTCACCCTGAAAGCGAGGGTATTCGATTGTGAGGAGAACGCTATTGAGGCGGTATTACAAAAGAAAATCCATCCGGGAGAAGCGGTATTTATCCGTTATGAAGGACCGAAAGGAAGTGGAATGCCAGAAATGTTTTATACGACAGAAGCGATCGCCTCCGATCCTGAGTTGGTAGAGACCATCGCATTGATCACCGACGGTCGTTTCTCCGGAGCGACCCGAGGCCCGGCGATCGGACATGTATCCCCGGAGGCTTCCGAGGGGGGACCAATCGCCTTGGTCGAAAACGATGACTTGATCCGTATCGATATTCCAGCGAGAACATTGGATATAATCGGTACCGACAGTATTGAGAGAAGCGTGGAAGAGATAGAAAAGATCCTATCCGAAAGGCGTGCACATTGGATAAAACCAGAGTCACAATATAAAAAAGGAATCCTTGATATTTATACACACAATAGCGTCTCCCCCATGAAAGGGGCATATATGGAATTTTTTATGTAAGTTCGCGACATAAAATTTCATAATGATGCGCAAGAATATTACCATATTAGTCAGCCTGTTGATCTTATCGCATACGGCTTGCTCGGACAAGGGCCAATATTTCGAAGAGAGTGGTTCTGTTTTTCATACAAGTTACCACATCAAATACAAGGCCAAGCAAATCCTAACCGATAAGATCGACAGCGAGCTGCAACGTTTTAACCTCTCCTTAAATCCTTTCAACCCCAACTCCACGATCGCGAAAGTCAATAATAACGAGGATGTGGAGGTAGACGAATGGTTTACCGAAGTATTCAATAAGGCGGAAGAAATCTCCCAAAAATCAGGAGGAGCTTTTGATATTACTTGTGCTCCATTAATTAATCTATGGGGATTCGGATTCAGTAAGATGGATAGCGTAACCCCGCAGATGATCGATAGCATAAAGGCTTTCGTCGGTTATCAAAAAGTGAGATTGGAAGGAAAGAAAATCATCAAAGAAGATCCCCGGATTCTATTGAATTGTTCGTCCATCGCAAAAGGTTATGCTTGCGATGTTATCGCCCGCCTGCTGGAAAAGGAAGGCGTAAAGAACTACATGGTAGAAATAGGTGGTGAGGTCACCATGAAAGGCGTAAATCAACAAGGTGACTGTTGGCGAGTCGGCATCAACAAGCCGGAAATAGGGACAAGTGGCGTAACAAATGATGTTGAAGAGATCGTACAATTATGCCAAAAAGGAGGTGTGGCTACTTCTGGTGACTACCGAAACTTCTACATCAAGGATGGTAAGAAATATGCCCATACGATCAATCCGGCGACCGGTTATCCCGCTGGACAAAATATTCTTAGCGCGACAATCGTGGCGGAAGATTGTATGACAGCAGACGCTTACGCTACGACTTTCATGGTTTTGGGAGTCGAGAAAGCGAAGCTACTGGCACAATCTATCCCCCAAATAGAGTATTTCATTATTTATGCGGACAACAACGGACAACAGAAAGTCACCTACTCAAAAGGTATGTTGGAATACCTTCCTAACAGAAAAACATTGGCTATCCTCGAAAATCCTTAAGTTCCTACATGAAGCGTTATCTAAATCAACTTGAATGCAAAATACTGAGAGCCGGAGATTCCCTGTTTAATACCACAACCACGGATAACCTATTAATCTTCGTATTTTCGGGAAAACTTATTATTTACAGCCAAGAAGGGACACATATAGCGGAAGTGGCAAAAGATCATTTCATGCTACTTGCGCAAAACACCAATCATAAGGTTATAGCCTCAGCCCCTACCCGCCTTATCTTAATACATGCGGGCAGTCTATCCGACATGATCATAAATGACCCGGAATGGAATGTGGAGAAACCGGTCGTCTTACCGATTCCCCCAGCCTTAGCGCACACATTAAATCAGATAGAATATTATATGAAGGATAAATACTTTACCTTGAATTGAGATTAAAAATGTTTCAATTCCTGATAAAGCTTTTGCACAGGTAATCCCATCACGTTATAAAAGCTACCATTGATAGCCTCTACCCCGATATAACCGATCCACTCCTGAATGCCATACCCTCCCGCTTTATCATAAGGTTTATATTTATCCAAATAATAATTAATCTCTTCATCACCCAATTTTGCGAAACAAACCGCAGATTCGACGGAAAAGCCTACATTTTTGTCCTTCGTCATGATACAAACGCCGGTTATTACCTGATGTACATGATCCGACAAAGCATGAAGCATAGCATAAGCTTCCTCCCGGTTCGCAGGCTTCCCCATAACCCCGTCAAACGTCCAAACGATCGTATCTGCCGTGATTAGCAATTCATCATCCGCCATAGTCGATTTATAGGCCTCCGCTTTCGAACGGGCAATATATAAAGGGATCTCCATGGAGTCAATAGAATCCGGGTAAGACTCGTCAATATCCGGAATTATCCTCACCTCGAAGTCGATATCCAGACCAGATAACAAATTCCGTCGTCTCGGAGAATTAGAGGCTAAGACGATCTTGTACTTTTTTAAATTCTCTAACATAACCTATTCGATTAAGCGTTACACATTCACCAAAATTTTACCACCCAAAAGCCTCCTCGCCGAACCAGTGTCCTTGCGCCCGCATCGTTTGCTCGATCACGTCCCTAGCTACGCCTTCGCCACCTCGCCGGGAGGATATATATTTCGCTATCTCCTTGATCTCCGGAGCCGCATCCGCAGGTGCCACCGGCAATCCGACTCGCGTCATTACCTCATAATCAGGAATATCATCACCCGCATACATGATTTGCTCAGGAGACAAGCCCGTTTTTTCCATGAAATCCTTAAAGTCATGCACCTTTACAGCGCTACGCATATAAATATGTTGTATTCCCAAACGAGAAAAGCGAATCTGTACGGCTTCCGTATATCCACCCGTAATTATAGCGACCTCATAACCTTTCTTCACGGCTAATTGCAAGGCATAGCCATCCTTGATATTGACAGTACGCATCGGATCGCCATTCGGGTGAAGCGGAATCACATCGCAGGATAGCACCCCGTCTACATCAAAGACAAAAGCCTTTATTTTTCTCAAATCATAGTTTATACTACTCATGTCGAGCCTCCTTATGTATACTTCGGCTAATCAGCTCATATAAATTTCGCATATCCGGATCTTTAAGCATAGCCATATGTTTGTTTATCACATTCTCGTCATATCGTATAGCTGGTCCCGTTTGGGCTCGCGCCGGCGACATTACATGTACCTTAGCGGCTGTCTCGTCTATCAAAGGTAGCAAGACCTCTCCCGGTATTTGCTGTTCTTCCAAGATCTTTTCAGCTAGCGCATACATATGATTCGTAAAATTACAAGCGAAAACCGCCGCTAAATGTAAGTTCTTTCGCTTCTCGGAGGAGAGGAAACGGACATCACTGGAGAGCGCCCTAGCCACCTCTCCCAGCACCTTCTCATCTTCAGACGAGTTCGCCTCTAAAAAGAACGGTATTTTCTTGAAATCCACCTCCCTACTCTTACTAAACGTTTGTAACGGATAAACCACCCCATATCTAGCCGTAAGACCTTCAAATACAGAGATTGGCATACTCCCTGCCGTATGCACCCACAAACCGTTATTCGGTTTTACACGGGCGATAACATCTTGGAGCACGGCATCTTTCAAAGAGAAAACATACAAGTCGGCATCTTCCACAATATCTTCCGGGACAACAGTCCACCCACATCCCAATTCATCGGCTAAAATCTTAGCATGCTCACTTGTGTGACTATACACTTGCCCGATACTCATTCCGGACTTACGCATTTCCAACGAAAGCCGGGTAGCTAAGTTTCCAGCACCAACAAATACGACTCTCATTCTTCCGCCTCTTTATTTTCTTCCGGAAGAGAGAACTTTCCTATATGTATCTTCTCCCATTGTAAATGGGATTCATCAAAAGGCTTACGAACCTGATCCTTATAACCGATACCAATGATAGACAAGACATCCAATTGATAAGGGATATCCAGCAACGAACGAACATAATTATTCGAATCCGCCTCGTCCTCTGTTACCCGGTTCCGGATCTGACACCAGCAACTGCCCAATCCCAAATCCTCCGCTTGCAATTGCATATAAATAGAAGCGACCGAAGCGTCCTCGATCCAAACATCGCTTTCCATCACATTCGCCAAGACAACCACGGCCAAGGCACAACCCTCCAGAAAAGCAGAACCATTTTTCTTACACCCGGCAAGTTTCTTCAACATTTCCTTATCTTCCACGACCACGAACTGCCAAGGATTACTACGTTTTGAGGCCGGAGCCATCAACGCCGCTTTCAAGATCAGTTCTACCTGCTCGGGTGAAAGTAGTTGTTCGGTAAACTTACGTGTACTTCTTCTATTTTGTATAAGTGTTGCAAAACTCTCCATTTTTTTCGTTCTTTGTACTCTTTTAATATTAAGATTCGCAAATATAAATATAATTTTTTGCACCCATATATACGTATCGTTCTTTTTTCTCGTTAGTATTTTTATAATTGAACAATAGATTATGAAGATTCGTGCGATAGCCGCGCTGCTATTTATACTTATTTCCGTGAGAGCCTTTGGCGAAGGCCGCATAAAAATCACTGGTTATGTCCGTGACGCCGACGGTAACCCTCTGGAATTAGTGAATGTCCGGGTTAAGAACACGTTGATCGGCTCCATGACCAACGAGAAGGGATATTATTCCTTTTCCATATCGCCGGGAGACTCTATCTCCATTATTTACTCCTGTCTGGGATATAATAAAGCCGAGCGTATCATTCCCTCGGCACAAGCCGACATGCGCCTGAACGTACAGATGAACAATACCTCATTTGATTTAGGGGAAGTATCCGTTACTGCCATCCGCAAGCAGACCACGACCATGGAGTCCTTAAATGCGGACAGAATTAAATTATTGCCCGATCCCTCCGGAGGTAGTATAGAGAGCTTGGTCGTTACGTTTGCCGGCGTATCGTCCAATAACGAGCTAAGTTCCCAGTATTCCGTACGTGGAGGTAGTTATGATGAAAATATCGTTTATGTGAATGGGATCGAGGTATTCCGTCCGCTTCTGATTCGCTCGGGACAACAAGAGGGCCTTAGTTTTATCAATCCGGACCTGACGGAGGCGGTCAATTTCGCCGCCGGTGGCTTCGAGGCTCGTTACGGAGACAAGATGAGTTCCGTGCTGGATATTACCTATAAAAAGCCTAAGATATTCGAAGGCTCGGCTTCCGCGAGCTTGTTGGGAGCGAATGCTTATGTAGGCAGTTCTATCGGTAAATTTACCCAAGTAACGGGTTTCCGCTTTAAAAGCGGTCGGTCTATTTTGGGTACCATGGATACAGACGCTGAATACGACCCTAAATTTATCGATCTGCAAACTTACATCACGTACCAATTGGCCCCTAAATGGGAAATCAATTTCTTAGGAAACCTCGCTAACAATAATTATAAATTCACCCCTTATAGCCGGGAAACCTCTTTCGGTACAGCCGAGCATCCCAAGAACTTCAAAGTCTATTTCGACGGAAGGGAAAGAGACCGTTTCCAAACCTTATTCGGTGCGCTTACATTGAAACACAACCCCAATGAGAACACAGAGTTGGGACTTCAAGCCTCCGCTTTCAAAAGCAAGGAAGAAGAGGGATACGATATCGCCGGAGAATATTGGCTGAGCGAGAACGGAGCGGAAAATCCGAATGACGACGCGTCAGCCGCCATGTCCGTAGGCCGTTATCACGAGCACGCACGAAACCGTTTGAACTCCACCGTCATGAATGTCGGGCACTATGGGATGGCCCGCCTTTTAAACAATACGTTGAAATGGGGAGCCACGGTACAAATGGAGAAAATCAATGATAAGATCAGTGAATGGGAAAAAAGGGATTCCTCAGGTTATTCTTTGCCCCAAACCGGTAATAACGTAAGTGTATATTCGAACCTCTTTTCTGATAATCAGATAGAAAGCACACGCTTTTCCGCTTATGCGCAAGACGCATTCAAATTCAGGACCAAGCAAGGTCTGTTCACGTTAGTCGCAGGGGTTAGAGGTAGTTATTGGACTTATAATAAGGAGTTCCTTTTCAGTCCCCGTGCCTCATTGGGCTTTATCCCGAACTTCGACCAAGACTTGACGCTCCGTTTCGCCACCGGACTGTATTATCAATCGCCCTTCTACAAGGAATTACGTAGAGTAGACAAAGATAAGAACGGCAATAATATCACGGTATTGAACAAAGATCTAAAGTCACAACGCTCCATCCATTTCATATTGGGAGGAGATTATACGTTCCGTGCCGTAGACCGGAATTTCAAGGTGACCGCCGAGATGTACTATAAAAAGCTGGACAATCTGAATCCCTACACCGTAGATAACGTCAAGATCCGCTATTACGGTGAGAACTGCGCCAAAGGTTACGCCATGGGACTCGATGTCAAATTCTTCGGAGAATTCGTACCGGGTACCGACTCATGGATCAGCTTCTCCTTGATGAAAGCCCAGCAAACCATCCGGGAAACAACGACCGTTCCTATGGCCAATAGCCAAGGCTACAACATCTCACTCTTCTTCCAAGATTATTTCCCGGGCTATAAACGAGTCAAGCTAAATCTGAAAGGAGTTCTATCCGGAGGACTTCCCCAGACAATCCCGGGCAAAGGATACGAAGCCGGCTATTTCCGTACGCCCGCCTACAAACGTGTAGATATCGGCCTCTCCTATCAATTGGCAGGAGGCACGGACGCTATCATGGACAGGGGCTTCTTCCGCCATTTGAAAAACATTTGGCTAGGTCTGGATGTATTTAACATATTAGACATCAAAAACGTTAGTTCCTACTATTGGATAACAGATGTATATAATGTCCAATACGCAGTTCCAAACTATCTGACCGGACGTCAATTGAACGTTCGTCTGATTGTCGATTTTTAATAAAATGTATCTTTAAACACATTTACTGGGAGATAAAAACAAAAAATTATTTCCTCATTCATAAAAAGTAGTGTACATTTGCACACAATAGAAACAAACATTTACTAAATCTTTAAATTATTATTGACATGGAACTTACACATATCGAACATTTAGGTATCGCAGTGAAGAGTATCGAGGCTTGTTTACCCTATTATGAAGGCGTTCTTGGATTAAAATGCTACAATATCGAAGTAGTAGCAGACCAAAAAGTAAAAACCGCATTTTTCAAGGTAGGACAGACTAAGATTGAATTACTAGAGCCGACCAGCGAAGATAGCACGATCGCGAAATTTATCGAGAAAAAAGGTGAAGGTATCCACCATATCGCATTCGCTGTACCTGATGTACAGGCTGCTTTGAACGAGGCTGAGGAAAAAGGCGTTAAATTAATCGATAAAGCTCCCCGTGGTGGCGCGGAAGGCTTGAACATCGCTTTCCTTCACCCGAAATCAACTTGCAGCGTATTGACAGAGCTTTGCATGCCGGGCAACAAATAATTAATCCGTTCATTTCTAACAACAAATCAAAATACAATGAGTAACCAGCTTGAAAAAGTAAAAGAGCTCATCGCACTTCGTGAGCAAGCTCGCTTGGGTGGAGGAGAGAAAAGAATCGAATCACAGCACAAAAAAGGCAAATATACCGCTCGTGAGCGTATCGCCATGTTGCTTGACGAAGGTAGTTTCGAGGAATTCGACATGTTTGTTCAACACCGTTGTACAAACTTCGGTATCGAGAAAACTAAATATTTAGGCGATGGTATCGTAACAGGTTATGGTACGATCGACGGACGTTTGGTATATATCTTCGCTCAAGATTTCACCGTATTCGGTGGAGCCTTGTCTGAGGCTTTGGCTATGAAGATCTGTAAAGTAATGGATCAAGCCATGAAGATGGGCGCTCCCGTTATCGGTTTGAACGACTCCGGTGGAGCTCGTATCCAAGAAGGTGTAAACGCCTTGGCAGGATACGCAGAGATTTTCCAACGTAACATCTTGGCTTCCGGTGTTGTTCCCCAGATTTCCGGTATCTTCGGCCCTTGCGCCGGTGGAGCCGTTTATTCTCCGGCTTTGACAGACTTCAACATCATGACACGTGGTACCAGCTATATGTTCTTGACTGGTCCGAAAGTCGTAAAAACCGTAACAGGTGAGGATGTAACCCAAGAGCAGTTGGGTGGAGCCAGCGTACACACTACCAAATCGGGTGTAGCCCATTTCGCTGTCGATACAGAAGAAGATGGTTTGCAATTGATTCGTAAATTGCTCAGTTTCTTACCTCAGAACAACTTAGAGGAAACGCCGTTAGTTGAGTGCAAAGACCCGATCGATCGTCTGGATGATGTATTGAACGATATCATTCCCGATAACGCCAACCAATCTTACGATATGTATGAGGTTATCGGTACAATCGTCGATAACAACGAGTTCCTAGAGGTCCATGCGGACTACGCTAAGAATATCATCGTAGGTTTCGCTCGTTTCAACGGACAATCCGTCGGTATCGTAGCTAACCAGCCGAAGGTTATGGCAGGATGCTTGGATAGCAACGCATCTCGTAAAGCAGGTCGCTTCGTTCGTTTCTGCGACGCTTTCAATATTCCTTTGGTAACATTGGTTGACGTTCCGGGATTCCTTCCGGGTACAGGTCAGGAATACAACGGTGTAATCCTTCACGGCGCTAAATTGCTTTACGCTTATGGTGAGGCTACCGTTCCTAAGATTACCGTTACATTGCGTAAGTCTTACGGTGGAGCTTATTGCGTGATGAGTTCTAAACATTTACGTGGTGATATGAATTACGCATGGCCGACAGCCGAGATCGCCGTTATGGGCCCGAGCGGTGCCGTAGAGGTTATCTTCGCCAAGGAAGTAGCAGCCGCTGAAGATCCGAAAGCATGCGCAGCAGAGAAAGAAGCTGAATATAAGAAAGCATTCGCTAATCCTTATAACGCAGCTCAATACGGTTATATCGACGATGTTATCGAACCGCGTAACACTCGTTTCCGTATTATTCGTGCTTTGCAGCAATTGCAGACTAAGAAGTTAAGCAATCCTGCTAAGAAACATGATAACCTGCCTCTATAATCCGTAAAACAGGAGATGAATATGATAAATAAGAAAATAGGGGTATTGCTACTGTTCGCTTTGCTCATTTCATTCGGGGCAAAGGCACAGCGCGCAACCTCCATGCGTATTAATGAAGTATTGGTTATCAACGAGGATAACTTCGTTGATGACTATGGCAAACGTCATGGCTGGATTGAGTTGTTCAACACTTCGGCCGGAACGGTAAATATCGCGGGATGTTATTTGACAGACGACAAAAACAATCCCATGAAATATCCGATCCCAAAGGGAGACGTATTGACTCAGATCCAACCCCGCCAGCACACACTATTTTGGGCTGACGGACAGCCGGGCAGAGGTACATTCCACGTTAACTTCGTATTAGATCCCTCTAAGGAGAATTATATAGCTCTGTATGATGCAGATGGTAAAACATTGATCGACGAAGTTACGATCCCTGCCGGACAAATGGCTGATATCAGTTACGGTAGAGTGATCGATGGTAAAGATGAATGGGCACAGCTGAAGAAAGTTACTCCCAGTACGAATAACCTAACATTGGATTCTAATGAGAAAATCGATAATTTCAAACAGAATGACTCTTTAGGTATCGGTATGACCATTACCGCTATGGCTGTAGTGTTCTTGGGATTATTTTTGTTATACATCATCTTTAAGCAGATCGGTAGATTGTCTATATCCGCGAGCAAACGTAACGCTCAAAAAGCTGCGGGAACAACAAGTGTATCGGTTGACGCCGGACAAGAGTCTGGTGAGATCTTTGCCGCTATCGCTACTGCTTTGTACGAGATGAGTGATGACAATCATGACATCGAGCACACGGTTCTTACGATCCACAAGGTACAAAGGACTTATTCTCCTTGGAGTTCAAAACTCTACGGTTTGCGTCAAACCCCACATAAGTAATTATCTAAAAACGAACAAAGAATGAAAAGTTTTAAATATACCATTAACGGTAACGTATATAAAGTACACATCAATTCTGTAGTGGATGACATCGCAGATGTTGAAGTAAATGGTACACCTTATCAAGTAAAATTAGAGAAACCGGCGAAGAAACAAATGGTTACATTGAAACGTCCGGCTCAAGCACCGACAACAGCAAGTGGCGACCCTGTAGTTACTCGTCCGGCAGCCTCTACTACACAAGGTGCTGTTAAGACTCCGCTGCCAGGTGTTATCTTGCAGGTTAAGTGCAACGTAGGTGATACCGTGAAGAGAGGTCAAACATTGATTATCCTTGAGGCTATGAAGATGGAGAACAACATCAACGCAGACCGTGACGGTAAGATTATAGAAATTAAAGTACACAAGGGAGACTCTGTGCTAGAAGGTGCTGATCTCGTAGTAATCGGATAAGACTATGCAAGAGAGCTTTTTAACATTCTTAGGTGAGAACTTACAACTGTTCCTTACCTATACAGGTGTATACAACGCTACTCCGGGACATCTCATCATGATTCTGGTAGGTCTGTTGTTTATATTCCTGGCGATTAAATATGAGTTTGAACCGATGCTTTTGATCCCTATCGGATTTGGTATCTTGATCGGTAATATCCCTTTCAAGGACGCAGGTCTTCAGGTAGGTATTTATGAGCAAGGGTCTGTACTGAACATCCTCTATCAGGGTGTGACCTCTGGATGGTATCCGCCATTGATCTTCCTCGGTATCGGGGCCATGACCGACTTCTCCGCATTGATCTCCAATCCTAAGTTGATGTTGATCGGTGCAGCGGCTCAGTTCGGTATCTTTGGTGCTTATACGATTGCTCTTCAAATGGGATTTGAGCCGAACCAAGCAGGTGCTATCGGTATTATCGGTGGTGCTGACGGTCCGACGGCTATCTTCCTGTCTTCTAAGTTAGCGCCAAACTTAATGGGTGCGATCGCGGTATCCGCTTACTCATACATGGCGTTGGTTCCTATTATCCAACCGCCGTTCATGAGATTGCTTACGACTAAGAAAGAGCGTTTGATCCGTATGAAACCGCCGAGAGCCGTTTCTTCCACGGAAAAAATTATCTTCCCGATCGTTGGTTTGTTGCTTACTTGCTTCTTGGTTCCGTCCGGTTTACCATTGTTAGGTATGCTATTCTTCGGAAACTTATTGAAAGAAAGTGGCGTGACTCGTCGTTTGGCAGAGACTGCTCGTGGTCCGCTGATCGATACAATCACGATCTTATTGGGTATCACGGTAGGTGCTTCTACCCAAGCTACACAGTTCTTGACATTGAACTCTATCAAGATCTTCGGTCTAGGTGCGTTATCATTCGTGATCGCTACTTGCGCCGGTGTATTGTTCGTTAAGTTATTCAATTTAATATTGAAAGACGGCAATAAGATCAATCCGCTTATCGGTAACGCCGGTGTATCCGCCGTTCCTGACTCAGCTCGTATCTCACAAGTTGTAGGTTTGGAATATGACCCGACCAACTACTTGTTGATGCACGCTATGGGTCCGAACGTAGCAGGTGTAATCGGTTCCGCTGTAGCTGCCGGTATCTTGCTAGGATTCCTTGGTTAATAAAAACAACTATCTATATTAAAAAAGGCGAGGTCCGAAAGGATCCCGCCTTTTTATGTTATTGTTCTCAGTTAGCTTGCTCTATAGGAACCGGACTAATCTCCGTACTCGTATCCTCCACCAACGTTGTCCCGAGGAACAACCAGATCATCAAAAGGATTATAGCGACAACCACACCAAATACCAATAGCGTATTCACACTTTTCTTTCTCATGTCTTTAACTGATTTATTCATTTTAGAATAAACAGCCGGAACATGAATTTGGTTGTGTACCCTTACTCTTATTTGTTTTTCCCTAACGCCTCGTTCAGCACTTTGTTCTTAGCGATCGTTGCTTGGAATTCTTTCAAATAGAAAGGCTCAAAATAAGCCACATTCTCAAAACGGCCATCATCATATGCTTTCTGCGACAAGGATACCATATTTACAGCTAATGGATAGATACCATCTATAAAACAGGCGTTCGGAGAAGTGATTACCGTCTCACATTTAGCGGCACCGTCTCCAAAGAAACAAACCTTACCGTTCTCTAAAAAAGAAGCATACGAATCAGCATCTACGATATCAGCAGTCGTGGCACGTATCGTGTTGAGATGGGAATCATAAATCGAAGAGTAGACTTCCATACGACGGGCATCCAACATAGCGCAATACAAGCAATCGGCCTCCTCCTTATTTTTCTGAATAGCGGCAGACGCTAAAATATCCAGCGTATGAATACCGATCAAAGGAATACCATACCCAAAGCATAATCCTTTAGCCACAGACACCCCGATGCGTAACCCCGTATAAGATCCGGGTCCGCTACTTACCGCCACAGCATCCAGTTTTATCCCTTTCGACTTCGCGGCTTCTAATGCCTCTTCCATATAAACGCCCAATAACGCCGCATGAGACGGCCCCTCGAAGGAAGCCTTCTCAAAGACCACCTCCTCCCCTTCCGACAGGGCTACTGAACATACGGAAGTGGATGTCTCGATATTTAAGATCAATGACATAATAATTAACTATTAACAATTGATAATTGAACGAACAAACAATCTCAATCCTTCAATCTGATTAGGCTGCGAAGGTATACAAAAATTCATTATACTATCAAGGCAGCCCTATGAGAAACATCTATTTATGAGAAAATAAACATCAAATCTAAAAGGAAACCACTATCTTTGCGCAAACTTTTGAGAAAAATGATACAATCAATGACTGGGTTCGGTAAGGTTACTGCCGAGCTCCCTTCAAAAAAAGTAACCGTAGAGATAAAGGCTTTAAACAGTAAGCAATTGGATTTGTCCACCCGTATCCCTTCCATATACAAGGATAAGGAAATGGAGCTTCGGAGCCTGTTACTTCAATCTTTGGAGCGGGGAAAAGTTGAGTTCAATATCTTTATAGAATATATAGGCAAAGATACTCCTACACAGATCAATCTTGCCGCCGTAGAGAATTATTACAACCAAATCAAGGAGATCGCAGAGAAACTGAATATCAGCGTTCCGAACGATTGGTTCCAGACCTTGCTCCGGATGCCGGACGCAATCAAGTCTGAGACCGTAGAACCGGACGAATTCGAATGGGAGGTGGTTTTAGAAACGGTAAAGGACGCTATCAAGTACCTGTGTGATTTCCGTATCCAAGAAGGAGCCATGCTTCAAAAGCTTTTTGAGCAAAAGATAGCCAATATCGCCACTCTGTTGAAAGAAGTGGAGAAATACGAGGGGGAACGTATCGAGAAGATCAAGGCTCGTATCATGGATAACCTGCAAAAGATAGCCGAGAAGGACTACGACAAGAATCGTTTCGAGCAGGAGATGATCTATTACATAGAGAAGCTGGATGTCAACGAGGAAAAGAACCGTCTGGACAACCACTTGAAATATTTTATCTCAACCATGGAATCCGGTCACGGCCAAGGCAAGAAGCTCGGTTTTATCGCTCAGGAAATGGGGCGTGAGATCAATACGCTCGGATCAAAGAGCAACCACGCCGAGATGCAGAAGATCGTGGTCCAGATGAAAGACGAGTTGGAACAAATCAAGGAACAGGTACTAAACGTATTATAATAAGATTAACGAGAATGGCTGGCAAATTAATTATCTTCTCCGCACCCTCGGGTTCCGGAAAATCAACCATTATTAATTATCTTTTGAAACAAGATTTACACCTTCGTTTCTCCATCTCGGCTACCAGCCGGGCTCCGCGGGGAACCGAGAAGAATGGTGTGGAATATTATTTCCTTACGCCGGAAGAGTTCCGCAGTCGTATCGCTAATGGAGACTTCTTGGAATATGAGGAGGTGTATACCGATAAATATTACGGTACGTTAAAAAGCGAGGTAGAGCGTATCTTGAATGAAGGGGACAACGTGATTTTCGATGTGGATGTGGTAGGCGGATGCAATATCAAGAAATTCTATGGAGACCGTGCCCTGTCTGTCTTTATCCAACCTCCTTGCATCGACGACCTACGGAAGCGATTGGAAGGACGGGGAACAGACAGCCCGGAAGTTATCGAAAGCCGTATCGCCAAGGCTGAGTATGAATTAGGGTTCACGGGACAGTTTGATAAGGTTGTCGTAAACGATGATCTGGAGACTGCCCAAAAAGACGCGTTGAAGATCATTCGTGAGTTCTTAAACAAATAGTCTATGCCTAATATATTCAAGAATACCCGTTTTATGATGGGGCTTTCTATCGTTTGTGGGATAGCGAGCCTCGTATTAGGTGGTATCAGCCTGTATTATAAGGAGTATATCATCGGGGGTGCCCTGATATTTAATATATTCATTTGTTTTATCAACTATAAGGGTTGGCAAAAGAAGGGGTAAGTATAAATCGGATGAGACTCAAGACCGGCATCTACAGTGGATCGTTCAATCCCATTCACATAGGCCATCTCGCCTTGGCGAACTGGCTATGTGAGTTCGAGGGACTGAATGAGGTGTGGTTCGTGGTCACGCCTCATAATCCGCTGAAGAAAAAGGATGACTTGCTAGATGACTCACTACGGTTGGAAATGGTCCAAGCCGCCATTGACGGATATCCGAAATTCAAGGTCTGCGATATTGAGTTCCACCTGCCGAAACCTTCTTATTCCATTGATACCTTGCGAGCCTTATCCAGCAACTATCCGGATAGGGACTTTTATTTTATCATGGGAGCCGATAACTGGCAGCTTTTTCCCCGATGGAAAGAATATGAAAAAATACTCCAAAACTACAAACTGCTGATTTATCCCCGCCTAGGATTCGATATCTCGATCCCAACCATTTATCCGAACGTGAAAAAGGTAGACGCTCCCTTGATGGAAATCTCCTCCACATTTATCCGTAACGCTTACCAAACCGGCAAGGATATCCGTTTCTTCCTGCCGGAAGGAGTGCGGCCTTATTTCGGGTCAGTAGCAAATCAGTGACATACCTGCGATAGAAGATATACTTACTTGGGCTATGAAGTATATATCCTATGCCACTTGAAGTATATATTCTTCAAGAAGGGAAGTTATACCGTGATTATTTACAGCTTTGCCATCTTAGGGCAATCTGCCAAAATTCCCATTAAAACATGTTTTACAGCACAGCCGTTAAAGATGATCCCCGTAACATCAAAACAGGCTCACCCGATAATCTTTTTGGAGTATCCAAATATATAATTTGAGCCTTGTCAAGTGAATAACTAATGGCTTGTCAAGTGAATAACTAACGGTTAGGGGTAGCCGTTAGTTATTCACTTGGGAAGTGATTAGTTATTCATTTGGGAGGCTTTGTGCCTATGGCTTACGCTATTACATAAAATACTATTACATAACAAATTACATCAATACAACAAGTCATTTCTCGAACAAATTAAACATGGGACAGAACAATCGAGTTCGCATAGCTAACTTATATACATATCTCCACTAATTTTCTACTGTACCAATAGAAAGACAATATACATTAAACAACAATAAAAAAGACATAATATACCCCATGTTTGATATTTTTTAATTTTCTTTGTAAATATCAAAGCATTACACATCTATTAACTTTTTAAATCTTTCAAATTATGGACAAACTCAAAAAACTGACAAAAGTCGTACTAAACCAACAAGGTAAAGTTCTTCCAAAAGAGCAAATGATGAAAATCTTAGGGGGAGGAAGTGCGTATTGCCACTGCTGGAACAGTTCTAATGCCATTGATGCCTCTAACTGTTCTCAATGTCAAGATAAATGCAATGGTCTTGGAGGAGTACAAAACTGCAATACCGTAGGAGGTTAACAACAAAAGAAAGGGTTGGCTTTAGCAGAGGTCACCTCCTACCGCCAACCCCTTGTTTCTTAAAACAATATACAACCATGATCTATCTTTTCTTTTTAATCCCCCTTTTACTTATCAGTTGTAACCAGGATCGAGTGAAAGATAATAGTAAGAACGAAATAATCGAGTACTTCATTCCACTCTCACATCGGGTAGAAAAAGATGTGAATGAAGTATTTGAGGAATATTGGTATGTCCCCTTGGAAACAAGGGATGACGCATTGATAGAAGAACTTTACAATATCAAGAACATTGTTATCTATCAAGAAGATATCTACATAGGCTCGGGAAATCAATTAATCATATGGGATAAATATGGAAAAATCAAACGCTATTTATATAAAAAGGGAGAAGATCCTCAATCGTACTTCTTCTTAGGAAATTTTACAATATGGCCTAATGGAGATATTTTGATTTCTTCTGCGAACGATATTACGACTTATTCTAATTCGTTCAAATTTATTCGCAAATGGGCAGATCATGAAAATATAGGATATATAGAGGCTATCACCCAATTTAATGACAGCTCATACATTATAAAAAACATGCCTATACAGGGGCAGTCGCGTTACAGGATAATCAACCCAAAGAGCGGAAATCTTATCAACTCGTATGATTCCATAGAAAAAGCGAACAAATATATCAGCTCATACACAAATTCGTTCGAACGTTTTGAGGGGCATATCCTCTCTCATGGCTATCAAGGCAATGAGATACTTGAGTGTACAATGGATAGCACTAAAATTCGATATCGAATAAATATCGACAATAAAATTCCTCCAGCGGGATTTTGGGCACAAGACGGAAAGGATTATGTGCAAATAGTAATGGAGGAGACAGAGAAAGGATACATCGGGCATATCCCGGATTACGTGGAATCAAAGGAAACAATATTACTCTCCTTCAAGGGAAAAAGGGATGACCTGAACGGAATAGCCTTAATCGACAAAAAAGACGGGAACGCAAGAGTTTTAGAGAACATCAAGTTCGATGACAACTTCCGGTGGTTGCCCAAACAGTTCTTCTCGTTAGATGAGGGCTGGTGCGCCATGCTGATGTATCCGGAAGACGTTTTGAAGAAGGAAGAGTTCGCAAGGCGTTTCCCCGGACTGGACGAGGAGAGTAACCCGGTGTTGTTCATTGGTAAACTAAGGTAATCATTAAAGACCTAAAGCAATGGAACATGACAATCTATTCATCCAAATTTTAGAAATCTTATCGATAAAGCACACGGAAGATTTTACCATAAGATTCTACGAGAGCCATCCACACAAAAACAATCTGTTTGGACTGTCCGAGATGCTACGTTATTATAATATAGAGAATGTAGCGGCCGAAATTCAAAAAACACAAGAAAACTTATCCTCATTGGATGTACCCTTTGTGGCTTACGTAGATCATGAGTTTGTATTGGTGCGACATGTTTCTACCGAGGCAATCATCTATTCATGGCGAGGTAAAAACATCACATTATCTATCCCGGTATTCTTGGAACGATGGTCAGGAATCGTCCTTCTTTTCGAATCCACCGATGAATCTATTGAACCGGATTATAAAGAGCATAGAAAGGAATACTTACGACAGCGGATAGTAATCGCATGTTTCGTTTCATTACTTCTATCATTAATAGGGTGTGCCCTTATCACCAACAGAGGAATGGAGATAGGAATCTGGGGGTTATGGGGTGTTAATGTGATCGGAGCATCTTTCTGCGGTATCCTGCTTTCTCGAGAGATCTTAGGCTCGGATAAATATGTCAACAAAATTTGTTCCCTGTTTTTGAAATCCAGTGATTGCAACGGGACATTGGATTCCCAAGCATCTCATTTCTTGGGGATCAGTTGGAGTGTCTTCGGCTTAGGATATTTTCTTTCCGCAATATTGTTTATCGCCTTGTTGCCCCAATATGTTATATATGCAGAGACTCTGAATATAATCGCATTACCTTATACAGCGTGGAGCGTATGGTACCAAAAATTTAGGGTAAAACAATGGTGCGCTTTATGTTTATCTGTACAAGCTACCGTATGGATCACCTTTCTTATCTCTCTATTTGCGATAGGCATGGATTTCAATCAATGGGATTTATTTGATTTCACTACCATTGGATGCGTGTATGGGCTCGTCATTCTATCGCTCCATTTTACTGTTACATTATACGTAAAAGAAAAGCAAATCCAACGAAGCAACAATAAACTTAGCAGCATAAAACTGAATGCCTCTGTATTTAAGAGCTTATTAAACGAACAGCCTCAATATGACATTGATAAAAATATAGGAATATTATTGGGAAATACGGATGCCAAGGAATGGATTACCATTATCTCGAATCCACATTGTGCCCCTTGCGCAAGGTTACATCCCCAAATAGAAGAGTTACTTAAAGAATATAAAGAGGAGATTTGCATACAAATCGTCTTGACCTCTTTTAGCAAGGAATTAGAACCTAGCGCTATGCTACTAACCTCCATGTATCTACTAAATAAGGAATCAGATTATTTACGATTCCTGTCCGACTGGTATACAAAAGAGCGTCATAAAAGAGAAGGTTGCTATAAGAGATACAAGTTAAATCTAAATGACAAAGAAATGTTAGCCAACATACAAGCACAAAACGAATGGGTTAAACGCAATACGATAAGTTCCACTCCTACAATTCTGATAAATGGTTATTTATTGCCGGAAGAATATGAGTTAAAGGATATGTCGTATTTAATAAATTAAGTACTATGAATAAATTAGCATCACAAATAGATTCGCTAAATAAGCATTTGATAGGCTCATTACATACAAGCTACCCTTTCGGATTGGCTCATGGCAAAATGGGATTACTCATCTATTTATACCATTTGTATGATTATACGCAAGAAGCTATTTATAAAGAGAAGGCTGAGAGATTGCTGGACGATCTCTTGGAAAACGCTCTCTCTAAAAACGCAGAACTTACCGTGGAGGAAGGTTTATGCGGAGTTGCGTTAGGATTGGATTATATTGTAAAAAAGCAATTTGTAGACGGTGATATTAATGATTTACTAAGTGGTATCGATGATTTGCTATTCAAGAAGCTGGTTTTCGGAAATATGGAATCTAGGTATTCCCTGTCTCAACTCATCCATTTCTTATATTACATTTATAAAAGGCTGGAAATCCAGACAAACGATAATGAGCGTTTCCCTTTCGAGGGCTTAGCAATCAAGTTAGTTAATCAATTGGCCGATTTGATAGACGCCTCCTTTTTCGAGGAATCCTATACGTTTTCCATTTACCAATATCACGTACCGATATTGATGAAAACCCTGTCCTGTCTTATACAATATGATTTTTACAAGGATCGGATACAAAAGGTTCTGGAACAACTATCTCTGTATATGTTCTCCCATTTGCCTCATCTGCATTTAAACCGACTATATCTGTTATGGGGCATGCTACCTTTACGGGATTGTTCGCCGGATTGGCAAAGATATGTGGACGAACTAAGAAAATCAATCAACCTAGACATAATATATAATAGAGAGATCAAAGGCAGGGATATCTATATCAGCAATGGATACGCTTCTCTATATTTCTTGTTGGAGGGATTAAACAAGGACTTTCCTAAATACACTATTCCTTTCAATCCGCACTTAATTTACGATCGGATCATCTCGTCTGACGCTTGGGATGCCCTAATGGAGAACGAATACTACTATAATATACACCGAGGATTGCTGAATGGTTTCCCCGGTACGGTGTTGGCATTGTTAAACATTAAGCAAAGATATTTATGCGAATAGACTTGACAGATACAACATTTATTATTCCCGTACGGATCGATTCCATGATCCGTTTGGAGAACCTGTTGATGTCCGTGGACTCAATAGTACGTTATTTCCGGACACGCATCTTAATTCTGGAGGCCTCATCATACCAAAATGAGATTATCCCCTCGTTAATAAAAGATGATACGGTGAAGTACACTTTCCTCGTGGATAAAGATCCTGTATTCTACAAGACCAAATACTTGAATATCCTCGCAAAGCAGGTTGATACTCCACTTGTTTGTATTTGGGACGCAGATGTGATACTGGACCACCTTCAAATATTGGATGCGGTGAAACAGCTTAGAACTAGGACTTCTGATGTCGCTTATCCATATGATGGTAATTTTTTAGATACGTCAGATATATTGAGGGAACATTATTGGCTCCATCGTGACTTAGATTTCCTAAAAAAAAATCAAGCAAAGATGAACTCTTTGTACACAGTAGAGGGAGTGATAGGCGCAGTCGGGGGAGCGGTCTTCGCCCAAACGGAAAAATACCTGCAAGCGGGTATGGAGAATGAGGATTTCTATGGCTGGGGCTTGGAGGACGGAGAAAGACATTACCGTTGGTTGAGTTTTGGCTACCGGATTTATCGGAGTGAGGGCTGTTTATTCCATTTGTCTCATCCCCGGGATCAAAATGGGATGTTCCGTTCAAGGATACATAGCGAAAAAGCGATGCATGATATGAATGAAGTAGTAAACTATTCCAAAGAGGAACTTCGAGAAAAGTTCAACCTTGGATTCAAAATAGAGAATTGTATTTAGTGATGAAAGATAAAATTATTGGGTCTTAAGTTCATTGGCCTACAAACCTAAGATACTTCACCAAGGATCCTAAGATACTTTACCGATGAACCTAAGATACTTTATCCATGAACAAACAAGATCGGTGACCTCAACCTTTTACCACATAAGTCAGCATAAATCAGAAATATTTTGTACTTTTGCGCCGTATTATACAAAATAATAGCATAATGAATCTATTAGAACTGAGTGAACAGGAAATAATAAGACGTAATAGCATGGAGCAGTTGCGTCAGATGGGGATAGAGCCTTATCCCGCAGCTGAGTATGTAACGAACGCATTTTCCAAAGAAATAAAAGAGACATTCAAAGACGACGCTGAGCCACGCCCGGTAAGTATCGCCGGCCGTATCATGAGCCGTCGTATCATGGGTAAGGCTTCCTTCATGGAATTGCAGGATTCCGAGGGCAGAATACAGGTCTATATCTCCCGTGACGATATTTGTCCGGATGAGAATAAGGACACCTACAATGTCGTTTTCAAGAAATTACTGGATATCGGTGATTTCGTCGGGATCAAGGGATTCGTTTTCCGTACTCAGATGGGAGAAATTTCCGTTCATGCTCAAGAATTGACAGTTTTGTCTAAATCACTTCGTCCGCTACCGGTCGTTAAATATAAGGACGGTGTCGCTTACGACGGTTTTAATGACCCGGAGCTTCGCTACCGTCAACGTTACGTGGATTTGGTAGTAAACGATGGCGTAAAAGATATTTTCATGAAACGTGCGGCTATCATCAAGACCATGCGTACCGCTTTGGATGAGGCCGGATATACGGAGGTAGAGACTCCGATCCTGCAATCTATCGCCGGAGGAGCTAGCGCACGTCCGTTCACGACACATCATAACTCCTTGGACATCGATTTATATTTACGTATCGCTACCGAGTTGTATTTGAAACGATTGATCGTCGGTGGATTCGAGGGTGTATACGAGATCGGTAAGAATTTCCGTAACGAGGGTATGGACCGTACGCACAACCCGGAGTTCACTTGTATGGAACTTTATGTCCAATACAAAGACTATAACTGGATGATGAGCTTCACTGAGAAGCTGTTGGAGCGTATCTGTATCGCCGTGAACGGTACGAGCGAGAGCACGATCGACGGTAAGACAATCAGCTTCAAGGCTCCTTTCCGCCGTTTGCCGATCTTGGAGGCGATCAAGGAAAAGACGGGTTACGACTTGGAAGGTAAGAGCGAGGACGAGATCCGTACGATCTGCAAGGAATTGAAGATGGAGATCGACGATACGATGGGTAAAGGTAAATTGATCGACGAGATCTTCGGGGAGTTCTGCGAGGGTACGTTTATCCAGCCGACCTTCATCATCGACTATCCGGTTGAGATGAGCCCGCTGACTAAGATGCACCGTAGCAAACCGGGATTGACCGAACGCTTCGAGTTGATGGTAAACGGGAAGGAATTGGCGAACGCTTATAGCGAGCTAAACGATCCGATCGACCAAGAAGAACGTTTCAAGGAGCAATTACGCTTGAGCGAGAAAGGGGACGACGAGGCGATGTTCATCGATCAAGATTTCTTACGCGCCCTTCAATTCGGTATGCCTCCTACGTCGGGTATCGGTATCGGTATCGACCGTCTGGTTATGTTGATGACCGGACAGACAACGATCCAAGAGGTATTGCTTTTCCCGCAAATGCGTCCGGAGAAAACCGCAAAGAAAGATAACGCCGACAAATACGTAGCCTTGGGTATTTCCGAGGAGTGGGTTCCCGCTTTGCAGAAAGCCGGCTACCTGACGGTTGACACGCTGAAAGAAGCGAACGCCAACAAATTAAGACAAGAGCTTTGTGAGCTTAATAAAAAATATAAGTTAGAACTGCAAAATCCTACGATCCAAGAAATAGAAGCTTGGATAGCCAATGTAGGAGAATAAAAGCGTGATACGATGGATTTGCCCGGAAAAATCGCGATAATGGGAGGTGGTAGCTGGGCTACCGCCTTAGCCAAGATCGTACTTTCAACTCAAGATAGTATCAACTGGTACATGCGTAGGCCCGATCGTATCGAGGAGTTCAAGCAGTTGGGACACAACCCGTGTTACCTCACCGCCGTGAAATTCGACACGAACAAGATAAACTTCTATTCCAATATCAACCAAGCGATCAAGGACTCGGATACCTTGATCTTCGCTACGCCTTCCCCTTTCTTGAAACAACATTTGAAGAAGGTGAAGACCTCTTTGAAAGATAAGTTTATCATCTCGGCGATCAAGGGTATCGTACCGGATGAGAATATGTTGATTACGGATTACTTCGCGGAGTATTACAAGGTTCCGACAGAAAATATAGCAGTTATCGGTGGTCCCTGTCATGCGGAAGAGATCGCTCTGGAGCGGCTCTCGTACATTACGTTGGCTTGTTCCGACATCGAGAAGGTCCGTACGATATCCCCCGTTTTCAAGAATCAATACTTAAAGAATTCCTTCTGTAAGGATGTGACCGGTATCGAATACGCCGCCGTACTGAAGAACGTGTACGCTATCGCCGCCGGTATTTGCCATGGGATGAAATATGGCGATAACTTCCAAGCCGTATTTATCTCGAACGCTATTGAGGAGATGCGTAATTTCGTGGACGCCGTACACGGGCTGGAGCGGGATATCACCGACTCCGTCTACCTTGGCGATTTGCTGGTTACCGCTTATTCCCGGTTCAGCCGTAACCGTACTTTCGGAACCATGATCGGTAAAGGATATTCCGTGAAGACAGCGCAGCTGGAGATGGAAATGATCGCCGAGGGATATTATGGAACCAAGTGTATGCGTGAGATCAATGAGAAATATAAAGTGAACATGCCGATACTGGACGCAGTTTATGATATATTGTACGAGAAGAAATCGCCAACAACGGTCATTCGTCAATTAACGGAAACGTTTAAATAAAATAGCATATGAAAAACATCAGTTTAAACATCGACAAGGCTCTGGGCACTGTCTCCAAGGAACAGGTTTACGCTCAAGAGGCCAAGGCAATGGAATGTATTGCCACATTACATAACGGTAACGGAGCAGGTAACGACTTTTTGGGTTGGTTGCATCTCCCCTCTTCTATCACGGACACAGAGTTGGCCGACATCGAGAATACGGCGAACGTGCTTCGTTCTAAATGTGAAGTGGTCGTAGCCATTGGTATCGGTGGTAGCTATTTGGGTACCAAAGCGGTAGTAGAAGCGTTAAACAACAGCTTCGACTGGTTGCAAAACGACCGCAAAAACCCGGTTATGTTATACGCCGGACACAATATCGGAGAGGATTATCTTTATGAATTAAGCGAAGTTTTGAAAGGTAAGCAATTCGGTATTATCAATATCTCCAAGTCTGGTACGACTACAGAGCCGGCTTTGGCTTTCCGTATCTTGAAGAAACAATTGGAAGATGCTGTTGGCAAGGAAGAGGCTAAACATCGTATCGTAGCTATCACGGACGCTAAGAGAGGAGCTTTGCGTACCTTGGCGGATCAAGAAGGTTACAAGACTTTCATCATCCCTGATAACGTAGGTGGACGTTTCTCTGTTTTAACTCCGGTAGGTTTGCTTCCGATCGCCGTGGCAGGTATCAGCATCCGCGACTTGGTTGCTGGAGCTGTTTCCATGGAAAAAGCTACAGACGCGAGCGTTCCTTTCGCTGATAATATGGCCGCTATCTATGCCGCTACTCGTAACGAGTTGTATAAGAGCGGTAAAAAGATTGAGATCTTGGCTAACTTCCATCCGAAATTGCATTATATCGCAGAATGGTGGAAACAACTTTATGGAGAGAGCGAAGGTAAAGACGGTAAAGGTATTTTCCCCGCATCTGTAGATTTGACAACCGATTTGCATTCCATGGGTCAATGGATTCAAGACGGTGAGCGTACGATTTTCGAAACGGTTATCTCCGTGGAAGCTACAGATCATAGCGTATTGGTTCCTACAGACGAGGCTGATTTGGATGGATTGAACTTCTTGGCAGGCAAGCATGTAGACGAGGTAAACAAGATGGCTGAGTTAGGTACTCAGTTAGCTCACGTAGATGGTGGCGTTCCTAATATCAAGGTAACTATGCCGGAAGTAAGTGCGTTCTATATTGGTCAGTTGTTCTATTTCTTCGAGAAAGCTTGTGGCATCAGTGGTTATATGTTGGGCGTTAACCCATTCAATCAACCGGGTGTCGAGGCTTATAAGAAGAATATGTTCGCCCTGTTGAATAAGCCGGGATACGAGAAAGAAAGCGAAGCTATCAAAGCACGTTTATAATACGATTTATCCCATAAAAAAACGGTTTTCTCATCACGAGGAAACCGTTTTTTCGTTTGAATAGTTTTTTATTACTCATTTAATTCTTTAAGTAAATCGCTCCCGGCCTTGAATTTGACCGAGACACGTGGAGTAATCATTACTTCCTCCCCTGTTTTCGGATTACGTGCCAATCGCTCGGATTGTTGCCAAGGTACAAAAGATCCAAATCCTTTCATGGAAATAGATTCTCCTTCCCGTATTCCTTTCGCCACAACAGTCGGTAACGCATTCACTACGGTTCTAACAACATTTTTCGGCAATCCTGTTTCTTCCACAAGAGATTGTACTAATTCTCCTCTATTCATACTAGATAATAAATATACCATTCTTCACCAGAAAAGAGTCCGGTGAGAACTTAGTTGTTTAATCATTGCAAATATATGAATATTTGGGGAATATCAAAATATCATATATTAAAAATCAATGTATACAGAAATATTATATACCTAAATGTAGGTATAATTGAACCCCTTTCAGATAGACAAGTGAGACTTTGGTAGAAATATAATTAATAAGAAATAGTATACAGTATTATGATATCACTTATTCATAGCAAGTTATAGCCTTTGAAAATTCGTTATTAATGCGCTTACTAGAGTTCTCACCGAACTACGTCATAATTTATTGATTAATTATCTCAACGAAATAAATTTATATCCCTTATTTTTCAATACATCTATCAACTCATCCAGATAATTATAGAATTTATCAATCCGGTTAGGGTGTACATGTAGGTGGATCAAAAGTAAGCACCCATTTAAACCATTTTTGTTTCATAAAATGAAATTCCATTATATATCATATTTATTTAATCTCAAGAAGCTTTCCTCCCATTTCTGTTAATTCCGATTTATTACGTACCTTTGTATTGGTTTTTAAGAAGGTAATAACATGATTCAAGAAGCGATTATCCGATATCTGCGTAAACACAGGCAGGAATCCCTTTCTCCCAAAGCTGTTCTTTTCGATATGGATGGTGTATTATATGACTCTATGCGTTTTCATGCACGGGCATGGCATGAGGTAGCGACCCTCCATCAGCTAACTTCTCGGCCGGAAGACTTTTATATGTTCGAAGGACGTACTGGGGAAAGCACGATCAACGAGCTATACCAACGCACTTTCCAACGAGACGCTACCGCCGAGGAGAAGCAAACGATCTATAAAGAGAAAGCGGATCTATTCAATACCTATAATGACGGTGCCCCCATGATCGGCGCCGCAGAGGTTCTAAAAGAAGTGGAAGCATCCGGACTGCAACGATTGGTTGTCACCGGTTCCGGCCAACATAGCTTGATCGATAAGCTAAACCATACCTATCCGGGACATTTCAACCGAGAGAAAATGGTTACGGCTTTCGACGTGAAATATGGCAAGCCACACCCCGAACCTTATTTAATGGGACTTCAAAAAGCGCATGCGAAGCCTAATGAAACTTTTGTGGTAGAGAACGCTCCCATGGGAGTAGAAGCTGCCGTGGCAGCCAATATCTTTACGATAGCCGTAAACACCGGACCTCTCCCCGATCAAGTTTTATTAGATGCCGGAGCGGATTTACTATATCCGGATATGGAAAACTTAGCTAAAGATTGGAAACAAATCATCGAGCTTGCGAAATCCACCCGATTGAACGAGTATTCCAAATAAGCGAACATAAAAAAAGAGGCTACCCGATAATGAAGTAGCCTCTTCTTTTTTATCATCGAACGGATTATTTCACATAATCAGCCTTATTCAAGAAATCATAGCTTTGCTGAACGCTGGCAACCGGATCATTGTTAGTATATTGTTCCACTTCAACATACCAATCCTTTACGTTATTAGCGTACATTTGATCGAAGATAGGCTTGAAATCCATCTTACCGCTTGCGCCGATCTCTTTCTCATCCTTGATATGGATAGCCTTGAACTGGCTCGGACGGTTCTTCAAGTAAGCGACAGGATCACCGCCACCCATCATTACCCAGTATACATCCATCTCGAAGAATACGTGGTTCGGGCTTACGTTATCCAACAGATAATCATAAATCAACTGATCGTCAATCTTACGGAACTCGAAGTCATGGTTATGATAACCGAATGCGATACTAGCGGCAGCGGTCTTATAACCAACCGTGTTGAAATAATCACAGTACATCTTCAAGTCATCCAATGTAGTCTTATCGTTAACCGGCATCCACGGTTGAACCATATATTTAACGCCTAACTCATTATGAGCATCGATCGCTTGATCCCACCAACTCATAACCTCGGCTTCTTTTTCTTTCGTAAAGGCCTGTCCAAGGTGAGCGCTCGTGCACTTCATACCTAGGTCATTCACCATTTTCTTAAATTCAGCGGGAGCTAAACCGTAAATCTTACCGTTATCATAGCTTGCTGTCTCCAGATTCTTATAACCCATCTTAGCGGCGGTTTCCAAGACTTTCTGGATACCTTCTTCTTTTACAAGGTCTCTTAAAGAATACAATTGAAGCCCTATATATTTAGAAGACTCCGATGCTGTAGCGGCAGCTTGTCCTGATTTACCGCCACAAGAAGATAATAACTGCGGGGCTACCAACCCACCCGCAAGCATCAAAGAGGCTTGCTTCAAAAAATTACGTCTGTTCTGCATAGTACTATTAATTAAGTTTGATTGAGAATTTTTACAAAAGTAAGACTATATTCTTAGGTTTATATCTTTATGGAAGTTAAAATCTTCAAAAAGGACATTGTATTTTAATTTTCGTTATCTTTGGAGGATATATTATTACTTAAATCATTTATATCATGAAAAAATTATCAATTCTAGCGATGGGCCTTCTCTTTGTCCTGACCACAGCCTGTAGTGTTTCTGGCAGTGGCACCTTATTCGATGGCAAAGATAGTAACAAATGGAAAATGACAGGCGATGTCTCCGTTCAAGACGACATAATGACCTTGAAAGGTACGGATGCGCTGGTCGTACTGAAAAACGGCAAATACAAAAACTTCGATCTGACCCTTGATTTACGTACTACCCCGGGAGGCAAAGGCGCCGTCTGGTTCCATACGGACCCGAACTTGAAGAAAGGATATCGTATCGCTATCAATAATGACCGGGCTGATAAGGTTTGGTGGAAAATGACAGGAAGTCTTGTTTCCGTGAGGAATTTGACCAAAAGCTTCGTAAAAGAAGATCAATGGTTCAAGATGGATATCCGGGTTGCCGGACAAGAGATCGATGTAAATATAAACGGCGAACCGGTTGTAGAGTATATCCAACCGACCGCACCGTATCGTACGGACGCTAACACCTATGCCTTATTATCGGAAGGGACATTTGGCATAGAGAGTGATGGTAGCGGTGAGATCCAGATCAAGAACATCACCGTGAACGTAATTGATGAATCCACGATCGATATCAACGCACAATTGGCGGAAGCTAACGATGAGCAAAATGACGAGATCATAAAATTACATCAATCGGATTTCCCTGTATTGGATTACCACGTGCATTTAAAAGGTGGATTAACCAAGGAAGTTGCCGCTAAGCAATCCCGCAAGACCGGTATCAATTATACGATCGCACCGAACTGCGGCATCGGTTTCCCGATCACGAACGACCAACAAGTCATGGATTACCTAAATGAGATGCGCTCACAGCCTTTCATCCTTGGTATGCAAGCGGAAGGACGCGAATGGATAACCACATTCTCTCCCGAGACTCTTAAAGAATTCGACTATGTGTTTACGGACGCTTTGACGTTCAAGGACAATAAAGGTCGCCGTACCCGCCTATGGATTCCGGAAGAGACTTGGATCGAGAATGAGGAGCAATATATGGACATGATCGTAGATCGTATCTGCTCCGTATTGGAAGAGCCGGTAGATATCTATGTAAATCCTTGTTTCTTGCCATCTCCGATGGATAAGCGTTTTGACGAGTTCTGGACGGAGGCCCGCATGAAGCGTTTCGTCGAGGCATTGGCTAAAAGCGGAAAAGCTTTAGAGATCAACGAACTATACAACATTCCAAATAAAGCGATCATTATGAAGGCGAAAGCCGCCGGCGTTAAATTCACGTTTGGAAGTAACAACGTGACACCAAACGTCAGCGATCTGTCTTACAGTATCCGCATGATGAAAGAATGTGGCCTGACGGCTGAGGATATGTATAAACCGAAAGTTAAAATCTAATCACACATTTACCCTCACCCTAATCCCCCGTTTAGGGACACCCTAAATGAGCGATTAGGGTAGACCTAAACGAGGGATTATTCTCTCTCTCGCAACATCCGTCGCATCTTCATATACCGATATTGCTTAATAATCATCTTGCGGCTACGTATGATCTGATAACGGTAAATGATACAAGACAAGATGAAATATACGCCCGCTTGAATCCATAATACCCGATATTCATGCGCCACCTCATGCAAGGAAGCGCCTGCCGTATTGATACGAATAAATCCCTGGATACCCGGAGTAGAAGGAAACAAATAACCCACCACTTTCCAAAACGGAGGAATAGCCGCCTCCGGCCAAGAGACACCCGAGATAAATAACAAGATGACAGACGTGAAAACGAATACCAACATGGGCGACTCACGACTCGTCATAAATCCAGATAGCGTCATAGACATAAAAATACAGGCAAACAGGTAAGGCAGTAAAAACAACAAAATAGTCAGTGGCTCACCAACCTGAGGTAAGGAGAATAACTTAGGGACAATAGCCAATACCCAGATGCAAACCACCACATACAGCAAAAGATAAGTCAGCGACTTGCCGAACACGATACGCAAAGTTCCATTAAAATGCCGGCAAATAGGCACCAGACTATGAAAGCGGTTCTTTTCCCGGGCCGTTCCTCCCAACATTCCGATACCCAATATCAAGGTCTGTTGCAATACCAAGATCAAGATAGCCGGTACCAAGAAACTGGCAAAGCCATTCTGGGAATTAAACAACGCTACCGATTCATACGGGATCGGGTCTACCGTGATCTGGTCCATCTTATCCGTAGACGACGGATTATTATGCATCCGAAGTTCCTTACCCATATCCAATGACACCTCTGTCGTCGCCAAAAGGAAAGCCTTATAAAACAATAAGGCGCTCATATCGCAATACAACGAGACGGTTGTCTGTCGCCCTTCATGCAGGTCCTTACTATAATCCGGGGGAAAGAGCAAAATTCCATAGGCCTTCTTCTCATCCAACATCTTCTTTGCTTCCGCCATATCCGGACAAACACCCACTACTTCCACATCTGGCGTGGCGTTAACCCGTCTGGTAAACTCACGACTCAAATAGGAATCACTTTGGTCTACCACCACCATCTTCGCCTCGTGTACTACCTCGTTATTATATATAAATGAATAAAGCAGCGGATATACGAAAGGCACCAAGAAAAAGAAAATCATGACCCCCGCATCTTTAAACACGTTTCTCAATTCATCCTTCCAAATATAAAACGTATCCAGAAGACCTTCCTTTATGATATATCGTAAACGATGTTCTCTTTTCATCACATACAGTTTTTACGGTAGATATTTGAAATCCAACAACGCCCTCTTCAAGTTCCGCCCGATAAGGAACGGCAAGATCAGAAATCCCAACAACCAAGCGTACTCGCCCAACGTATAGAATAGCGCCCGCCCGTTCAAGGCTTGATCGACATAAATCAAGAAATAATGCCGCAAAGGGAACAAACGAGCCAACGCTTGCAACGTAGGGTCCATACCTTGTACCGGAAACGAGAATCCGACAATGGAGAACGAGATCATTCCGAACAGGCTGGCGAAGCTAAGCCCTAAACGGGGAGTCGGTAATACGCCGATCATAAATACGCCTACCGCCTGAGAGGATATAATCAGCAAAAACATCGCCAAAAGCATCGGAAACCAACCGCTATTTAACGGGAAAGAATTAAATCCATATAACACCGCACAATACATAAAGCCTACGACCGTAAAAATAGCCGTCTGCGGCAATAACTTTCCCAACAAACTAACTGCGATAGAACTCCCTCCCATATCCAACCATTTACGGGATGTGGAATATTTAATTTCCGTACCGATACTGAATACTGTCACTAGAAATACCATCAACTGAATGATACCCGGCAAAACCGTATTATTCAAATATACCGAATAATTCAACCACGGATTGCCGATCGGATGCGTATCGATCACGATCGGTTGTAGCTGTCCCATGATCTGCGCTTCGGTATACCCTTTAGCTTGTCCGGTCTGTAAACCCACAGCGGCCCCCGCCAATACCGACATCGTTTTCATATCCCGAAACAGCAAGGAAGCGGCGATCAAATAGGTAGCATTCGTATAGAAAGACAACCGGGGCTGCTTTCCAGATGTGGCGTCCACGGCGAAACCGGATGGAATGTAAAAAATTCCATATACATTCCCTTTCTGCATTTCCTGACGAGCCTCGGTAAACGACATGGTTTTCATATACACCTCTGTCTGCTCAAAGGCATCCAACTGGCGAATCAAATTGCGTGAGGTAGCGGAGTTATCCATATCCACCACTGCTATCGGCAGATCGGTCGGCAATCCCTCATGCATCAACGATACAAAGAAAATGACACAGATAGCCGGAGCGATCAGCATACAAAAGAAGTAAATCGGTTGAGCCACCAGCCGATGCACCTCACGCTTCGCGATAAGCCAGATTCTATGCAAACTTTCTTTATAGGTCATACGATCTCTTTCCCTTTTTTCTTTAAGATCACGGACATTCCCGGACGAAGATCAGCGACTTTCTCCAACGGACGAGCACGCACCTCGAAAGTCTTCGAGTCATATTGTCCATTCGTCTTTGTCGCTTTCCATGCGGCATACGAGCCCATATCCTTCATATAATAGACTTTCAACTTCACCGGTAGGTCCCCCAACGCCGGTATAAAAGCATTTACTTCCGAGCCAATCTTGATATCTTTCAACAGATCCTCACGAATACTGAAAGTTACCCATACATCATTTAAATCAGAGATATTCATGATCGGAGCGCCTGTACCAACCAACTCACCGACTTCCGGGAACCGTTCTGAAACCTCCCCGTCAATCGGAGCCACCAAAGCGCTCTCGCCCACATACGACTCCACTTCGGCGATAGCACCTTCCGCACGTTGGACCATAGCGGCAGCGGCAGCCTTATCTTCCTTACGGGCACCTTCTTTTGCCATCTCATATTGAGAACGGGCAGCCTTCTCTGTCGCTACCATAGCGTTATAATTAGCCTCCACCTCGTCTCTTTTTTGAGCGGACATCACCCCTTTCTCGTATAAATTCTGAATACGATCGAAAGATTTCTTAGCGATAGTTAATCCAGCTTGCGCCTTTTGCCACATCTCATAAGCGGCCGTGATTTCCTGTTCACGGGCTCCTTTAATCGCTTTAGCGTTCTGCGCCTCCGCTGCCGCACGAGCCGCCTCCGCTTGTTTCAGCTTCGCCATAACCTCGGGCGTATCTAAAAAGACCAAAGTATCTCCGGCTTTTACCTGATCGCCTTCGCCAAAACGATAAGAAGCGATACGTCCGGGAACCTTACCGGAGATACGAACTTGGGTGGCCTCGGCCTGCCCCATTATAATATCGTCAGGCGGTGTAAGCAGGAAGAAACCCGCCAAGGCTACCAATCCGATCACGACCAATACCGTGATAAAAGCTAACATCATGTTACTGATAGAAAACTTCTTGTTCTCGTTCATCTCTGTGTATATTTTTATTTGTTATTACTCTTATTCATTTGCGGACAGTTTACCCAAAGCCTTGCTTAGATAAACTTCTGTTAATTTCACCTCGATTTGAGCATCAATCAAACTAGAGCGAGCAGAAACCCATGCTGTCTGCGCCTCCATTAAGTTCAAAGCCGGGATAACCCCTTCCTCAAAACCGAAATTCGCACGCCGCAAATTCTCTTCCGCATTTTCCATATTACGGGAAGAAGCGATCAACTTTTTGCCCGCTTCATTCACTTTATAAACGGATTGATTTACCTGCAACTCGATCTTTTCACGAGCATCCTGCCATTCCAGTGTTTTTATGCGCGTTTCCGCTTTCGCCGAGTTACGCCTATAAGTGCCTTCCCACCAACCGGACAAGGGTACCTTTACCATAACTCCGACATTAAACATACCGGCGAAATCATTTTTAAAACCATTAAAAACATTCGGATTCGTGACGAAGTAATTCGCCGCTAAAGCGACATTAGGCAACATCTCTGCCAAAGCAATACGTTCTTTTCGCTTATAGATTTTCGTTGCCAGATCCAAACTTCTCAGTTCATTACGATTCATGAAAGCCTCATTCAGATCGGCCGAGGCTTGTGTTGTCTCTACCGGAAAATTATCCAGCTTCTCGTCTGCAAGCGATAAATCCTCCTCTAAAGACAGACCACAAATTTGCGCTAAAAGCATTCGGGTTAAAGCCAGACCATTCTCAACCTTAGTCTGAGCCATCTCCGCCTCATTCAGTTTCACCTTGACAGAAAGACCATCGGCCTCGGTAGCGACTCCCTCATAGATCATAGCGGTCACATCACTATCCATCTTACGGAGCAAATCCACATAAGCGTCCGCCAATTTCTTCTTATTCACCAAAGATATGACCTGCCAATAGGTTTCGTCAGTCTTATAAATCAAGTCCTGCAACTGTAAATTATTCATTGACTCCGCTAATTGCTTGGCAAACTTAGTGATTTGGTTATAATTAACGATCTTCCCACCCATGAATACAGGCTGTACCAACGATACATTACCCACCCAGATATTCTGCACATCCAAATGTTGCATATCGTTCACCCCACTCATCAAATGTTGGATCATCGGTAATTGGGCCAAGCCACCTAAAGAAGAGCTCAAGGATGAGGACAAAGCGCCCATGTCCAGTAAGTTTATATCCTTCTGGTTCCACATATAGGCACCGTTTGCCGATAATTGAGGAAAATACTTGGTAAAAGCGGCTTTCTTCTCGTTATCCGCCATCTTGATCTTTTCGCCAGAGATTTGTAGCTCCTTATTGTTCTGGATCGCCAGATTCCGGCACTCTTCCAATGTCAACATTCGCTGAGCGTGCATACAGCTCACCGTGACTACAAATGTTAATAGTAAGATAGTTCGTTTCATCTTTATATCGTTTTAACCTACCTATATAATGCCATCATATTCCCTATGTGACAAAAATATAAAAACCCGCACAAAAGTATAGGTTTAAAGCGAATATAAAATTGAACTAATTCAATAAAGGATACGTTTCTTCAACTTACAATACCAAGAATCACTAACCCCCATATATTGAGCTATATATTTATCAGGGACCCGGCTTACGATCCATTGGTGGTTCGTATAAAGATATTTCAGGAATTCTTCCGCCTTACAGGTTTGACGGACAGCGAACATTGAATAGAGCTTGGAAATAATCATCAGCATCACATTCTGATAACAGGTAGCGAAAGCTGGATATCCCAACGACAAACGTTCGATATCCGTCCGGGAAAAACAGAGCAATTCACCATCCTCGATAGCTTTCACCTCAAACTCGGAAGGGACTTGTGTAAAATAACCTATTGTAGAAACAAAAGGGTACATACTATCCGAGGAGAAACCGGTTACGCATTCATTCCCATTCTCATTAATATATTGATTGATAAAAAGCCCTTTATTAATAAAATAGGCATCTTGGCACAACTCGCCCGTACGAATCAAATAATCCCCTTTCCGGATTGTCACACCTCGAGTACAACTTTCCAAATCCTTTAGGAAAGATTCATCTCGAGACAGAATCTCCGGAATAAAACTTAGGAACTTCTCAAAGTCGGGAGATAATTTCATAGTTAATCATCCAAGGTAAATCTCTTCTGTCCGATCAAATTACCGTCAGAGAAAATATCCACACGGTAAGTACCCGGAGATAAGAATTCCTCGATATTCCAATACATGGTCACTGCCACCTCCTCACCTTCATATTCTATCATTTTCTTCATAGAATAATTGATTTCCTTTCCTTCAAAAGCGAATACATCCGCACGGCTTTTCACCAATATATCGTCATCCGGTTTCATGATCCGTACATATACCATCTTTTCGCCGACAGGAGCGGTAATGTTCTTCGCTATCTTGAAAGTCACGACGAATTGCTGCATCTTCTTAATACGCTTAGCGAGTTTACCTCGAGAGTTCACAGGAGTCACGTTAATATCCGTCGCATCCAAACGACTAGCTAACGTTACTCTTTCCGTCAATTTCTCTTTTTCCTTTTTCAAGGTAGCAGCTTGTGAAGTAGCCCTCTGATATTTCTGAACAGCCTCTTTCTTTTCAACCTTCAATTGCTCATTCTCACGATTCAAGGAATCGATTTGGACAACATAGTTACGCATGATTTTACGTAAGGTATCCAATTCCTTTTTCAAGCGAGCTATTTCCTTCGCATTCGTAGCCTTCACCGTACGCAATTCTTCCAATAAACGTTGTACCTTTGCTTGCTCCGTAGATAATAGGGCAACAAGGGAATCATTGCCTACGCTAAACTTATAACCTTCATATTGAAGAGACAATTCATTATATTCATCCTCCAAAGATTCTTTCTCAAGATCAAAGGTTTCCACCAAATCAGTCATTTGCTGCTTTTGATGATAAATATAATAACCGGCACCAGCAATAATCAGTACCAATACTATAACTGCTACGATAAGTAGCGAAAGTTTATTTACTTCTTTATTCTCTTTCTTTTCAGTATCCATATGAGGTTCTTAGCTATTACAAAAGCACAAAATTACAATTTCTTATCCATCCGAACAACAAAGTACACCTAAAAATAGAAAAAGGCAGAGAGGATATATACCAAAAAAAGGAGTCACCCCTTACGGACTGACTCCT